>NZ_LQXW01000007.1:0-147565 GCF_001586765.1 Pseudomonas sp. ABFPK | reverse complement strand
TGCTCGACCCGCGGTTCACCAATACGATGATCAGCGTGACGGTGTGGGTCGAGGGCAAGGCCGAGGAAGTGCATGGGCGGTTGTTCAAGGAGGCCAGCATGGGGGTAACCCAGGCGAGCAGCGCGGCACAGCTTGCCCTGGTGGATATCTCGGTGGCGGCGGGGACGTTGGAAACCGATGCGCGCAGGTTGTTGCAGGGGATGAAGATCACGACGCAGCAGGCAGCTCGATTGGTAAAAACCGGTTTTTCCGGGTTGCGCGGGATTGCTGGCAGTTGGGAGGTCCTGCTGGCGATAGGCGGGTTGTATCTGCAGCAGGACAGCCTGGGCAGGAATCAGGAAAAGGCGGAAACGGAGATTGGGCCCAAGGCGCATGAGGCCAAGTTGGCATTGCAAGGATCGTACTTGGGAATATTGGGAGGGAGTATCGAGCTAATAGGGCTCTTGTTGAACTCAAGTAGTAAGCATACTGGAAGGTTGTGGGCTAAGGGCGCCTCAGAAACTGGAGTGTCGCTGATAAAAATCGGTGCGATGATAGGTGCAATAACCGGGGTTTTGGATACGGCACAAGCATTTTCTGCCGCTAACCGTACACGAGCAGCTGGGGACAACCTAGCAGCGAGGAATTATTTTAGTGCAGGTCTTGTGTACATCTCTTCAACTGGAATGTTTGTCTATGCAATTTTCAAACCCGTCCTATTAGGGCCTTTAGGTCTGGCTATCGTACTGGCTCTCATCGCTTACGCATTTGCCAAGTCAGCTGAAGAAAGCGAATCTAATGCATTAGAGCGCTGGGTGCGACGCTGCTGCTTTGGGACTAACGATGAAAATCCGGTCGTGTCTTGGAAGACACCTGAATATGCAGATATAGCGTTTGCAGAGCTCAATGCCGCCACGCTCGGCGTACATACGGCGATTCATTTCGAATCCAAGCGTTTAAGCGACCCGGCCACTTCTAAGATTGGTGGGTTGCTTAGCTTGGAACTAGAGCAAAAAATAAAATTCAAAATCATATTGCCCAAATACCGTGATGAGCATTCGGCCTATCGTTTGATGCTTGTGGTACATCGTCATGGTGACGGAACCTTCCCCGACTTCAGTGGCGGAGAGGCTGTCGTTCTTGATGAGTACCAACCTGTTCGAGCCGAGGCGCTTACCAAAGCGGCAACATTCCATGACTTTTTTCAGCCGAGGTTGCCCGATTATAAGAGTGATATTTTAGTTAAAAAAATACGACGGTCGCCTAGCCGAAATGAGCCGCATATGTCTTGGCTAGAAATTACGGGTACTGTTAATCTGATGGCTACGATTGGGCCGCATACCATTAGAGCCGCGACACTGCTGATAAGTTATTGGCCGGATAGAAGGCTGCCAGACGCATATGTTGAGGTCTGCATTAAGGAAGCTAATGAATGAAGATCAAGCCCAGGATCCTTTCGGAGCGAGCTCTGTGTTGGAGTTATGATCTGCCTGGTGTCAGTTCGGATGAAGTTCCGCGTTCAAGCTTTGAAGATATAGATCCGCCACCAAACTACTGTGATGATGTGTTCCTGGAACTTCCCCGATCTACTGTCAGTTTGCGTGGTGTCGCAGTGCTGATAGGGGGACCAATTTTGGTTTTTTCTGTGGGTGCATTAATCTACATGCATTGGAGCTTTTTTGGTATCTACTGGTCGAATAATTGGGGCGTTGACATCCTCTCATCGCTAGCGATTTTGATTGGCATGTGGGCTACTGCGACATATGTAAAAATGGACCTATTGCTCCCACGGGACGAACCCATTCGTTTCAATCGCCTACGACGCAAAATCTATCTCTATCAATTCAGATTCCACTACATCTATCTGTTCAGCCGCAAACACTGGGGCGTTAAACCGGTCGCCTACAACTGGGACGACGTAACCGCCGAAGTCTACCGAGTCTACGCCCCCGGCCACGGTGGCCTGATCGAAAACGTCATGCTGTCGGTCCGCAACCCGGAAACCAACGAAGTCATCGACCGCGTCTTCTTCACCCACGACCTGTACCACGGTGAAGCCTACTGGGCCATCGCCCGGCTATTCATGCAGCAAGGCCCCGAAGCCCTGCCGAAGTTCGTACACCCACCCCGTGACTGGAACGATGACGATGGCCTGAGCCACATGCATTGCCTGGCACCCAAGGTTCATTGGCCGGAGGACATGGACCGTGAATCTCGTACTGCCCCATCTGACTGAGAGGGCCGATGAACCCCCGGGTCTAGAAGGGATACGCTGCCATGGGTTCGAAATTGCCATTAGCTTGGTCATGCTTTGTGCCGTGATACTGACCGTGGGGCTGGCGGCTGTGTTACGACGGGGCTGATGTATCAACGCGCCTGCCTGACTCAAATCCCTTATTCAGAGACGTTTCCTACAAACTTTTAGGAAGCCCAATGCCTCTCTGGAAAGCGATTCCCCGTTAGTGTTCAGAGGCCGTCAAGGCCCTGTCCAACACGAGGATCGCTCATGACCATCAGCCAACGTATTGCCCTCGCGATCGCCGAAGCCGGGCCGCCACACGACCAGTGCATGTCCTGTGAACGCCAGGGCCTGCCAATCCTGACTATAAAAGTGATTTTTAAGTGAATAAAAAGCGACAGTCGTCGGGATTAGGTGGCGTGCGTGCTTCGAGTATGGAAATCACCGGATCTATAGAGCTTATGTCGATTATCGGGATGCATAATATCAGGGCTGCGACACTGTTAGTAATGTACTGGCCAGATAGGAATGTGCCGAATGCCTATGTTGAGGTTTGTGCCAAGGAGGTTAATGAGTGAAAGCTAAGTTCAGGGCTCGGCGGGCTCTTTGTTGGAGTTATGATCTGCCTGATGTCAGCTCGCAGAAGGTTCCGCGTTTTAGTTTTGAGGATATAAATCCATCACCTAACTATCTAGATAAAGTGTACTTGGAGCTTCCTCGATCTACTGTCAGTTTGCGTGGTGTTGCGGTCCTGCTGGGCATTCCAGGGTTGATCGCGTCTTCTGGTGCGCTTATATATTTGTATTTGCTTATGCTGGATGTTAGTTGGTCACGTGACTGGTATGTTGCTGTTGTTATAGTGCTGGTACCTCTGATCGGTATGTGGGCGGTTGCATCCTTTGTAAAGATCGACCTAATGCTCCCAAGGGATGAACCAATCCGCTTCAATCGCCTGCGACGCAAGATTTATCTCTATCAATTCAGATTCCACTACATCTATCTGTTCAGCCGCAAACACTGGGGCGTCAAACCGGTCGCCTACAACTGGGACGACGTAACCGCCGAAGTCTACCGAGTCTACGCCCCCGGCCACGGTGGGCTGATCGAAAACGTCATGCTGTCGGTCCGCAACCCGGAAACCAACGAAGTCATCGACCGCGTCTTCTTCACCCACGACCTGTACCACGGTGAAGCCTACTGGGCCATCGCCCGGTTATTCATGCAGCAAGGTCCCGCAGCCCTGCCGGAGTTCGTGCACCCCCCCCGTGACTGGAACGATGACGATGGCCTGAGCCACATGCATTGCCTGGCACCCAAGGTTAATTGGCCAGAGGAGATAGACCGTGAATCTCGCACCGGGCCATCAGAAGGAGAGGCCCAATGAATCCTGTCGTACTTGTAGGCCATCGACATGTCTGTCCGCTGCATGGCATCAACGAGGTAGAAAGCGGCAGTGCAACGTACATCTTCAACGGCAGGGCGGTTGCCAGGGTGGGGGATCGGACCACGTGCGGTGCCGTGATTGAGAGTGGAGCCGAGCATTTCCTGATTGAAGGCGCGGCTGTGGCGCGTAAAGGAGACCGGACGGATCACGGTGGTGTGCTGGAGGAGGGTGATGCTGGGTGGATGCTGGATTGATCAAATGTCTCTTGTACAAGATCGGGCCCACAGATCTCTGTGCGGCTTTGGCCGCGAACACCGGCGCAGCCGGATGGGTTTGCTATATCGGTGTTGACACCGAGTGCGCCGCGCCACCATTATCCAGCCATATCCACGCAACGGGCTTGCCGGCATGTCCATTTCCAACCACGCCATTTTCGCTTCGGGCTTCATCGCCCAGGCAGGCGCGTGCGTTGCCGTTGCCAAGAAATCCAAGAAACAGCCGCTCATCTGACCGAGGCGCGCTGTCTCGTCAGGTGGGCTGACGAGACAGAAGGCGCCAGGTATCCCTGCCAGACCACTTCGACTCTCCGCCCTGCTGACGCTGACTTTCGGTCAACATCAGGAGTTTTTGCATGTCGAATTTCCGTGGTATCTGGATTGCCCTCGTCACGCCATTGCGCGCCAATGAAGTCGACTTCGCCGCCCTGGAAAAACTGGTGAAGAAGCTGCTCGAAGAGGGTGTGGCCGGTTTTGTGGTATGCGGTACCACGGGCGAGGCGGCGGCGCTGTCCAAGGCCGAACAACTGGCCGTGCTGGATGCCGTGCTGGCCTGGGTGGAGCCGGGCAGGGTAGTGATGGGCCTGTCGGGCTACAACTTGCGCGAGCTGTTGGCCTTCCAGGCTGAAATCCAGCGGCGTGAGATTGGCGGGCTGCTGGTCCCTGCGCCGTGCTACATCCGGCCTTCGCAGGCCGGCATCGAAGCGTTCTTCAGCACCGTGGCGGATGCCGCCAGCGTACCGGTGATCGTCTACGACATACCCTACCGCACCGGGGTACGTATCGAGCGTGAAACCCTGCGCCGCATCGTGCGCCACCCGCGCATCGCAGCGGTGAAGGACTGCGGCGGCGACAGCGAGACCACCATGGCCCTGATCCAGGACGGCCAGGCCCAAGTGCTGGCCGGTGAGGACGTGCAGATCTTCAACAACCTGTGCCTGGGTGGCGCAGGGGCAATTTCGGCTTCGGCGCATGTGCGGGCCGACCTGTACGTGCGCATGCTGCAGCAGGTCGACCATGGCGACTGGGTAGCCGCGCGCGGCACGTTCTACCAGTTGCTGCCGTGGATGAAGATGGCCTTTGCCGAGCCCAACCCGGCTGTGGTCAAGGCGGCCTTGCAGCTACAGGGGTTGATGACCGACGAACTACGAGAGCCCATGCAGGCGTGCACGGAGATGACCCGGGGCAAGCTGCGAAGCGTTGTGGATTCGCTCGGCGCTTGAGGGTGTACCTACCGGGCTGTTGTTCTGTTGACGAATGCCCGGCCTTTTGAGCTGCGCTGGCGCGTTGAAAACAAATATCGCTCACTTGGCGCGTCCTTTGTAGGAGCAGCCTTGTGCTGCGAAGAGGCCCGTACTGACAATTCGTATCTGTTGCCTGTACCGGCCTCTTCGCAGCACAAGGCTGCTCCTACCGGGCCCCTGCTAAATTTTCACCTCAGGAGAACGACCTGGCCTCACCAATCAGGATGTCTTCGAAAAACGCCCCGACCGGCTCGCTAGGGTGGCACAACTGGATCTCCAGCACCCACACCACTTCGCTCGGGACGATTTCCACCTCGGCCAGTTTGTCCTGCCCATACAGCACATGCGGGAAGTCGGCGATGCGATGCCCGGCCAGGTTGCGCTCCAGCTGCCAGCCTTTTACCTGGGCACTGCGCTCGGCGAAGTCGTACAGTTCGCGCCCGGTCAGGCCACGGCCCCAGGCCTGGCGGGTTTCGTCGAACACCTCATGCAGTGCCTTGACGCAGGCGTGGTGCAGCTCGTGCTGGCCGAACACGAAGGTGTCGCCATAGTCGCCCTCATAGCCATCCCATACCGGGCCGACGTCGACCACGACGATATCCGTAGTACGTAATACACGTTGCAGATCAATGCCTTGGCGCGGCGTGCGCACGGTGTCGTCGCCAAAGCGGATGTAGGTCGGGTGCCAGGTGTGCGATGCACCCATCGCCTGCAAGGTTTGCGCGGCCATCTTCAGCGCCTGTGCAGTGGTCATGCCGACTTTCAGCTGGTTCGCTATCGCAGCAACGGCCCGCACCGACTGCTCGCGGGCAGCGAGCATGCCGTCCAGCGAGTAGCGTGGGCCGACTTTTTCCAGCTCCGGGTGCAACGGGCTGGCTGTTGAAGCCTCTGGCGCCAGTGTGCCGCTGGCAACGAAAGCCTCCGCGACAAAACGATGGGGCTGCAGGCCTGCTGCGAGGCACTGCTCGCGAACCTGGCTGATCATCGTGGCATTGCCGCAGGCATAGACCTGGGTGTCGGCCCAGCGATGGGCCTGGGCCAGCGCCACCTGCTGCACGCGCGCCTGGTCCGACAGCACCGGGTGCCAGCGAAAGTGAGCGTGTGCACGGCTGGCCTGGTCGAGAAACTCACGGTCATAGAAGTCGGCGTCCGATCTGCCGCCCCAGTACAACGTGACCTCGGCATCACCTGCCAGGGCGGTCAGCAGCAATGGCTTGATGCCGGCGTAACCTGTACCGGTGGCGAACAGTACCAGGGGGCGCTGGGCCTCGTGCTGCCAGGTGCAGGCACCCACCGGTCCTTCCAGTTTCAAAGTGTCACCTGCTTGCAGGGTTGGCAGCAGGAGTTCGGTAAACAGGCCGCCACTGACCTTGCGGATGTGAAACACCAGTTTCCCCTGGTCCCGGTCGGGCAGGTTGGCGATGGAAAAACAGCGGCTATCGCCGTTGTCCAGCCGAAAGCGTACGTACTGGCCAGCCCGTGCCGACAACGGCTGCGCAGGCTGAAGCACCAGTTCGACGATATCGGCGCTCAGTTCGCGTTTGCCATGAACCTGCGCGTGGATTTCCAGCGCCTGGGTTTCCAGGGACCAGCCGGGGATTTCCAGGCGCATGTCGCTGCAGGCGTGGCTCTGGCACAGCAACATTTCGTCGTCGGCCAGGGGGTAGCAGGGCGCGGGCATGTCTGCCGTCCGCTGCTTGTCCCGATACTGCCCCGACACCACCTTGACCTTGCACGACCCGCAGGCGCCGCGGCGGCAGGAGAAGGGTACCGGCAGGCCGCTGGCGAGCATGGCATCGAGCAGCAGTTCCTGGTTGGCGTCGAAGGTTTTGCCCGAGGGCGACAGTTCAATGACGTGGCGGTTCTGCATGGGCACCTCGGGGCAAGTGGAGGTTCGATTGTTGCTATAGTCCAGGACCAGTAGAACCTCCAGTTTCGGTTAATTCACATGGTCCAGCTTCGCAAATGGCAGCCGCTGCTCAAGCTTGACGCGGCGCAGTCGCAGGCCTCGTACAGGCAGATCGTCGAGGGCCTGGTAGCCGCTATCACCGAGGGCCGCCTGCGCCCCGGTACGCCGTTGCCCGGCACGCGGGAAATGGCGCAACTGCTGAACGTCAATCGCAAGACGGTGATCCTCGCCTACGAGGAAGCCGAGACCAAGGGCTGGCTGGAAAGCGTGCAGCGCCGTGGCACCTTCGTCAGTCGGCAGCTGGCGGCTGGCACCCTGGCCGAGCCCGATGCAGCGCAGCCCTTTGCCCTGGTGCTACAGCAGGAGCCTGCCGTTGCCTACTTCGCGGCCAACAAACAGGCTGCCGCGCAGCAGGATCGGCCGGGTGCGCTGTTCTTCGACAACGGCGCCTGTGACCACCGCCTGCTGCCGCAGACCGTTCTGCACCGCTATTACCGTAATGCCTTGCGCAACAGCTTTGCCGCCAACACCGTGCGCCATGGCAGCGCGTGCAGCAGCCACTCCCTGCGCAGCGCCTTGGCCGACATGCTGCGGCACAATCGCAGCCTGAACGTTGGCGCCGAGCATATCTGCCTGACCCAGGGCGTGCAGATGTCGCTGTACCTGGTGGCCAGCGTGCTGCTCAAGCCCGGTGACGTTGTGCTGGTAGAGCGCCTGAGCTATCCGCCTGCGTGGGAGATCTTCCGCCAGCTGGGCGCCCGGCTGGTCACCGTGGACCTGGATGAGGAGGGCTGTCGGGTCGAGCAGATTGATGCATTGTGCCGGCTGCACCAGGTACGCATGCTGTACATCACACCCCATCACCAGTTCCCGACCACGGTCAGCCTGCCTGCCGGGCGCCGGCAGCAGTTGCTGGAACTGGCGCGGCAGCACGACTTCTGCGTGGTTGAGGAAGACTACGACCATGAATACCACTTTGCCGGGAGACCTTACCTGCCGCTGGCCAGCGACCGTCAGCAGCGGCATGTGATCTACATTGGCTCATTGTCCAAGTCCTTGGGCAGTACGTTCCGTTGCAGTTTCATCGTGGCGCCGGCGGAGGTGGCCGCAGCGCTCGAACGCAGGGCGACGCTGACCCTGGGGCAGGGCGATGCGGTGATGCAGCAGATGCTGGCGGACTTGATCAATGATGGCGAGCTGAAGAAGCACTTGCGTCGGGTCACCCGGGAGTATCGCCGGCGTCGAGAGACCCTGTTGGCTTGCTTGCGCGATGCCTTTGGCGAGCAGGTAACCGTGCGCGAGCCGGAAGGTGGGCTGGCGCTGTGGGTGAGGTTTGCTGACGGGATCAATGTGGATCAGTTGGTTGGCAAGGCGTTGGAGTTGGACCTGGTGGTACGCAGTGGCCGGCAGTTTTCGCCGTTTGGTCATGCGGAAAATGCCTTGCGCCTCGGGTTCGCCTCGCTGGACATGAATGAAATCCGGCTGGCTACACAACGTTTGGCGCAGGCGGCGAAGGCGATTACCGGGTAGTAGAAAGGACAGCCTGCCTGGCAGTCCTGACCAGCGACGAGGCTGCCTATATCACCGGGCAGAACAATAGCGTCGCGCGCAGCGTCTTGCCGCCGTCAATGCGCAGCCGTCGGCAGCATGCCCGGGCCCTGGGCCTTGTGCGCGGCTTCTATAAGCTGCAGGTTGCGGCTGCGCAGGGCGTGATTGTTGCCAACACGCAGGTTGGAGCGAAGCGCCAGGGTTTCGGCCTGTTCATACTGCCCTTGCTGAAGGCGCAAAACGCCAAGGTAGTGCAGCGTTGCCGGGTTGTTCGGCTGAATGTGCAGCGCACGCTCCAGGGTGGCCGCCGCCTGGTCCAGCTGGCCGTCGGCATACTGTTGCGAGGCGGTTTCGATCAGCACCGTCGAGGCATTGTTGCTGCGCGTGGGCGCGTAGCGTTCGCCGGCCAGTGCGCTCTGAGCCGTGATTGCGCTGAACAACAGGAGCAGGGCTGACAGAACAGGTGTGCTGGGCATCGGCGGAAGACTCGGCAGGGCTTGGGCAGGCCAGGTTGCAGGGCGAGGGGATGCTATCGACCGAATTGGAACGTTGAAGTTCCCGCCTGGTCGGCTTGTTGCCCGTTGCCCGGTCTGTGCCTCGACAACATCTGTTCGGTTACCGCCCATAACCGCACTCCGGCGCCTCAAGCCTGGGGCAGTACCTCCGATAGCAGCACACCCACCGTCGAATCATCGACCAGAAGTGGTGCCAACAAGGAGTACTGCCCCCATGCTTGCCAACCTGAAGATCCGCACCGGAATGTTCTGGGTGCTGTCGCTGTTCAGCGTGACCCTGCTGTTTTCCACCGTCAGTGCCTGGCGGGCGGCGGTGGGCAGCGACCAGCAGATCACCGAACTGGACCAGACCGCGCACCAGTCGGACCGGTTGAACAATGCATTGCTGATGGCGATTCGCGCCAGTGCCAATGTGTCCTCGGGCTTCATCGAGCAGCTGGGTGGTCATGAGGAAAGCGCCAACAAGCGCATGGCGCTGTCGGTCGAGCTGAACGACAAGAGCCAGAAGCTGGTGGACGAGTTTGTCGAAAACGCCCGCGAGCCTGCGCTGCACGCACTGGCAACGGCACTGCAAACCACCTACGGCGAGTATTCCAAGGCGGTCGCCGGGCAGCGTGAGGCAACCCGTCAACGTTCGCTCGAGCAGTATTTCAAGGTCAACACCGACGCCGGCAACGCCATGGGCCGGCTGCAGGCGCTGCGCCAGCAACTGGTCGGCGCATTGAGTGAGCGCGGTCAGCAGATCATGCTGGAATCCGACCGGCGCCTGGCGCGCGCCCAACTGCTGAGTCTGGGGCTGCTGGGCGTGACGTTGGTGTTGGCGGTGCTGTGCTGGGCCTTTATTGCCCAGCGCGTGCTGCACCCGCTGCGCGAAGCTGGCCGGCACTTCCAGCGCATTGCCGGCGGCGACCTGAGCGTGCCGGTGCAGGGGCAGGGCAGTAACGAGATCGGCCAGCTGTTCCATGAACTTGAGCGCATGCAGCAGAGCCAGCGCGACACCCTGGGGCAGATCAGCAACTGTGCCAGGCAGCTGGACGCAGCCGCCACGGCGCTGAATACGGTCACCGAGGAAAGCGCCAACAACCTGCGCCAGCAGGGCCAGGAGCTGGAGCAGGCCGCTACCGCCGTTACCGAAATGACCACGGCCGTTGAGGAGGTTGCGCGCAATGCCATCACCACTTCGCAGACCACCAGCGAATCCAACCAGCTGGCGGCGCAAAGCCGCCGGCAAGTCAACGACAACATCGACGGCACCGAGGCCATGACTCGGGAGATCCAGGCCAGCAGCGCGCATCTGGAGCAACTGGTCGGGCAGGTGCGGGACATCGGCAAGGTGCTGGAAGTGATTCGCTCGGTGTCCGAGCAAACCAACCTGCTGGCACTCAATGCCGCCATCGAGGCCGCCCGTGCGGGCGAGGCCGGGCGCGGCTTTGCGGTGGTGGCTGATGAAGTGCGTACACTGGCTTACCGCACGCAGCAGTCGACCCAGGAAATCGAGCAGATGATCGGGCGCGTGCAGGCGGGTACCGAAGCGGCCATGACCTCGATGCAGGCCAGTACCAGCCGCGCCCAGTCGACGCTGGACGTGACCCTGGCCTCGGGGCAGGTGCTTGAGGGTATCTACAGTGCGATCGGCGAGATCAACGAGCGTAACCTGGTGATTGCCAGCGCAGCCGAAGAGCAGGCGCAGGTGGCGCGAGAGGTGGACCGCAACCTGCTGAACATTCGCGAGCTGTCGACATCCTCGGCAGCAGGGGCGCAGCAGACCAGTGAGGCGAGCAAGGCGTTGTCGGGGTTGGTGGGGGAGATGGCGGCGTTGGTGGCGCGGTTCAGGGTTTGAGGTTTGGCGGGCACCAGACTGTGGGAGCGGGCGCGCCCGCGAACACCGGCGCAGCCGGTGCCATCAACCGCATCGCCCGGTTCGAGGGCACGCCATGTGCGCTTTCAGTTATCGATCGTGCTTCGAAGAGGAGCGCCCGGCCTTGTTGTGTTCCTTGGAATGGGCAATGCCGGACCGGGTAGTGCCACGGCCGTTGTCATCATTGCGCAGGCTTCCATAGTGATTGCCGCTCTCGCCATGGTTGCGGGTGGCCTTGCCTGCATGATCACTCTCGTAGCCGGCGCCATTACCGTTGAACCCACCTTTGCCACCGCCATTGCCATTACCTTTGGCATATGCGGAACCAATCGGCGAGACATCGGCAGGCAACAATGCAGTTGCGCCGAGCGCCAGGGCACAGGTAAAGACGGCTACCAGGGTTTTATTCATGTTTGTTCGCCTCCAAAAGGCGCAGGGGGGAAATTCGAGTGCGGATACGACATAAGGTTGCCTTTCAAGTTCCGCAGTGCGCAGCCTTTCGACGAAGCGGCTGCCAGGCCCTTTCAGTACCTGGCAGCCTTAAGCTCATCGATCATTCTTGGAGGAGTTTTGTACCGCGCCGCTCAGCCCCTTGGCATTGTGATCACCGGGCGTAGTCCCCGAGATAGCGGTAGATTTCGTCAAGCCGCGAGTATCCTTGGATTGGGCAATGCCTGAAGTGGTGGTCCCATGGCCGTTGTCCTGGTTACGTGAGCTTCCATAATGATTGCCGCTCACACCATGATCGCGCGTAGCCTTGCCGGCATGATCACCCGCGAGACCCGCACCATTGCCAGTACCATTGTGCCCACCCATGCCGGCGCCACGTCCACCGCCATTGCCGCCGCCGTGGCCACCACCACCACCGTGGCCACCACCACCACCGTGGCCGCCACCGCCACCGCCTTTGGCATACGCGGAACCCATCGGCGAGATATCGGCAGGTAACATTGCCGTCGCGCCGAATGCCAGAGCACACGCAAAGACGGCCACCAGGGTTTTTCTCATGTTGTTTCGCCTCCAACGGCGCAGGTAGAGCTCAGGTGCTGGTAAGACATGCAGCGGCCTTGCGAGTTCTGTCGTCCTGACAAAAGGATCGTGGTCCATGACTGCTCAGATCTCGACCTGGGTGCCAAGCTCGATCACCCGGTTCAGCGGCAGCTTGAAGTACTTCAGGTTGCTGTTGGCATTCTTCAGCAGGAAGGCAAAAAGGTGCTCACGCCAGCGGGCCATGCCCATCTGCCTGCCTGCAATGACCGTCTCCCGGCTGAGGAAATAAGTGGTGCGCATGGGGCCGAACTCAAGGTCCGCACGCTGACAGCGGCTTAACGCCAACGGCACGTCGGGCTCCTCCATGAAGCCGAAATGCAGGCTCATGCGGAAGAAACCATCACCAAACTCCTCGACATCAAAGCGCTTGCCAGCGTTGACCCGTGGCTCGTCCTCGAACACGACGGTCAACAGCACCACCTGTTCATGCAGTACCTGGTTATGCAGCAGGTTGTGCAGCAAGGCGTGAGGCACCGCCTCGGGCCTGGCGGACAGGAATACGGCAGTACCGCCCACGCGGTGAGGCGGCTGGGCCTTGAGGCTGGTAATGAACAGGTCCAGCGGCAGCGAACTTTCGTCCAGCCGCTCGACGATCATCCGTCGCCCGCGCTTCCAGGTAGTCATCAGAGTGAACAGTGCAAGGCCGGCAATCACCGGAAATGCACCGCCCTGGAGGATCTTCGGCGCATTGGCGGCGAAATACAGGCTGTCGACCAGCAGGAATGCCAGCAGCATCGGCACCGCCAGCCAGCGTGGTGCCTTCCACAGCAACAGCACCACTGCCGAAGCCAGCAGTGTGGTGATCAGCATGGTCCCGGTAACGGCTACGCCGTAGGCTGCTGCAAGCGCCCCGGACGACTCGAAGCCGACCACCAGCAGCACCACGCCAACCATCAGTGCCCAGTTCACCATGCCGATGTAGATCTGCCCCTGTTCCTCGCTGGAGGTGTGCTGGATGAACATGCGCGGTACGTAACCCAGCTGGATGGCCTGGCGCGTCAGCGAGAACGCACCGGAAATCACGGCCTGGGACGCGATGATGGTGGCCAGCGTGGCCAGCCCGACCATGGGCAGCAGGGCCCATTCGGGCGCCAGCAGGTAAAACGGGTTGCGCACTGCCTGCGGGTCGCCGAGGATCAGCGCGCCCTGGCCGAAGTAGTTCAGTACCAGGCCGGGCAGCACCAGCAGGAACCAGGCCCGGGCGATGGGTTTGCGGCCGAAGTGCCCCATATCGGCGTAGAGCGCTTCGGCGCCGGTCAGCGCCAGCACCACCGCGCCCAGGATCGCCACGCCCATGCCCGGGTGCAGCACGAAGAACTTCACCGCCCAGAGCGGGTTGAGTGCCTGCAGCACCTCCGGGCGCTGGACGATGCCGTGCAGGCCCAGTGCACCCAGCACGACGAACCACAGCACCATGATCGGCCCGAAGAGGATGCCGATGCGCGCGGTGCCATGCTTCTGGATCAGGAACAGGGCCACCAGCACCACCACCGACAGTGGCACGACCCAATGCTCGATACCGTCGAAGGCCAGTTGCAGGCCCTCGACGGCCGATAGAACGGAAATCGCCGGCGTGATCATGCTGTCGCCGTAGAACAGCGCGGCGCCGAACAAGCCGAGCAGCACCAGTATCCTGCCCAGGCGCTGGTAGGGCGCCGCCGCCCGATGCGCCAGGGCGGTCAGGGCCATGATGCCACCTTCGCCCTGGTTGTCGGCACGCAGGATGAACAGTACGTACTTGAGCGATACCACCCAGAGCAACGACCAGAACACCAGCGACAGCACTCCGAGTACGCCAGCGGTGTTGGCCTGTACGCCATAGTGCCCGGCGAACACCTCCTTGAGGGTGTACAGCGGGCTGGTGCCGATGTCGCCATACACCACGCCGACAGCGGCGACGAGCATGCCGACAGGGTTGGACTTGGCGGGAAGGGATTGATTTGCGATGACGGTGGACTGGCTCACGAAAGGTTTCTCTGGACTGGCGGGTATAAATGCATGCCATCCCTGAGCATCGCGCGCCCAGTATTCCTTCTGTCTGCCGGCTCAGTCGTAAAAAGAGCGTAAAAAATCAGCCGGCGCCCCAATACCTGTCAGTCAAGCAATTCGGGGCCGCTTTGCGGCCCGGCCGGCGATGGTTTGGTCAGCCAGGTTGCGCCGCCAGGCTGTTGCTGACGTTACGCCCCAGCACCAGCACCGTAGCGAAACCGCAGCCCACCAGGGCCGTGGCCAGGCTCAGCAACACCGAGCTGCCCAGCTGGTCGACGATCCGACCGCCGAAGAACGAGCCCAGTGCAATGATCACCTGGAACATGGCAACGAACAGCGGCATACCACGTTCGACATCCTTGGGCGCGACAACGAACATCCAGATACTGGCGCAGGCCGGGAACGCGCCGAAGGCGAAGCCCCACAACCCGATCAGCATCGCGGCACCGGTCATGCCGGTGGCGAAGTGAGGGAACAGAGCAGTGCTGGTGCCGATCATCAGCGCTACCAGCAGCAGGGTGTGACGTACGCTGCGGTTGGCGGCGAAACCGGCGAAGATATTGCCGAATACCCCGGCCACGCCATAAAGCAGCAGCAACGAGCCAATGGTAGGCCCATCGAAGCCGGAGCTTTGTTTGAAGAAGGGCGCGACATAGGTGTACGCGGCAAAGTGCGCCAGGCCGATCAGCAACACGGCAATCAGGCCAACCCGCGCCTGTGGGTTGATGAACAGGGCCGGCAGGTCGCTGATGCGAATGGCTTTGTCCGGGTTGAGCCGCGGGAGCAACAGGATCTGCGCCAGCAGCACCGGTATGCCCAGTAGCGCGGTTATCAGGAAGGTCATGCGCCAGCCCATCAGGCCACTCAACCAGGTGCCCACCGGCACGCCCAGCACGGTGGCCAGGGTTACGCCGACCATGATGATCGAGGTGGCCTGGGCTACGCCCACGCCCTTTGGCGCCAGGCGGCCGCTGAGGGCAATGGCCGTTGCCCAGAAGCCGCCGATACTCACGCCCAGCAGCACGCGGCCGAACAGCAGCAGGTTGAAGTCGCTGGCGTAGGCTACTACCGCGTTGGCGATGATCATGATCAGCGTCAGCCCGATCAGCAGGTAGCGACGGTCCAGAGCGCCAATGCCCACCGAGAGTAGTGGGGCGGCGAGGGCGGCCATGATGCCGGGCAGGGTGACCATCAGGCCGGCGTGGCCTGCACTGATGCCAAGGTCGCTGGCGACATCGTTGAGTACGCCCACCGGCAGGAACTCGCTGGTCACCAGGGCGAAAGCGCCGACGGCGACCGAAAGGATTGCCAGCCACTGCTGGCTGACGCTTTGTTGATCATGTTCGGGGAGGCCGCGAGGGGCCTGGCTGGCACTTGGCATGGTATTGGATTCCAAGAGAGGGATGTCGCCTGAAGCAGGCGCGAGGAGCGGGGGAAATTTGCCGGGGATTATAGGGGGCGGTTTCGCCTGGCCAACATGCGGGCCGCTCGATAGTAATCATCAGCGCAATCGATGAAACGCCTTGCGCAGAGCGCCCGCTGTTGGATGGGAGCGCAGAGAACAAATATCGCTCGTTTGAAGCGTCCATTGTAGGAGCAGCCTTGTGCTGCGAAGAGGCCGGTACTGACAAAGCCTTTGTATTGCTTGTCCCGGCCTCTTCGCAGCACAAGGCTGCTCCTACAAAACCTCACTTAACCAATGAGTCGCCTGTCCGCGAAGGACAGGCACGTGTCCTCCACATCACATGCATCTTATGGCGATACCAGCACATCGCACTGGGATTCGTTCAGCACATGCTTGGTGACGCTGCCTATCAGCAGCTCTTCAAGCGCGCTTTCCCCTTGCTTGCCAACCACGATCAGGTCGCATTCCAGCTCTTGTTCCTGCTCGGCAATCCGCCAGGCAGGGTCGCCATGCACCACGATTTGCCGAGCATCTGCCACTCCGGCGGTTTCGCTCAAGGCCGCGAGCTGCTGGACCGCATCCTTGCGGATGACATTGCGGTAGTGAGCAAGGGTCTCATGGTCGATGTGGGCGAAACGCATGCTGCCTTCGAACGGCGCTTCGTAAACATGCAACAGAATGATCTCGGCCTGTGGGGCAATGGCTTTTGCCAGTTCGATGGAGCGCAGTGACGAAGGCGAAAAATCAACTGCAACCAGCAAGGTCCGGTAGGCATCGCGTGGCGCCTGCTTGACCACCAGCAAAGGGCAGGGCATGCGGTTCAGCATCTTCTGCACCGTGGAGCCCAGCAGCAGGCGCCGCGCGACGCTCTGGCCCTTCGCCCCGCATACCAGCAGGTCGCTGCGTTTATCCTGCACCACACGGGTGATCTCCGTGGTCACCGAGCCATGCGCTACCTGCACGCCAGCGGCGATGTCATGGCGCTGGAACAGCATTGCAGCCAGTGCGCGGATTTTTTCGCCAGCGGTATCCAGCACGCGCTTCAGCAGATCATCACCAGGTGCGACCAACTGCTTCAAGCGCTCGAAGGGGGCCGGGTTGGCAACGTACAGCAGGTCCAGCGATGCCTGCTGCGCCTTGCTCAGGTGCGCAGCGCGCTCTGCCGCGTTGCGGGCGGAGGTGGACAGGTCGGTTGCTACCAGTACGTGGTTCAGGTGGCTCATGTGGGACTCCTTATCCAAGGCCGCGCACAGTGCTCGATGGCGATGGCCTTGAGCACAATGCGCATGGCGGTTTTCGATTCGTTCCTTGCTGGCAGCCATCGTCGCGCGAACCCGGCCCAGCGGCTTGACGTGCGTCAAGGGAGCACTTCGGCTGATAGGCTCGCAGGGGTATTGCGATTGTTTGCATGAGTCAACTTGATGCTTTCCCGTAGCAGTACTAATACTAAGAGACTGCCGGGAGGGGGATGATCATGCAGATGCGCTTTGTTGTGGTTCCCGCTGTGCCGCTAAAGAAAGAGATTTACCCGCGTAGTCTTGGCTTTCCCGCAACGTTAGGGGAGGGCTATGACCTTTATGACACACAGGAAAAGCTGCGCCTGACCCTCAACTACCCCACACGTGCCGAGGCGGAATTCGTATGCGCATCCCGCAACAGTTGCCGGGATGCCGACACGGCGGATATCGCCGGGAATGGTTGATGCTGTGGCGGACACCGGCGTAGCCGGTGCCATGCATCACATTGCGTTCTTCGCGGGCACGCCCGCACAGGGATTGCGCCCGGTTCAGGGCTTGTGGTCATGCGTGCTTGAGCGCTTCCACCAACTGTGCCTTGGTCATGGTGGATCGCCCTTTGATGTTTTTGCTGCGCGCTTCCTTCATCAGGCTTTGCTTGCTCTGGGTTTCCAGGGAGCTGCCCGATGTGCGGGAATGACCTTGGCGCGACTTCGCCGCCCGTTTGGCCGAGTCCGAGCGGGCAGTTTTCTTCTCGCTGGAGGATGTAGCCTTACCCGAGCCACCTTTCTTCTCGCCTCCACCGGACTGTTTGTTCACGGTGGCCCAGGCACGCGCTTCGGCCTGCTCTTTGGGCACGCCTTTTTGCTCGTAGCTTTCCTCGATGTGTTCGGCCTTGCGCTTCTGCTTGTCGGTGTATTTGTCCTTGTCGCCGCGTGGCATGGCACTCACTCCCGTCTGCTTTGCATGTGCGGTTGAATGCCGCGGCAACGCCAGAGTGCCCGGTGATCGACGAGCGGCGCCACGAAGCCTGCTGCCTGCCGGAAGCAGTCATTCAATCGACACATCGAAGCCGTAGGGTTGAGACAGGAACCACTCCTGGGCTCTGGCCCCTGATGTTGCCGTGATGGCGCCGCCAGACGGCTCTACCGTGCGGCCTGCCATTCATCGGTCACAAAGCTGTAACATTGCTGCTGCAAAGTGTGCCGGCCATCACACGGAGCGCTTTTCGATGATACGCCTGATGAAATCTGCTGCACTCGCCGTTGCCGTTTCTCTTTGCGCCACTTCGGCATCCTTTGCCGCAGAGAACATCCGCCTGACCGGTTCCGGCGCAAGTTTCCCGGCACCGATCTACCTGACCTGGTTCAAGGCCTTCAGCAAGGAAACCGACGGTGTCACCGTTGACTACCAGTCCAAGGGGAGCGGGGCGGGTGTTCAGGACTTTCTGAACAAGACCGTCGACTTTGCCGCCAGCGACTCGGCAATGAAAGCCGAAGAAATCGCCAAGGTCGGCGAAGGCGTGCAGTTGCTGCCAATGACCGCCGGTGAGATCGTCCTGGCTTACAACCTGCCAGGCAACCCCAAAGGGCTGAAGCTGCCACGCGATGTGTACTCCAACATCTTCCTCGGCAAGATCACCCAGTGGAACGACCCGCAGATCGTCGCGGCCAACCCTGAGCTGAAACTGCCCGCCACCCCGATCACCGTGGTCGTGCGTGCCGACTCCAGCGGCACCACTGCGGTATTCACCAAGCACCTGTCGGCCATCAACGCTGACTTCAAGCAAGCGCTGGGTGAAGGCAACACCGTCAACTGGCCGGCCAGCGACAAGTTCATCAAGTCGCCGAAGAACGATGGCGTAACCGCCACCGTCCGCCAGACCCCAGGTGCCATCGGCTACATCGAATACGGCTTCGCCAAGCTGGCCAAGGTCGACTTCGCCCAGCTGCAGAACAAGGCCGGCCAATACGTAGTGCCGAACGCCGAGAGCGGTGCCGAGGCGCTGGCTGCGGTGAAGATGCCGGAGAACCTGGTGGCCTGGCTGCCTGACCCGGACGGTGCCAAGTCCTACCCGATCACCTCCTACACCTGGATGATCTTCCGCAAGGACAACGGTAACCCGGCCAAGGCCAAGGCCATGCGCGAAATGGTCGAATACAGCCTGACCGAAGGCCAGAAGATCGCCGACTCGATGGGCTACATCCCGCTGCCAGCGTCGGTTGTCGACCAGGTACGCAAAGCGTCCGCCAACATCCAGTAACACGCCCAGGCGCTCCCGGTGTGGTCTGGCGGCCATGCCGGGTGTGTTTGCCCTCTGTCCCGGAACTTGCCCATGAACACTCCTTTTGCCATCCCGGCTAACCCCGACTCCGCGTGCCAGCCACCGTCTGCGAAAGACTTCCTGGTCGATCGCACCTTCCGTGCGCTTGCACGCATCGGTGTGGTGCTGGTGCTGGCGCTGGTCTTCGCGCTGGTCTACGAAGTGGGCCGCAAGGCACTGCCAGGCATCGAGAAGCACGGTTTTGACGTGCTGTTCGGCAGTGTCTGGGACGTCAACCAAGGCAAGTACGGTATTCTGCCAGCGATCTGGGGCACGCTTTACAGCGCCCTGATCGCCCTGTTGATCGCCGGTTTCTTCGGCGTCAGCATGGCCATTTTCCTGACCCAGGACTTCCTCCCGGCCCGGCTGGCGGCGGTGTTCCGCACCATCGTCGAGCTGCTCGCTGCCATCCCCAGCGTCGTCTACGGCCTGTGGGGGATCTATGTGGTCATCCCGGCCATTCGCCCGCTGACCACCTGGCTGAACAGCGAGCTGGGCTGGATTCCCTTTTTCGGTACTTCCCTGAGCGGCCCAGGGCTGCTGCCTGCCGCGCTGGTACTGGCGATCATGATTCTGCCGACCATCGCCGCCGTTTCGCAGGACGCCCTGACCAGCGTGCCGATGAAGACCAAGCAGGCCGCCTACGGCCTGGGCGCCACCCACTGGGAGGCCATTCTCAAGGTAATGGTGCCATCGGCAGCCACCGGCATCTTCGGTTCGCTGGTGCTCGGCCTGGGCCGTGCGCTGGGTGAAACCATGGCGCTGGCCATGCTGGTGGGCAATGCCAACAACATTTCCCTGTCCTTGTTCGCCCCGGCCAACACGCTGGCGGCCTTGCTGGCCCTGAACTTCCCGGAGGCCGGCCCGAACGAGGTCGAGGTACTGATGTACGCCGCACTGGTGCTGATGTTCATCACCCTGGCGGTGAACGTACTCGGCTCGATGATCATGCTCTACGCCCAGCGGGGTAACAAATGATGACCAACCTCACCACCCCTGCAAACGCGTTGCCCAGCCTGCAGCGCAAGCTGGAAGGCCGTTCCCTGCGCAGCCTGTTGTTGACCACGCTGGCATGGTTCGCGGCACTGGTTGCCAGCGTGCCGCTGATCTCCGTGCTGTACATGCTGATCACTCGCGGTGGCGCACGCCTCAACCTGGAGGTGTTCACCGAGCTGCCACCCACCGGCTTCGAGATGGGCGGGGGCTTTGGCAACGCCATGGCCGGTACTTTCGTCATGGTCGGCATTGCTGCTGCCATCGCCGTCCCGGTCGGTATCCTGGCCGCGGTATTCCTGGCCGAACTCGGCCCGGACAGCAAGCTGGCCAACGCCGCGCGCTTTGCCGCCAAGATGCTCACCGGCCTGCCGTCGATCCTGGCTGGCGTATTCGCCTATGCCCTGGTGGTGATGACCACCGGCACCTACTCCGCGCCGGCAGGTGGTGTGGCCCTGGCGGTACTGATGCTGCCCATCGTCGTGCTGACCGCTGAAGAGTCGATGAAGATGGTGCCCAAGATCATGAAGGATGCCGCCTACGGCATGGGCTGCACCCGTGCCCAGGTGATCTGGAAAATCGTCCTGCCCACCGGCCTGCCGGCCATCCTGACCGGCGTCATGCTGGCCGTGGCCCGTGCCGCCGGCGAGACCGCGCCGCTGCTGTTCACCGCGCTGTTCAGCAACTACTGGATCCTGCATGACGGCGACCTGGCGGTCATGAACCCGACGGCCTCGCTGGCTGTACTGATCTACAACTTCTCCGGCATGCCATTCGACAACCAGCTCGAGCTCGCCTGGGCGGCCTCGCTGGTACTGGTGATGATCGTGCTGGTAATCAACATTCTGAGCCGAGTATTCGGCAAGCCCAAGTATTGAGAAAGGGAGCATCCGACCTTGAACGTATCCACTGCGCCAAAAGCCGCTCCCGTGGTCAGCGAAGCCCCCATCGTCATGGACTGCAAGCTGGACAAGATCTTCTACGGCAATTTCATGGCCGTTCGCGACAGCCATGTGCCGATCCGCAAGAACGAGATCACCGGTTTCATCGGGCCTTCCGGCTGCGGCAAGAGTACCGTGCTGCGCAGCCTCAACCGCATGAACGACCTGGTGAAGGGCTTCCGTTTCGAAGGCCATGTGCACTTCCTGGGCCAGGATGTCTACGGCAAGGGCGTCGACCCTGTGGTGGTGCGCCGCTACATCGGCATGGTGTTCCAGCAGCCCAACCCGTTCTCCATGAGCATCTTCGACAACGTCGCCTTCGGCCTGCGCCTGAACCGCTACAAGGGCGATATCGGTGACCGCGTCAAGCACGCGCTGCAGGGCGCCGCGCTGTGGGACGAGGTGAAGGACAAGCTCAAGGTCAGCGGCCTGGCCCTGTCCGGTGGCCAACAACAGCGTCTGTGCATCGCCCGCGCCATCGCCACCGAGCCGGAAGTGCTGCTGCTGGACGAACCCTGCTCGGCACTCGACCCGATTGCCACCCGCCGGGTGGAGGAGCTGATGGTCGAGTTGAAGAAGGACTACACCATCGCCCTGGTGACCCACAACATGCAGCAGGCGATTCGTGTGGCCGACACCACCGCGTTCTTCTCGGTCGATATCTCCAAGGGCACCCGTACCGGTTACCTGGTCGAAATGGGCCCGACCACGCAGATTTTCCAGAACCCGCGTGAGCAGCTGACCGCCGACTACATCAGCGGCAAGTTCAGCTGAGGCCGTACCTGCCAAGGTGGCCGGGTGTTGCAGTCAGGAAGGCTGCAACACCCGGCCGCATTACCTTCCGTCAAGTGTTACCAGGGATTTCCAATGCCAGCGACGCGTCGTCTTGATCTGCCAGCGGTAGAGCGCGCACTGCGTGAGGTGCAGGCCCGCTTTGCCGAACTCAGCCAGCATTTCACCGAACCGCGCGATCCGTTTACCGACGAGGTGCTGCTGAATGTGGTTGAAGGCTATGCCCTGATTGACGACTATGTCGCCCGGGGTGTCGACCTTTTCGACCTTCAGCAACTGAACCTGATGCTGGAGATCAATGCCACCGTGCTGTGCGGCAGCGACCCGGCACGCAGGCTGGAGTTTGCCCCGCACCTGGCGGCGACCGAGGCGCACTTTTTCAACAACGTGGAGGGCGGCATCAAGGACCTCTACAACTGGTATTGCTCGTATGGCAGCGATTCGATCTGGAAGCGCGCGGCGGGTGTCTACGTTCGAATTCTGAGCAAGCCGCAGCTGTTCATCGAAGGCAACAACCGCACAGGGTCGCTCATTGTCAGCTACCTGCTGATGCGCGCGGGGTTACCGCCATTCGTGTTGTCGCTGGACAATGCCGAGGGTTACTTCAACCCATCCTCGGTCATACGCAACTCTGCCAAGCATGGTGTCAAGGCTTTGTACGAACTACCCAAGATCAAGAAAAAGTATGCAGCTTTCCTTGAAGCGCACGCGCCTGAGCCCGGCAAGTTCTTCCTGGGCGTCACATCCATGCCTGCGCGCGAGAGGTGCCGCTGATGCAAAGCTCTTCTCTGTTCCAACGCGGGCGGCAAGCCATCGAGCGCACGTTCAACCGCCCGCAGATACGCATTTCGTTCGATATCGACGACACGCTCGCCTGCCAGGCCGACCATGCCGCCGCCGAGGACAGCAAGCTGCCGGCGTTCGTCCACCGCTGGTTGGGTGAACCCCTGCGCAGTGGCACGCGCTCGCTGATCCGCGACCTGCGCCGCCAGGGCTGCAGCATCTGGATCTACACCTCGTCGGGGCGCACACCGTCCTACATACGCCGTTGGCTGATGCTCTACGGTATCCGTGTCGATGGCGTGGTCAATAGTGACCGGCACCAGCATATCCTGGCCGTGAACGGGCTTGAGAATGCGCCTTCCAAGTTGCCGTCGGCCTTCGATATCGACCTGCATGTCGATGATTCCGAGGGCGTGCGTCTGGAAGGCGTCGACCACGGTTTTCGCGTGGTGGTGGTGTGCCCCAAGGATGAGAACTGGGCGCAGAAAGTGATGGATGCGGCGGTCGATGTCCAGGCACAGCTGGCCTGGCAGCAACCGCACCGCTATGAAATGCCGGTACGGCAGCGTTCGCAGGCCCTCGCTTCCTGAGGGCTTCAAGGTACTTTTCTGGTTACGCCTCTTCGCTACTTGTTGCCCCCCACCTCCATTCGCGGCTTCCCATTTTCAGCTTCGGCTTGACTCGTGAAATTTTTCATGTAATTTTTCATGAAAAATAACTCTAAAAATTTCACGGCAGTCTCAAACGATGAAGATGCACGAAGAGGTTGAAGCCCTCGCGATCCTTATTCACGACCTGCGCAAATTCAAGAACCTGACCCTGGGCGAACTGGCCGAGCGCATCAACCGCTCGGTGGGCTTCTTGTCCCAGGTCGAGCGCGGTGTTTCGCGCCCTACCGTGGCCGACCTCACCGCCATCAGTGAAGCGCTCGGCGTATCCACCGCGTACTTCTACAACCTGAGCAAGCCGCGCAGCGTCAGCTGGGTCACGCGCCCCCACGAGCGGCGCACGCTGTACCTCGAATCGGGCATTACCGATGTGCTGGCTTCGCCCACCATCGGCGGCGCGTTCTCCATGCTCGACAGCCATCTCGAGCCAGGCGCCAGCAGTGGCGAGCTGTACCTGACCGACCGATCCGAGCAGGGCTGTTTCGTGCTCGAAGGCGAACTCACGGTCTGGCTGGACCACGGCGACGCCGTGACCCTGCAGGCCAACGACTGCTTCCAGCTGCACCCCCACGCGCAGTTCCGTTACGCCAACCTGACGGAAAAAACCACCCGCGTGCTCTGGGTCTTCAACTGAATTCGTTCACCTCACAAGGACAAGAAGATGAGTGTCGTCTTTCCGGATCTGCTGACTGAAGTGCGCTCGTTCCGAGCGCAGCACCCAGAAATACGTTATGTCGACCTGATTGCGCTGGATATTCCCGGGCACTTCTACGGCAAGCGCTACCCCATGGACATGCTGGAAAAAGTCGCAGCCGGCGCGCCGCTGAAGTTGCCGCAGAACTGCGTGCTGCTGGGCACCCAGGGTGGCCTCTACCCGATCGGTGACTACTGCTTCGCCGACGGCGACCCGGATGCCGCCCGCCGCCTGGTGCCGGGCACCCTCAAGCCGGTGCGCTGGGAAAAGGAACCGATCGCGCAGATGCTCATTACCTCCGACGGCACCGCCAAGCCCATCGAGTTCGAGCCCCGTGAAGTGCTGGCCCGGGTGATCCAGCGCCTGGCCAGGCGCGGCATTCGCCCGGTGGTGGCCTTCGAGCTGGAGTTCTACCTGTTCGACCGCAAGCTCGACAACGGCCTGCCACAGTACCCACGCGACAAGGCGACCGACGACCACGACGACCAGCCGAACATGCACATCGAGCGGCTGTCGCGCTTCGCACCGGTGCTGCACGAGATGGTCGATGGCGCCAACGAGCAGGGCGTGCCGGCGAACGTGATCACCGCGGAGCTGGGCCCAGGCCAGTTCGAGATCAACTTCTCGCACAGCGACGATGCCATGAGCGCGGCGGACTGGTCGGCGCTGTTCTGCCGCAGTACCCGCGGGATCGCGATGAAGCACGGCTACCGAGCCAGCTTCATGAGCAAGCCGTACCTCGATGCGCCGGGCAGCGGCATGCATGTGCACGTCAGCCTGTACGACAACGCCGGCAACAACATCCTGGCCGGCGATGACCAGCGCAAGCTGCGCCATGCGGTGGCAGGGTGCCTGGAGCTGCTGCCCCACTGCATGCCGATCTTCGCCCCGAACCACAATGCCTACCGCCGTTACGGCGCCATGGTCAACGCGGCGAGCAAGGCCAGCTGGGGTTTCGAAGATCGCGATGCGTGTATTCGCATCCCCGAGTCCGACCCGCGCAACCTGCGCATCGAACACCGCCTCGCCGGTGCCGATGCCAACCCGTACCTGGTGCTGGCGGCCATCCTGACCGGGATGGAGCATGGCCTGGAGCGTGGCGTCGAGCCCATTGCCCCGCTGAACGACAACCGCCAGAGCGGCATCGAGTTCCCCAAGGATGCCTTCAGTGCCCTGGCGGCCATGCGTCACCACCCGGAGGTGAACGAGGGCCTGGGCAGTGAATTCGTGATGGTCTACTGCGAAAACAAATACCAGGAGCAACTGGACTTCATGCGCCACATCGATGCCCGCGAATACCGCTGGTTCCTGTAGGTGCCGAGGTTGGGGCAGCGCCGCTGCACCCTGCCTTTCTACCGTTTCAATACAACGCGCAATATGGATTTGCCGGAGGAAGATATGCCACGTGTGCCCGTTATCGGCATTACCGCATGCACCAGCATGATCGAGCTGCATGCAACCCAGACCATCAGCGAGAAGTACGCGCGCGCGGCGGCCAAGGCAGCGTGCGGGCTGCCCATCGTGATACCCAGCCTCGCAGACCTGATGGACAGCGCCGATATTCTCGACGTGGTGGATGGGCTGATCTTCACCGGTTCGCCGTCCAACATCGAACCGTTGCACTACAACGGCCCGGCCAGTGCAGCGGGCACCCATCACGACCCGCTGCGTGATGCCACCACCTTGCCGCTGATGCGTGCGGCCATCGCCGCCGGAGTGCCGGTGCTGGGCATCTGCCGTGGTTTCCAGGAAATGAACGTGGCGCTGGGTGGCACCTTGCACCAGAAAGTGCATGAGACCGGCATGTTCATGGACCACCGCGAAAGCAAGGGTGAGCCCATCGAAAAGCAATACGGCCCGCGTCACGCCCTGCATATAGAGCCCGGCGGCATGCTCGACCGCATGGGTTTGCCGGCGGTTATCGATGTCAATTCCATTCACGGCCAGGGTATCGATGTACTGGCCCCCGGGCTGAGGGTGGAGGCGCTGGCGCCCGATGGCCTGGTGGAAGCTGTTTCGGTCGAGAACAGCAAAGGCTTTGCCCTGGCCGTGCAATGGCACCCCGAGTACCAGGTCATGGACAACCCGCATTACCTGACCATCTTCCAGTCCTTTGGCAAGGCCTGCCGGCATCGCTCGGTACTGCGCCAGATGCTGTTGAAGACCGCCTGACAGCGATCTTTCCCAATTACAAAAAAGTACCTGCGCAGCACGGCTGCGCAACTTGATGGAGTGAAGTCAATGAGTGAGCAGAATTCGCAGACCCTTGCCTGGCAAGCCATGAGCCGCGACCACCACCTGGCCCCGTTCAGCGATGTTCGGCAGCTGGCCGAGAAAGGCCCGCGCATCATCACCTCGGCCAAAGGTGTGTACCTCTGGGACAGCGAGGGCCACAAGATTCTCGATGGCATGGCGGGCCTGTGGTGCGTGGCGGTGGGCTATGGGCGCGATGAGCTGGCCGACGTCGCCAGCCAGCAGATGAAGCAGCTGCCGTACTACAACCTGTTCTTCCAGACCGCGCACCCGCCCGCGCTGGAACTGGCCAAGGCGATCTCCGATGTGGCCCCGCAAGGCATGACTCACGTGTTCTTCACCGGCTCTGGCTCCGAAGGCAACGACACCGTGCTGCGCATGGTCCGCCATTACTGGGCGCTCAAGGGCCAGAAGAACAAGAAGGTCATCATCGGCCGCATCAACGGTTACCACGGCTCCACCGTGGCCGGCGCGGGCCTGGGCGGCATGAGCGGCATGCACCAGCAGGGCGGGCTGATCCCGGATATCGTGCATATCCCGCAGCCATACTGGTATGGCGAAGGCGGCGACATGACCGAGGCCGACTTCGGCGTGTGGGCGGCCGAACAGCTGGAGAAAAAGATCCTCGAAGTTGGCGTGGACAACGTTGCCGCCTTCATCGCCGAACCGATCCAGGGCGCTGGCGGAGTGATCATTCCACCGCAGACCTACTGGCCGAAGATCAAGCAGATCCTGGCCAGGTACGACATCCTCTTTGTCGCTGACGAAGTGATCTGCGGCTTCGGCCGTACAGGCGAGTGGTTCGGTAGCGACTACTACGACCTCAAGCCCGACCTGATGACCATCGCCAAGGGCCTTACCTCCGGCTATATCCCCATGGGCGGCGTGATCGTGCGAGATGAAGTGGCCAAAGTCATCAGCGAAGGCGGCGACTTCAACCACGGCTTCACCTATTCCGGCCACCCGGTGGCGGCTGCGGTCGGCCTTGAGAACCTGCGGATCCTGCGTGACGAAAAGATCATCGAGCAGGTGCACGACAAGACCGCGCCTTACCTGCAACAACGCCTGCGCGAGCTGGCTGACCACCCGCTGGTAGGCGAGGTACGCGGCCTGGGCATGCTCGGTGCGATCGAGCTGGTGAAGGACAAGGCCACCCGCGCGCGCTATGAAGGCAAAGGTGTCGGCATGATCTGTCGCCAGCACTGCTTCGACAACGGCCTGATCATGCGTGCCGTGGGCGACACCATGATCATTGCGCCGCCGCTGGTTATCAGCATCGAGGAGATCGACGAACTGGTGGAAAAAGCCCGCAAGTGTCTGGACCTGACGTACGAGGCTGTTCGCTGAGCGTCTGGGTCTGATACCTGTAGGAGCGGGTTTACCCGCGAAGCAGGCGCCGCGGTGGATGGCACGGACTTCGTCCGTGTTCGCGGGTAAACCCGCTCCCACAGGGATCGCACCAACTTCTGGAGTCTGGGCTAGAAAGTCGCAGGCATATCGTCGCCGGCATCTTGCAATGCCGCGAAGCATCTTGCTTTGTGAAATGAATCATGTACTTTTCAGGGCATCAATTTTCCCATCCGAAAGTCGCGATTCAACCATGAAAGTGCACGAAGAGATCGAAGGCCTGGCCGTACTGATTCGCGACCTGCGCAAGTTCAAGGGCCTGACACTGGGCGAACTGGCGCAGCGCATCGGCCGTTCGGTGGGCTTTCTGTCCCAGGTCGAACGGGGCGTATCCCGCCCAACCGTGGCCGACCTGACGGCTATCAGCGAAGAGCTCGGCGTTTCCACGGCCTATTTCTACAAGCTGGACCAGCCCCGCGAGCTCGACTGGGTAACCCGCCCTCACGAGCGTCGTACCCTTCACCTGGCCGGTGGCATCACCGATGTGCTGGCATCCCCCACGATAACGGGCGCGTTCTCCATGCTCGACAGCCACCTGGAGCCGGGGGCCAGCAGTGGCGAGGAGTACCTGGATGACAGCTCGGAGCAGGGCTGCTTCGTGCTCGAAGGCGAACTGACCGTCTGGCTGGATGGCGGCGAGCCGGTAACGCTGCGCGCCAATGACAGTTTTCAGCTGCAACCCCACGCGAGCTTTCGTTACGCCAACCTGACAGACAAGCTCACCCGCGTGCTCTGGGTATTCAGCTGAGAGGGGAATCCAGGCTGGCTCTGGAGTCACCAGGCAATCGGTGTCCCGTCCCACGCCCAGAATGTACCGCTCTGTTCCGGGCCGTGTCGGCTCACCAGCGCTAGAATGCATGTCGCTGCAAACGCCGGCGAGAACAGTTTTCCTGGCGCCACATTGCCCTGAAAGGGTTGGGAAAGGCGGGTGTCGGTAGTCCCGGGATGCAGCAACAGTACCGTGGAAGCGGGGTTCAGTCGCTTGAGCTCGATGCTCGCGGTACGCAGAAGCTGGTTGAGCGCGGCCTTGCTGGCGCGATAGCTGTACCACCCGCCAAGATGATTGTCGCTGATCGACCCGACCCGCGCCGACAGCGCCACATAGGTCATCGGTTGCTGTCGCAACAAGGGCAGCAAGTGCCTGAGCAGCAGGACAGGGGCGAAACAGTTGGTCGTGAAGCTGGCCAGCAGCCCCGCCATATCTACCTGTGTCAGCGCTTTTTCGGCCCGTGCGGGTGGCGCTTGCAGCACGCCAAGCGTGCAAAATACCAGGTTCAAGTGGTTGCAGCAGGCTCCCACCCGCGCCGCCAGTGTTTGCAGTGCCACTTCGGAACACGCGTCGCAGTCGATGCGAACCAACTGTCGTGGGTGCTCGGCGAACAAAGCATCCAGCGCAGGGCTGCTGGTGGCATGTCGCGAGACGGCAAACACCCGTCCGATGTCGTCGCGCGCCAGCAGCTGGGTGCACAGTGCAAGGCCGATCCCCTGGCTGGCTCCGCAGACCAGCACGTTGGCGGGGGAATGAAGGTCATTGATAAGGCTCACTGAACTGCCTCCTTTGCCGGCGCCGACGCTGGTATGCCACTGTCACTGGCTCTGCCGAAACAAGGCCCTGAGACCCGCAAGTAAAAGTTGTACAACCTCATAAAAAACTGTACATAGTTTCTAATATTGTACAGGTATTTCACGTGCTCGAGGTCAGTATGGGGCACACAACTCGTTGGGCCTGGCTTTGCCTGCTATTGACTGCCCTGTCGGAGGCGGCGGACTGGCGAGCGGAGCTGCCGGCAGCGCAACGGCTGGGCGTCGGTGAGTTCAGCTGGTTTGGCTTGCGCCTTTACACCGCACAGCTATGGGCGGCCGGTCCGGTCCAGGACTGGAGCCGGCCTTTTGCCCTTGAGCTGGCCTATCACCGAAGCCTGTCCAGGGACACGCTGGTACACGCCAGCCTCGAGGAAATGTACCGCCTGGCACCTGAAAACGTGACGCCGCAGCGGCGCGCGGCGTGGTCCCAAGCCATGCAGCAGGCGTTTGTGGATGTACAGCCAGGCATGCGCATCACCGGCTTGTACATGCCGGGGCAGGGCTGCCGCTTCTACGTCGATGGCAAACTCAGCCGGGCGGTCGCCGACCCCGTTTTTGCACGGGCGTTCTTCGCCATCTGGCTCGATCCGCGGGCCAGGGATCAACAACTGCGTCAGCGTCTGCTGGGGGGGATGCCATGAATCTGCATAGCGGTAACGCTGACAAGCCAGGGGTAGCCTGAAGATGCGCCTGGGTCTGGTACTGGGTGACCAGCTGTCCTTCGACCTGGCAAGCCTCAACGCCCTCGATCCTGCCCGCGATGCTGTGCTGATGGCGGAAGTGGAAGGGGAGGCCAGGTACGTGCCGCATCATCCGCTGAAGATCGTCCTGATCTTCAGCGCCATGCGGCACTTCGCACTGGCACTGCGCGAGCGCGGTTGGCAGGTGCATTATGTGCAACTCGATGATGACGGCAACAGCGGAACCATCGTTGGCGAGTTGCGGCGCTGGCAGCAGGCCCTGGGAGCCACGCATATTCACCTGACCGAGTGCGGAGAGTGGCGCCTGGAGCAGGCGTTGCGCGATGCCGCACTGCCGCTTGTGTGGCATCGCGACACGCGGTTTCTATGCTCTCGCGAAGCTTTCGCGCGCTGGGCCCGGGAGCGCGGCCAACTGCGCATGGAGCACTTCTACCGTGGCATGCGCAAGCGTACCGGCCTGCTGCTGGAGCCTGACGGCAGCCCGGCAGGTGGAACCTGGAATCTCGATGGCGACAACCGCAAGGCCTTGCCTCGCCAGCTACGTGGCCCCTTTGCCGCACATTTCGCACAGGACGACATCACAGCTGCAGTAATAGCCCTGGTACGGCAACGCTTCAGCGACCACTACGGAGCCATCGACGGTTTCGACTACCCGGTGACCCATGCCGAGGCACGGCAGCTCTGGCAACACTTTCTGGATTTCGGCCTGGCGGCTTTCGGTGACTACCAGGATGCGATGGCCGAGGGCGAGCCGTACCTGTTCCATGCGCGCATCAGTGCAGCACTCAACATCGGGCTTCTCGATGTGCGTTTTCTATGCGAAGGGGTCGACAAGGCCTGGCGCGAGGGGCGAGTACCGCTCAATGCAGCAGAGGGCTTCATCCGCCAGCTGATCGGCTGGCGTGAGTATGTACGCGGCATCTATTGGCTGCGCATGCCGGAGTATGCCGCGCTCAATTACCTGGGTAACGAGCGAGCGTTGCCGGAATTCTACTGGACCGGTCGCACCCGCATGCGCTGCATGGAGCAGGCCATCGGGCAGACCCTTCGCCTGGGTTACGCTCACCATATCCAGCGCCTGATGGTCACCGGCAACTTCGCCTTGTTGGCCGGTATCGCGCCCACCGCAATCTGTGAGTGGTACCTGGCTGTCTACATGGATGCCTTCGACTGGGTCGAACTGCCCAACACGCTTGGTATGGTGATGTACGCCGACGGCGGCTACCTGGGCTCCAAGCCTTACTGCGCCAGCGGTCGCTACATCCAGCGCATGTCCGATCATTGCAAGGCCTGCAGTTACAGGGTTGACCAGGTGGCCGAGGAGGACGCCTGCCCGTTCAATGCCCTGTACTGGCATTTTCTCATCCGTCATCGCCACCTGCTTTCGGCCAACCCGCGTCTGGCGCTGGTCTATCGAAACCTCGATGGCATGTCAGCTGACCGTCGCGATGCCATCTGGCAGCGTGGCCAGTCACTTTTGGCGCGACTCGATGCGGCGCAGCCGATATGAAAAAGGGTCTTTTGCCCAGCAAGGTCTGCGTGGTGTGTGGGCGGCCGTTCAACTGGCGCAAGCGCTGGTCACGTTGCTGGGAGCAGGTGCGCTACTGCTCCGAACGATGCCGCAAGTCAGCACCGCACCGCAAGGCGCACGAGCAGGGGGAGGGTAACGGCCCATATCGGCATCAGTAACAGGCCGGTTACCACTGGGCCCATGGGCAAGTCGACATTTGCCAGCCCCGCTCCGCCTACATAGGCCAGCGGGCCGCCAACTGCACCCAGCAGTGCACCGAGCTGCCAGTGCCTGTCGGCCCATGCCAGGCTATGGCGCATGCCGCTGGCCAGTACCAGCCACAACAGCGCAAGCCACAGCGGCAATGGCCAGGTGTCGAAGCTGAACACGCCCAGCGCGCCCAGCACGCTATCCAGCACACACCCGACCGGCGTTACCCGCAACAGCGCCTTGACCTCTGCGTGGACGGCCGGGCACAGGCTCAGATGCACCGCCAGGCCAGCAATCACCAGCATCGACAGGAAGGGCTTTTCGGCCCCCAGTACGCATAGCCACCAGCCAGCCTGTAGCCACAAGGCATTGGCGAGCAGCCAGCCACGGCTCATCAGGCGCTGCCAGGCAAGGGCGCGCGCCGTGCCTGGGGCGCTGCCCAGAGCAGATGCGCGACACCGATGGTGCGCTCCTCGAAACCGCCTTGGCAGTAACACAGGTAGAACTCCCACAGGCGCTGGAACATGTCGTCGTAGCCAAGGTCCGTCAACGCTGCGCGTGCCTGGCGCAGGTTTTCTCGCCAATGCCGCAATGTGTGGGCATAGTCCTGGCCGAAATCTTCCATGTGCAAGAGGTTGAGTGCGGTGTGCCGGCTGGCAGTTTCCAGCATCACGCTCAACGAAGGCAGTGCGCCACCGGGGAAGATGTAGCGCTGGATGAAATCGACCGACCGCCGCGCCTGCTCATAGCGCTGGTCACGTATGGTGATCGCTTGCAACAGCATCAGGCCGTCGGCCTTGAGTAGCGAGGCGCACTGGCGGAAATACACCGGCAGGTAACGGTGGCCGACAGCCTCGATCATCTCGATCGAGACCAGTTTGTCGAAGGTGCCTTGAAGATCGCGGTAGTCTTCGCGAAGCACTTTCACGCGCTGCTCCAGCCCCAGGGCCTGAACGCGTTGCAGGGTATGGCTGTACTGCGCCTCGGAAAGCGTGGTGGTGGTGACCTTGCAGCCATATCGGGTGGCGGCGTGGATTGCCAGGCTGCCCCACCCGCAGCCGATCTCCAGCAGGTGGTCGGCAGGGCTCAGCTCCAGCTTCTGGCAGATGCGCTCCAGCTTGTGCAGCTGTGCTTGCTCCAGTGTCTGCCCCGGGTGTTCGAACTGAGCTGCCGAATACATCATGGTGGGGTCGAGCAGCCGCTCGAACAGGGCATTGCCCAGATCGTAGTGCGCCAGAATATTGCGGCGGGCACCGCGCCTGTTGTTGCGGTTGAGTTTGTGCTGCAACCGCAGGGCAGGGCGGCCGAAGCGGGCCAGGCCCCCCTCGAGCGTGTCAAGTACCTCAAGGTTTGCGACGAACAGACGAGTCACCAGCGCCAGGTCGGGACTGCGCCAATAGCCGTGAATGTAGGCTTCGCCAGCACCGATCGAGCCATTGCCGGCTATCAGGCCCCAGGTGATGTCATCAAGGATCTCCACCTCGGCCTGCAACGGGCTGTGGGCGTCACCGAAACTCCACTGCTGCCCGTGGCTGAGCAGGCGCAGGTGGCCATGGCGCAGCCTGCCCAGCCGGGCGAGCACGGCATTTCGTGCCAGCCCGCCGAACAATGGCCCGAGGCCTGCGAACTTGCTAACGCTCAGGGTGGGGTTCGACATCATCAGGGTCCTCGCAGGAATGGCCGAGCGCCAGGTCACGCTGGCTGGCCGTGTGGTCATGGACGGGTGTGCGTTTGAACAGCAGGCGCAATGCCTGCCAGTAAATGGCCGAGACGGTGCGCAGGCTCATCCATGGGAAGGCCAGTACGTATCGGTGCACAGCGGCTCTATCCAGCGCCTGGCGTTGCAAGGCCAGGTCGGCCTCGAACACCTTGCTATCGCCTTGCCAGTTCTCCATGTGGATGCGCACATGTTCAGCGTCCAGGGCGAAGCGCAAGCGATAGTCCATGTGCAGTGGCATGAACGGCGACACATGGAAGGCCTTGGCGACGCTGAAGGGCCCGGCAAGGTTTCCGCGCACAGGCAACACGTAATGGAAGCGTTCACGCCATGGTGTGTTTCGCACCTCCAGCAGGATTGCCGTCAGCCGCCCGTCGCGGTCATGGCAGAAATAGAAACTGACCGGGTTGAACGACAGCCCCCAGCAACGCAATTGCGTGAGCAGGTGCACCGGCCCCTCAGGCATTTCTCCCGTCGCGCTGCGCACCAGCAAGCGTGCAGCCTGGGCCAGGGGCTCGCCCCGGCGGGTCTGGGCTGGCAGGTAATCTGCCTGGTTCCAGCTCAGCGGCGCCAGGCGCCAGCGCCACAGCCAGCGTGACAGGCCTGTCAGCAAGGCTTGCTCGTCCAGGTCCAGGTAGAACATGCCGATCCTGTAGCGGAAGGCGTGGGGGCGCGGCGCCAGGCGCCGGTGGCTGACCCAGCCCACGCAAAGGCTGCTGTTCACAGGTGCTCTCCGAAATGCGCGGCCACCTTCAACGCACTGACTACGCCATCCTCGTGAAAGCCGTTGCCCCAGTAGGCGCCGCAGAAGTAACTGTGGCGCTGGCCCTGCAGCTGCGCCTGGCGCGCCTGCGCGGCGCACGCCGCAAGGCTGTATTGCGGATGGTCGTACTGGAAGCGGGCAATGATCTGCGCCGGATCCACCAGCGCGGTCTGGTTGAGGCTCACGCAGAAGGTCGTCGGTGCCTGGATACCTTGCAGAATGTTCATGTTGTAGGTCAGCGCGGCAGGCGCCTGCTGCGGCCCGCCGAGACGGTAGTTCCAGCTGGCCCAGGCGCGCTTGCGGCGGGGTAGCAGACGGGTATCGGTGTGCAGCACCACATCGTTGCTGGCATAACCGATGGCGCCGAGCACTTCCCGTTCCTGCACGCTCGGCGCTTCGAGCAAAGCCAGGGCCTGGTCGCTGTGGCAGGCGAACACCACATTGTCGAAACGCTCGGTACCGGCAGCGCTCGTCAGGGTGACGCCACCTTCGTCGCGGCTGACCCGGAAAACCTTGCAGTCGAGGCGGATGCGCCCGGCAAACGGCCGGCACAGCGGACTGACATAGCTGCGCGAACCCCCTTCGATCACGCGCCACTGTGGACGTTGGTTGACCGACAACAAGCCGTGGTTGCGACAGAACCGCACAAAGAACGCAAGTGGGAAGCCGAGCATGTCCGCGCGGGACATCGACCAGATCGCCGACCCCATCGGTACGATGTAATGGTCGATGAAGCGCTGTCCATAGCGCTGAGCCCGGAGGTAGGCGCCCAGGGTCGCGTTGGCATCGATACGCTGGTTATCCAGGTCAGCGAGCGCCTGACGATTGAAACGCAGAATATCCCGTAGCATCCCCCAGAACCCCGGGGACACCAGGTTGCGGCGTTGGGCGAACAGGGTATTCAGGTCGTGCCCGTTGTATTCCAGGCCAGTGACCGGATCATGCACGGAGAAGCTCATTTCGGTCGGCCGTGAGGCGACCTTCAGGTGGTCGAGCAAGCGGATGAAGTGCGGGTAGGTCCAGTCATTGAAGACGATGAAGCCGGTATCTATTGCATGGCGTTCACCCTGCCAGATCACATCGAGGGTATGCGTGTGGCCCCCGATCCATTTCTCGGCTTCGAAAACCGTCACCTCATGCTTGCGTGACAGCAGATGAGCGCAGGATAGCCCTGCAATGCCGCTGCCGATGATTGCTATACGCATGGATCATCATTCCTGTTCATGACGGGCAAGGCGTTGCCCAAGCCCCAGGCGCAGGCGCGCGGGCAGTGCGCCAAGCAGGCGCAATACCAGGATGAAAAGCCGGGGGAAGTTGATTTCCAGCGGGCGCTCGGGAAGGCGTTTGGCAATATGGCTGGCTGCGCGCTGCGCCGACCACAGCTGCGGCATGGGGAAATCGTTGCGACGGGTCAATGGCGTGTCGACAAAGCCCGGGTTGACGAGGGTGACGGCGATGCCTTCGCGGGCCAGGTCGATGCGCTGCGATTCCACCAGATAACGCACGGCTGCCTTGGACGCGCCATAGGCGCCGGCACGGGGCAAGGCCAGCCAGGTCACCGAACTGCCCATGACCACCAGATGAGGGCGTTGACCGGCGCGAAGCAAGGGCAGGGCCGCTGCCAGGCAGTAGCTGACAGCAAGGAAATTGGTACGGACCACACGCTCGACCAAGGCAGGGTCGAAATGGTCCGGCTCCAGGTACTCGCAGGTGCCTGCATTGAGGATCACCCTGTCCAGCGCTCCCCAGGCCTGCTCGATACGGGTTGCGATCCCGGCGACCTGTACGGGGTCGTCCAGGTCGCCAATGGCCAGCAGCACCTGCCCGGGAAAACGTTCAGCCAATGGGGCGAGACGATCTGCATGTCGTGCGCCCAAGGCAACCTGGTGGCCTTGCTCCAGCAGGCATTGTGCAAGTGCGGCACCGATACCGCTGCTTGCGCCTGTCAGCCAGCAGCGGCTCATGCCATCCGGCCTTTGAGCCATCGAATCGCACCGCCCATGACCGGAACATGTTCGTAGAGCAGGGCTGCTGCGTCGAAATAGTCCTGGTGAAAATGGACCCGGTCATGCCATTGCAGGTAACTGCATCCCTGCAAGCTGATCTGCTGACCGCGGGCCAGGCGTGGGTGGCGAAACTGCAGGGTCCAGCGCAGGTAACCTTGCCCGGGCATCACTTCGTCGATGCTGGAAAAGGCATAGCGAATGTCGTGAGCGTTGGCGTACAACTGCGCGAAATAGGTTCGCAGAGCCCGCAGCCCCTGGATCTGATGCAACGGATCGCGAAAAGTGACATCGTCGCTGTACAGCTTTTCAAGGGTGCCGAGGTTGCCCCCGTCGAGTCTGCTGAAGTGCTCGGCGAATTGCTGCAGATACGCTGACATGCTGGACTCCAGGAAATCCTGTACAGAAATGGCTTGTTGTACAGGTATATCTGAAGTCTAAGCGTAAATCTATACAAGTCAACGATCTTGTATAGGTTTTGTTCAGCGCTCAGCCTGGCCCAGTTGTCGGCGCAATTCAGCCACCTCGGCCTCCAGCTCGCGTAGCTTTTCCTCAGCGAAAATCTGCGCTGTGACATCGCGCTGGATGCCGATGTAGTAGGTCAACTGGTCCGCCTCGTTGTACACCGGCGTGACGGACAACTCGTTCCAGAACAAGCTCCCGTCCTTGCGGTAATTGCGCAGCACCTGGCAGCACGGCAGGCCTCCACGGATCGCCTCGCGGATGTTGGCAAGGCCGGCCTGGTCATGATCGTCGCCCTGCAGAAAACGGCAGTCCTGATACAGGATGTCCTCGGCGCGATAGCCGGTCAGGCGCTCGAAGGCGGGGTTGACGTAGATAAGGATGCTGTCGTCGCCCTCCTGCTCTGCGACGACGATGCCATCGTTGGAATGCTCGACCATCAGTTGCATGAGTTTCGCGTTGATCATGGGGCCCACCTACAGGCATTTAGGATGCGAAGTGCGCAGCCTGGCCTGCGTGCAGAAGGCCTCGGCGCCGTTTGTTGCATGATGACCCAAGGAGGCTCGCCGCAGAAGGTGCATATGGGTTTAGAATATGCCACCCCCCAGATAAACCCTCATCATGACTGACGCCACCCCAGCCGATTTGCTACCCATGCGCGATGTGGTCAGCCTGACCGGCATCAATCCGGTGACCTTGCGGGCATGGGAGCGGCGCCATGGGTTGATAAGCCCGCAGCGCACCGAGGGTGGCCATCGCCTTTATACCGCCCGCGATGTCCAGCGCATACGCGACATCTTGCACTGGACCGGCAATGGGGTGCCCATCAGCAAGGTAGGCGGCATGCTCGCAGGCCAGCCGGATGCGCCGGTGCAGCAGCACTCGGCGTTCGACGACTGGCGCTCTGCCGTGGAGCGTGCAACCAAGGCATTCGATACACAAGCGCTGGAAAGCATCCATGGGCAGTTGTTCACCGTCCTGCCCAAGGCCACCGTGCTGCGTGAGGTGCTGATGCCGGTCTGGCATGGCCTGGCCTCAGGCATTGCGCCGGGCCAGCGTAGCCAATGGCTGTTTCTGGACATGTTCCTGCGCGCCCGCCTGCTGATGCGCCTGCAGATGAACCAGGCCGATGCACCGCGCGTGCTGCTGGCCGGCACCGAGGGGCAAGCCGAACTGCAGGTGTTGTGCACCGGGCTGCTGTTGAGCAGCGAGCAGCAACGCATCGAAGTGCTCGGTTGCGGGCAGCCGCTGGAAGAAATACCCATGCTGTGTGCAGCAATGCAGCCCGCAGCAGTGGTGATCAAGGTCCAGGTGCCGGTGGACCCTGCCTTGGCCAGGCGGCTGCGTTCGCTGCAAATGGCAATCGTTTGTCCGCTGGCCTTGATTGGCGAGGGATTGGCCGATTTACAACCAGCCTGGCAAGGCCTCCCGCTGTGTCTGCTGGACGAGCAGCGCGCTGACGTCGCACCCATGCTGAACGCCTTGCTCAGTGGTGCCCTGGACCTTTGACAGGGGCCCGCTGTAGTCTGCCGTACTGATCCTCGCCTGCTCCTGTGGGTTACGCCAGAAGTCTTGCCTCTGGGCGTAACCCGGTCCTGGGCCGGAATCATCACGCCGCGCGCGCAGGCCCAAAGCACCTGGCAGCCCCCTCCAAGGCAGCGTTTCTGGCTGTTTGCCAGCTTCTGATAATCGCCTCCGACATCCCGTCCCCGTTTCGGAGCGCGCCATGTACAACAATAAGAATCTGTCCCCACGTTTGCTGGCGGCTGTTACCGTCAGCCTGTCGACCCTTTGCCTGAGCAGCCTGGCCCAGGCCGAGATCATGCTGTACGACAAGGACCAGACGACGTTTTCCACCGACGGCTATATCAACGCCTTCTACGTCAACAGCGATGTCGATCGGCAGGGTGAGCAGTTCGATCGCCGCCAGTCACGGGTGAAGATGGGCTTTCTGCCCAACTACCTGGGCTTCAACATGGGCAAGCAGGTGGATGACCTGAAGCTCGGCGCGCGAGCCTCGTTCTGGGTGACCATCAACGACAGCGAAACCAACGGCACCGACACCGCCATCGACGTGCGCCAGTTCTACGGCACCGTGGCCAACCCCGAGTGGGGTGAGGTGCTGATTGGCAAGGACTTCGGGCTGTTCGCCCGTTCCAATATCCTGCTCGACGAACTGCTGGCCGGTTATGGCCAGGTCAGTGACACCCTGGGGCTGGTTGACGGCGGCGGGGTCTCGTTCGGCAACATCGGTAGCGGCTACCCGTACCCGTTCCCTACCTCGCAGATCACCTATCGCACCCCAGTGATGGACGGCCTGCGGGTGGCGGTGGGCATCATGGACCCGGTGGACACCAACGACAGCAGCCCGACCGGCAAGGCCTACCAGGAAAACCCGCGTACCGAAAGCGAGATCACCTACCAGTTCGACCTGGGTGGGGCGCAGATCTACAGCTGGCTAAACGGCAGCTACCAGACCTCCGACAACACCGACCCGGCGGTGCAGTCGGTCACCTCCAAAGGTGTCGGCTACGGTGTGCAGGCGAAGATGGGGGGGCTGTCGCTGACCGGCTCGGGGTTCCAGGCCAAGGGCATCAACCCGTTCTTCACCAACAACGCTGGCGAACCGACCTTGCGCAATGTCGACAGCGACGGCTACCTGCTGCAGGGCTCCTACAAGGTCGGCAAGAACCGGGTGGCGCTGTCGTATGGCAAGACCAAGGACGATGGCAACGGCGCGGTGGGCAGCGGTGCGGACTATGAAACCCGTGGCGTGGCGCTGTTCCATGACGTCAACGACAACCTCAAGCTGGTTGCCGAGTACAACCAGTTCTCCATCGACGGCCATGAAACCAGTGACCAGAACGAAGACACCGATACCTTTGCGGTGGGGGCGGTGTTGACCTGGTAAGCCTTGCCAGGCCGGGCAACACGGTCAATTGTAGGAGCGGCCTTGTGTCGCGAAAGGGCCGCAAAGCGGCCCCAGGATTTCAGCAGCGATGCACAAATTGCTGGGGCTGCTTTGCAGCCCTTTCGCGACACAAGGCCGCTCCTACATGGTCCCGCGCATGCCGGTGAAATTACGTCCATGGAACCGCCCACCCGCTACCCAAGTAGCATTCGTCCTCGATGATCGCCTTCGTACACTCATCACTCAGCCACCCCGCGCCGGAGACCACGATGCAGCAGGCTCACAACGACGGTGTGGTCAGCGCCATGTCCCAGGCAACCGACGCCCGGCAGGCAGCCCAGGAGCTGGCGGCGCAGTTGCTGCACCCGCACCTGGGCTTCGTGCTGTTCTTCTGCTCCGCCGAATACGACCTGCAGGCCCTGGGCGAAGCCCTGGAGCAGGGCTTTGGCGGCATCCGCCTGGTCGGTTGCACCAGCGCCGGGGAAATCACCCCGCAGGGCTATGGCCGCAACTGCATAACGGCAGTGGGGTTCGATCATCGGCACTTTTCCATCGCCACCGAGCTGATCGACGAAATGGAGCGCTTCAGCCTGATCGACGCCCAGCAGATGGTCGAGCGCCTGGTCGGCACCTGCCGCAGCAATAACTTGGCGCCGATCAAGGGCCACAGCTTTGCCCTGACCCTGCTCGACGGCTTGTCCAGCCGTGAGGAAATGGTGCTCGCCGCCCTCAGTGCGGCCCTGGGCGATATCCCGCATTTTGGCGGCTCGGCCGGCGACGACAACTACCTGACCCGCACCCACGTGTATTTCGGCGGCGCGTTCCACCACGGCGCGGCGGTGGTGGTGCTGGTCAATACCTGGCTCGACTTCGAAGTGTTCACCACCCACCACATCCTGCCGCGCCAGGAAAAGCTGGTGGTCACCGGCGCCGACAGTGCCCAGCGCCGGGTCTTCGAACTGAATGCCGAGCCAGCTGCCGAGGAATACGCCCGGCACATCGGCGTGCCGGTGGCCGAGCTCGATCATCGTGTGTTCGCTGCCCATCCGCTGGCCGTGCGCATCCACGACCAGTATTACGTGCGGGCGATACAGCAGGTGCACCCGGACCTGAGCCTGAGTTTCTACTGCGCTGTGGAAAACGGCATCGTGCTTACCGCCATGACCCCGGGCCCGCTGTTGCCAAACCTGCACCAGTTGTTCGACGGCTTGCAGCAGCGCCTCGGCCCGCTGCTGCTGACCATCGGTTGCGATTGCTTCCTGCGGCGGCTGGAGCTGGAAGCCCGGGACGGGCTGGAAGCGGTCGGTGCGTTCCTGCGCGAGCAGTGGGTGATCGGCTTCAACACCTACGGAGAACAGTTCGATGGCATGCACATCAACCAGACCTTCACCGGAGTCGCCATTGCCCGCAACCGGCCTCCTGTCGGTCGCTGAACTGCAGGCCGAGGTCGCCCGGCTGCAGCACCAGAACCACAAGCTGCAGCGTATCAACGGCGCCCTGATCGAGCGTATCGAGTCCGGCGTCACGCGTGGCAACGACCCTTATGCCGCGTTCCAGCATTCGGTGGTGCTGGCCGAGCAGGTGCGCGAACGCACCGAAGCGCTGAACCAGGCCATGGCCGAGCTCAAGGCCGTCAACCACCTGCTCAGCGAGGCCCGGCAGCGGGCCGAGACGGCACACCAGCACCAGATTCGCCTGATCACCGACCATGTGCCGGCGCTGATCGCTTACCTGAATGCCGACCTGGTCTACGAATTCACCAACAAGGTCTATGAAGAATGGTATTGCTGGCCTCGCGGCGTGATGCTGGGCCAGAGCCTGCGCGAAGCCCACAGCGAGCAGCATTACCAGCGCCTGGAGGCCTACGTGGCGCGGGCGCTGGCGGGGGAGAGCGTAACCTTCGAATTTGCCGAAACCAACATCAACGGCCAGGAACGCTACATGCTGCGCTCCTACGTGCCGAACCGCCTGGCCAATGGCGAAGTGGTGGGCATCTTCGTGTTGATCCGCGACATCACCGAGCGCCGTAATACCGCACAGGCGCTGCACCAGGCGTATCAGCACCTGGAGCAACGGGTACGCGAGCGCACGGCCGAGCTGACCAGCCTCAACGAGCAGCTGCTGCGCGAAATCGAGGAGCGCAGCCGGGTGGAATCGCGCCTGCGCGAGGCCAAGCGCGAGGCCGAGCAGGCCAACCTGTCGAAAACCAAGTTCCTTGCCGCCGTCAGCCATGACTTGCTGCAGCCACTGAACGCGGCGCGGCTGTTCACCAGCGCCTTGCTCGAACACCGCGAGCCGCACAACAGTGCTCACCTGGTGCGTAATGTCAGCAACTCGCTGGAGGATGTGGAGAACCTGCTAGGTACCCTGGTGGATATTTCCAAGCTCGATGCTGGCGTGATCAAGGCCGATGTCGCCCCGTTCGCCCTGCGCGAACTGATGGACAACCTCGCTGCCGAATACGCCCAGGTGGCGCGCAGCGAAGGGCTTGAACTGCATTTCGTGGGCTGTTCCGCCGTGGTGCGCAGTGACATCCAGCTGCTGGCGCGGATCCTGCGCAACCTGCTCAGCAATGCCATTCGCTATACCCGCAGTGGGCGCGTGGTGCTGGGCTGCCGGCGCCAGCGTGGCGGCTTGCGGATCGAAGTATGGGACAGCGGGATCGGTATCGCCGAAGAGCACCTGGAAGAAATGTTCCAGGAGTTCAGGCGCGGTGATGTGCAGCGTCCGGACCAGGACCGTGGCTTGGGCCTGGGCCTGGCGATCGTGGAAAAGATCGCCGGCATTCTTGGCCACCGGATTCGGGTGCGGTCATGGCTTGGCAAAGGCTCGGTATTCGCGGTCGAAGTGCCGCTGAGCACCACCGCGCCCAAGGCCCAGCCGAGCCAGGCAATCAGCGAGCCGATGCTCGAACGCGTGCGCGGGGCGCGGGTGTGGGTACTGGATAACGATGCGGCGATTTGCGCCGGCATGCGTACCCTGCTGGAGGGGTGGGGCTGCCGGGTGGTCACCGCGCTGTCGGAGGAAGACCTTGCGCGCCAGGTGGACAACTACCATGCCGAGGCCGACCTGCTGATCGCCGACTACCACCTGGACAACGACTGCAATGGCGTCGACGCCGTGGCGCGGATCAATGCCCGCCGTACCCAGCCCTTGCCGGCGATGATGATCACCGCCAACTACAGCAACGAGCTCAAGCAACAGATCCGCGAGCAGGGCCACACCCTGATGCACAAGCCGGTGCGGCCGATGAAGCTTAAGGCGGCGATGAGCCATTTGCTGGGCAGCCAGGGCTAGCCGTGATGCCAGACAATCGGACCCAAAGGCTGCTCAGTACCTGTAGGAGCAGCCTTGCGCTGCGAAGAGTCCATTACTGCTAGAGAAGATTTTTGCCTTGCCGGCCTCTTCGCAGCACAAGGCTGCTCCTACAGGGCAATGAGGTAGCCTTGGAAAATGAGCAGGGACAGATCAACGCCGCAGGTAATCACCGAAATCGATATCACCGGCACTGAGGATGGCCTGCACCCGGTTGTGCACGTTGAGCTTGCGCAGGATCGCCGAAACGTGGGCCTTGACCGTGGTCTCGGCGATATCCAGGGTGTAGGCGATCTGTTTGTTCGACTCGCCCTTGGTCATACGCTCGAGCACCAGCAGCTGCTTGCGGGTCAGGGCCTGGAGCATCTCCGGCGGGAAGCTCGGGGCATCGTTCAGGCGCCGGCTGGTGCTGCTTTTCTGGGCTCGGATGATGTCGGGCGGCAGGTAGACATTGCCGTTGAGGATCTGCTCGATCGCTTCGATCATTTGTGAACGTGGCGAGGACTTGGTGATGAAGCCCACCGCGCCATAAGTGATGGCCTGCAGCACGATCTGCTTTTCCTGCTCGGCCGAGACGATCACCACCGGCGTCGTCGGTGCCTCGTTGCGCAGGGTGATCAGGCCATTGAGGCCATGCATGCCGGGCATGTTCAGGTCGAGCAGGATCAGGTCGAGGTCGTCATGTTCGTGGGTCAGCGCCAGGGCGCTGTCCAGGTCGGCAGTTTCCATGACTTCGCTGCCCTGGAAGCCATCGCTGATAACGTTGTGGATGGCTTCGCGAAACAGGGGGTGATCGTCGGCAATCAGAATTTTGTACATGGCCTTTTCACCTCGTTTTTATTGGATGGAGCGGGCACGCGTTTGCAGGCGATGAATTCAGGGGAAGGGTTCCGGCTGCGCTGGCTGCAGCGGCAGGTTGGCCTGTTGCCAGGCGTCCAGGCCATCGCGGTACCAATACAGATTCTTATAGCCCAGGGCTTTCGCGCGTTTTACCGCGTTCCAGCTTAACCAGCAATCGGAGCGACAGTAAAAGACCAGCGGTTGCTCCGTGCGCCCGGCGGTGGCTTGTTGCAGGTTGCGCACGAAGTAATCGTGCCACGCCGGGCTCAGCTCGCCGTCGCCGGTGTTGGCCAGCCAGCGGCTGCCGGGGATGTTGGCGTGGGGTTCATCTTCGATGAAGCGGCCTTGCAGCCATTGGCGGCGATACACGTCGATCAGCACCGGCTTGGGGGTGTGCCCCAGCAGGCCTTGCAGCATGGCGGTGTCGATGACCTGGCCGCCCTCGACCTGCTGTGGGGTCGGGCTGCGGTAGAGGGTGGTGCGGTAGCCGTCGGCAGAGAATAGCGGCGTGGTATCGGCCTGGGCAGCGCCTAGCGTCAGGCTCAGGGAAAGCGCCGCCAGCAATGGGCGTGGCAGCCGGGGCAGGGCACGTGGCATGGGGGTTGTCCTTTTTGTTATAGGCCCATTACATGCCAGTGGCGGTGCATTGTGAATGCGACGATCAGACAGCAAAGGCAGTACCAAAGTAGTAGAAAGCCGGGCGCCTCTGGCCTGATCCTGCCCAATATCTGAATGCATGCGCGATCCCTTGGGAGCGGGTTTACCCGCGAACACCGGCGAAGCCGGTGCCATGCACCGCGTCGCCTTCTTCGCGGGTGAACCCGCTCCCACACGGACCGTGTTCCTTCAACGGGTTCGGCGAAGGGGCCGGAGGGAGTCAGCTGCCAATCAGCGCGGCTTGCGCAGCGCCGCATGCTGGGGGTTGAAGGTAAGGATCGCCAGCAAGGTGAACAGCACGGTCAGCCCCAGGCATACCGCCAGCGCCAGCGGGTTGAAGCGCTCATACAAGGCAAAGCGCACCAGCTCCACGGCATGGGTGAACGGGTTCACTGCACACAGCCAGTACAGCCACTGGCTGGCCTCGCGCATCTTCCACAACGGGTACAGCGCCGAGGACAGGAAGAACAGCGGGAATATCACGAAGTTCATCACCCCGGCAAAGTTCTCCAGCTGGCGAATCGCATTCGATAGCAACAGGCCCAGGGCGCTGAGCATCAGCGCCACCAGCAACAACGCCGGCAGCGCCAGCAACAGGCCCGCAGCCGGTGGCTGCACGCCATACAACCAGGCGATGGCAAGGAAGGCGTACACCTGCAGCAGGGAGATCAACGAGGTCGCCAGCAGCTTGCTGCCGAGCAGGAAGGGCCGCGGCAACGGGCTGGTCAGCAACACGCGCATGCTGCCCATCTCCCGGTCATAGACCATCGACAGCGAGCCCTGCATGCCGTTGAACAGCAGGATCATGCAGGCGAGGCCCGGAATGATGTACACCTCGTAGGGGATGTAGGTGTCGTAGGGCTCGATGATCGCAATGCCCAGGGCCGCGCGAAAGCCGGCGGCGAACACCAGCAGCCACAGCAGCGGGCGCACCAGGGCGCTGAGAAAACGGGTGCGTTGCAGGACGAAACGCAGGCATTCGCGCAGGAGAATGCCGTTGAAGCACTGCCAGTAAGCGTTCATCGGGCATTGGCTCCTGTGGGGGCGCTGGTCAGGCGGGCAAAGGCATGGTCGAGGTCACCGCCGTGCTCCAGGCTCAGGGCATCGGCCGTGCCGCTGGCCACCAGGCGCCCTTGATGCAGGATCAGCAGGTCATCGCTGGGCTGCACTTCGTCCAGCAGATGGGTGGTCCACAGCACACTGAGGCGCTGCTCGCGGCACAGCAGCCGCAGGTGCTGGTTGAGCGCCAGGCGGCTGGCCGGGTCGAGGCCGACGCTGGCCTCGTCGAGCAACAGCAAACGCGGCTCATGCAGCAGCGCGCGGGCAATCTCCACCCGGCGCCGATGGCCGATGTTCAGCGCCCGGACCGGTTCGCGCCGCCGCTCATCGAGGCCCTGGCGGGCCAACTCGGCATCGACCCGAACATTGCCCTGGCGCCGCGACAGGCCGTGCAGCGAGGCGTGGTAGCGCAGGTTCTGCTCCACGCTCAGGTCCAGGTCGAGGGTGCTTTGCTGGAACACCACGCCCAGCTGGCGCAAGGCCGGGCGTGTGGCGTTGCGCAGCGAGCAGCCGCACACGCGGATGTCGCCATGCTGCAGGTCGTACAAGCGGGTGAGCAGGGCGATCAAGGTCGACTTGCCGGCGCCATTGGGGCCCAGCAAGGCGGCAAAGCGCCCGGGCGCCAGGCTGAAGCCGACTTGCCTGAGCGCCTCGCGCTGGCCGTAGGCAAAGCTCACGTCACTGACTTCGAGGGTATTCATGGCGTCACCACCACGCCCCAGGGGTAGCGGCCGACCTTCACCGACTTGAGCACCTTGAGGTTTTTTGCATCGATCACCGAAACGTCGCCACTGACCCCGTTGGTGGCCAGCAACTGGCTCTGGTCCGGGGTGAACGCCAATTGCCAGACCCGCCGGCCCACCAGCAGGTAGTCGAGTACTTCGTAGGTCTTGGCATCGACAACCGCCACATGGTTGGCCGGGCCCAGGGCGACGAACGCGTACTTGCCATCGGCGCTGAGCTTGATGCCTACCGGCTGGACCTTGTCCGGGTGCACGCCCTTGATCTGGAAGTTCAGGGTTTTCAGCACCTGGCGGCTGGCCACGTCGAGGATGGTCACCGTGCCGCCGATTTCTGCCGAGGCCCACAGCCGCGAGCCGTCCTGGCTGAACTCGACGAAGCGCGGCCGCTGGTCCACCGGGGTGCTTTCCGCCAGCGTCTGGGTGCTGGTGTCGATCCAGTGCAGCATGTTGGTGGTTTCGCTGGTGTTGACTGCCCATTTGCCATCCGGGCTCACCGCCATGCCTTCGGGCTCGATGCCGACGTCGATCTGCCCGAGCACCTTGTCGGTCTGGGTATCGATTACCGTCACCAGCGCGTCGTCCTCGTTGGACACATACAACCAGCGGTCGTTGGGGTGCAGGGCGAACTGCTCGGGGTCCTTGCCGGAGGGCAGTTCCTTGATGATCTTGCGGGTGGCCACATCCATCACTTGCACCCGGTCCGAATCGCTGGCGCAGATGTACAGCAGCGTGTTGTCGTGGGACAGCAGCAGGCCGCGCGGGCGCTGGCCCACTGGCAGGGTCTCGGTGACTTGCAGGGTCTGCATGTCGATCAGGCTGATGCTGTTGTCCTTCTCGTTCGATACCCAGGCGGTGGCGGCCACGACGTGCCCGCTGGCAAGGGCCAGGGCGCCCGACAGCAGGCTGGGGTAAAGCAGTGCCCGGTGAAAAGGGAAGCGACGCATGGCGAAATCCTTTTTTGTTGTGGTTATCGGGTCAGGGGTAGCCGCAGGTCACTTCGGGCCTGTCGTAGCCCAGGCTGTCCATTTCGTTGAACGGGTGCAGGAAGCCCTCCTGCGGCGAGGTACTGACCAGGGCCCGCGGCTGCACCAGCGGGATCGGCTGGCGCAGCTCGCCGTTCCACGGGCGGTAGCTGAGCTTGCGGCCCTTGAAGCCGTCCAGCGGCAACTGCTCGCTGAGCAGCAGTTGCTGCAGGGCGCGGGGCTCGGCCTGGCGCAGTTTGCTCACTGCGCTGGCGACGCTGCGCACGGCCATCCAGGCGGCGAAGTCGCGGTCGTTCATCCAGCGCCCGGCCTGGGCTTCGAAGCGCTTTTGCAACTGCGCCGCGCCGAAGGTTTCAACGGTCTTGTGCCAGCCGGTGGGGGTCAGGCCCTGGGTGCCGGCTACCGGCCGCGGATACCAGGTCTGGTAAGGCAGGTACTCGCCGAAGTCGCCGCGTTCGTCAGCCACCAGCACCACGTCGTACTCGGCGGTTTGGGTGAACAGCGGCATGTCGGCCTGGGCGCTGCGGCGCTGGTCGTTGGCGAATGTCCAGGCTTTCTCCGCGACCAGCTGCATGCCGAAGCGCTTCATGGCGCGGCGCAGGGCCGCCGCATAGGCCCGGTCATCGTCGGTCTGGCCGACGACCAACAGCGCCCGTTGCCATTTGCGCATTACCAGGAACTGCGCCAGGGCATCGGCCAGCATGGCGCGGCTGGGCAGGCTGTGCAGCACATTGCCCAGGCACTGGCTGCTGCGCAGGCTGTCGTCCGGGCTGCCGGCGTTGAACAGCAGGCTGTCGGGCAGGGCGGCAGATAGCGCGCGCAGGCTGGCGGCGGGGGCATTTACCACGAACAGCCGCAGGCCCTGGTCATGCTGGGCCTTGGCAGCCTGCAGCAGGGCTTCGGGGCTTTCGACCGTGGCATTGGCCAGATGGAATTCCTGTTTGAGAAAACGCCCGCTGCTGTTGCTGTCGACAATCGCCAGTTCGGCGCCCTGCAGCCCGGCATCGGTGGGTTCGGGAATGATGTTGGACAGCAGCGGGCCGGGATCGGGGCGATAGCCGAGATAGCCGATGCGCACTTGCAACGGTTCCCCGCCCGGGGCCTGCGCGGCGGGTGCCGGGCTTGCAGAAAGCGTCGCGGCCAGGGCCAGCAGGCAGGTCATGGCAAGGTGGGCAGGCAGGCGCATAAGGCAACTCCACGGCAGATGGCGCCAGCATAGGAAGCGCGCCGGGAGGGGGGAATATGCAGAAAGTAGCGCTCGCCCGGTACCAAGGTAGTAATTCACCACATGGGCGCGGGTTTTACGATGGCCGCAGCAACCCCGAGGAGAACTGCCCATGCGCCTTGTCAACCTTTCGGCCCTGTGGCGGATAAACCTCTGGGTCACTTGTTGCTTCGCGCTGGTGACGCTGGCCTGTGCCGTGGTGCTGTTGCGCCAGGCGGTGGCTGACGTGGAGCGGGAGCTGCAGTCGGCGCAAGCCGTGGTGGCATACCTCGGCGATACTGCCGAGCGCGACCCGCAGAGCCTGCAACCACGGCTGACGCAAAGCCTGCGCCATGTGCGGGTGCACTGGCTGGCGGCTGATGAACCTGCGCGGCTGCCGCAAGCAACCGGCCTGGATGCCTGGCTGGGCCGCCAACTGCTTGGCCAGCGCCATGACAGCAGCCGGCTGCTGGAGCTGGGTGACGGCCGCCGGGTAATGATTGCCGTGGATGCGCGGGATGAAATCGACGAGGTGCGTGACTCCCTGCAGCAGTTGTTGGTCCTGTGCGGCCTGGCGTTGCTGCTGAGCTTGTTGACCATCCGTTGGGCGGTGCGGCGGGGCATGGGCTTGCTGGACGATCTGCTGCAGGCCTTGCGCCAGGTCTCGGGTGGGCAATTGACCGCACGCCTGCGCGAGGCCGGCCTGCCGGAGGCGCGCCAACTGGCGGAGCACTTCAACCGCATGACCGCGTCTCTGGAGCAGGCCCGCTGCGACAATACCCAACTTACCCAGGCCCTGCTGGCGGTGCAGGAGCAGGAACGCACCCAGTTGGCGCAGACCCTGCACGACGACCTCGGGCAATACCTGGCGGGTATTCGGGCCCAGCTCTGCCTGCTGCGCATGGTCGCCGACCAGCCAACCGCGGTGGCGCAGACGACACGCACCCTGGAGCTCGATTGTGAACGCCTGCAGCAAGGTTTCCGCGCCCTGGTACATGACCTGTACCCGCTGGCGTTGCAGCACATGCCGCTGGCCGAAGCCTTCGGCCTGCTGGTGAGCCAATGGCAGGCCAGCCAGGGTATCGATTGCCGCCTGCGGGTAGGCGAGCATTTGCCGGCACTACCCGGGCCGAGTCGCACGCATTTGTATCGTTTGCTGCAGGAGGCGTTGACCAACGTCGCCCGTCACGCCGGCGCAAGCCAGGTGCGGGTGCGCCTGCAACGCAGCGCCAAGGGCTTGCGCCTGCTGGTTCGCGACAACGGTTGCGGTGCCAGCCAGCCCCAGCGCCCCGGGGTAGGCCTGCACTCGATGGCCGAGCGCGCCCGCAGCCTGGGCGGTGAACTGCGCATCCTCAGCCGACCGGGTGCCGGCTGGGCGCTGGCCCTGAACATTCCCATGGAGGTGTGATGAATATCGTGTTGGTCGATGACCACGCCGTGGTCCGCCAGGGCTATGCCAGCCTGCTGCGAGCGGTGCTGCCGAAGGTACAGGTGCGTGAGGCTGCCAGTGGCGAAGAGGCGCTGGCGCGGGTTCAGGAACAGGTGCCCAACCTGGTGATCATGGACTTTGGCCTGCCAGGCATCAGCGGCCTGGAAACCACCCGGCGCCTGCGTCAGCGCCTGCCGCAATTGCGGGTGCTGTTCTTCAGCATGCATGACGAACTGCCGCTGGTGCGCCAGGCGCTGGATGCTGGTGCCTCGGGATACCTGACCAAGAACTCGGCGCCCGAAGTGCTGATCGAGGCGGTGCAGCGGGTGTTGGCCGGGCATGCCTATATCGAACAGCCCTTGGCCACCCAGTTGGCCTGCACGTCACAGCAGAATGCCAGCGACCCGCGCCTGCAGCGCATGACCCAGCGTGAGCTGGAAATTTTCGTGATGCTGGCCAAGGGCACCCCGGTGCGAGGGATTGCCGAGCAGTTGTGCATCAGTGCCAAGACCGTGTCCAACCACCTGACCTTGCTCAAGAGCAAGTTGCAGGTCAGCTCCCATGCCGAGCTGGTGCATCTGGGGATTGATCTGGGGGTGGTGCGGGTGGCGGGGTGAGGTGTTCTGCTATCTGGACTCTGCGCAGAGCCCTGTAGGAGCGGCCTTGTGTCGCGATGGGCCGCAAAGCGGCCCCCAGGGGCTTCAGCGTCAACGCAGCAATCGTCGGGGCTGCTTTGCAGCCCATCGCGACACAAGGCCGCTCCTACAGGGGGGCTGCGCAAGGCGGGAATATCGGGCTCAATTGTCCCAGGTCTCGGGGCACCCCTTGCACCCCTCCATGTTGGCCTCCTGAAAATTCCCGTAATGCTGGCGCGCCCCGCGCAAGTCGGCGCGGGCCAGGTTGCTCTGGCCAAACTTGGCCTCTTGCAGGTTGGCATCGCCAAGGTCGGCCCCTTGCAGGTCAGCCTTGCTCAGCCAGGCCATTTCCAGGTCTGCCGCGCGCAGGTTGGCCTGCTGCATCTTTGCCCCTGACAACCTGGCGAACTGCAGGTAGGCCGCGCTGAGGTCGGCCTTGGCAAATTGCGCACCCTGGGCAAACAGGCCCCAGCCCTGAATGGCCACGAGCCGGCCATGGCTTAGGTCGGCCAGGCGCAGGTTGCTCTGCTGCAGGCTGGCGCGGGTCAGGTTGGCGCCTTGCAGGTTGGCCTTTTCCAGGTTGGCCAGGTCCAGCCGGGCATGGCGCAGGTCGGCATCGCGCAGGTCGGCGCCGGCCAGGTTCATCTTGCGCAGGTCCTGGTTGGCCAGGTTGGCGCCCCGCAGGTAGGCCCCCGGGCACTGGCTGGCTTCGGCAATCACGCAGCCGTTGATGGTCAGGGGGGTATCGTTGCCAGCGTCGTCGGCATTCTCGGCCATGGCAGGGGACAGCACGATCAGCAAGGCAAGTGGCAGGTAGTTCATGGCGATAGGCTCTCAATGTGAAGTCGAGCATTCATCCCGGGCCGCATTGCGGCCCATCACCTGTAGGAGCAGCCTTGTGCTGCGAAGAGGCCAGCAAGGCAACAGATCTGCTTCGGCTGTAATGGCCTCTTCGCAGCACAAGGCTGCTCCTACAAGCAATAGGCTGCACCGCAGGTCACCTCATGCAGTCAACGCTGTGCAGTCTTGTTGTCCCAGCTTGGGATCTTGAACACCCAGAACGAACCGCCCTGGGCCACCGGTTTGGTCAGTTCGGCCATGTCGCCGCCCCACAGCGGTACCGCGCCGCCATAGCCCACGGTCACGCCGATGTACTGCTCGCCGTCCTGTTCCCAGGTGATCGGCGGCGAGACGATGCCGCTGCCGGTCTGGAACTTCCACAACTCCTTGCCCGTCTTGGCGTCGAAGGCCTTGAAGAAGCCGTCGCCGGTGCCGGTGAACACCAGGTTGCCCTTGGTCGCCAGCACGCCGGCCCACAGCGGCAGGTGCTCCTTGTGCTCCCAAACCAGCTTGCCGGTGGTCGGGTCCATGGCGCGCAGGGTGCCGACGTGGTCGTCGTACATGCGCTTGATGCGGAAGCCCATGCCCAGGTAGGCCGAGCCCTTCTTGTAGTTCACTTCCTCGGTCCAGTACTCCTCCTTCCACTGGTTGCCGGGGATGTAGAACAGGCCGGTGTCCTGGCTGTAGGCCATGGGGTTCCAGTTCTTGCCGCCAAGGAAGGGTGGCGAGACCTCCACCGGCTTGCCCTTGGTTTCTCCCAGCAGCGGTTTGGCCGGGCGCTGCCCAGGGTTTTCCACCGGGCGCCCGGTCTTGAGGTCGATGTGGCTGGCCCAGGTGATGTTGTCGACGAAGGGGAAAGCGTTCTGCAGTTTGCCGTTGCTGCGGTCCACCACGTAGAAGAAGCCGTTGCGGTCGGCGTGGCCGGTGGCCTTGACCAGCTTGCCGTCCTTGCCCTTGTAGTCGAACAGCACCAGCTCGTTGTTGCCGGAGAAATCCCAGGCATCGTTGGGCGTGTGCTGGTAGAACCACTTCACTTCACCGGTGCTCGGGTCGACGCCGACCTGCCCTGAGGTATACAGGCTGTCGAAGTCATGCGGGTTACCGTCCTTCGAGGTGCGCGCCCAGGTGTTCCAGGGGCCAGGGTTGCCGGCGCCGACAATGATGGTGTTGGTCTCGGGGTCGAAGCTGGCGCTTTGCCAAGGCGCGCCGCCGCCGTGGCTCCAGGCTTCGACCTTGCCGGTTTCGGTAGTGGGGTCGTCCGGCCAGGACGGCGCCTTGACGTCACCGGTCGGCGTGCTGTCCTTGCCGTTCAGGCGGCCCATGTGGCCCTCGACGAAGGGCCGCATCCACACCTCTTCACCGGTGTCCGGGTCGCGGGCGAACAGTTGGCCGACCACGCCGAATTCATCGCCGGAGCTGCCGTGGATCAGCAGTACCTTGCCGCTGGTCTTGTCCTTGATCAGCACCGGGGCACCGGTCATGGTGTAGCCGGCGGCGTGGTCGCCGAACTTCTTGTTCCACACCACTTTGCCGGTGCGCTTGTCGAGGGCGATGACCCGCGCGTCGAGGGTGCCGAAGTAAATCTTGTCGCCGTAGATCGCCGCGCCACGGTTGACCACATCGCAGCAGGGGCGAATGTTGTCCGGCAGGCGGTGGTTGTAGGTCCACAGCCGCTTGCCGGTTTTCGCATCGAGGGCGAACACCCGCGAATAGGAGCCGGTGACGTAGACCACGCCGTCGCTGACGATGGCCTGGGATTCCTGGCCGCGTTGTTTCTCGTCGCCGAAGGAATAGGACCAGGCCGGAGTCAGCTTGAACACGTTCTGGTCATTGACCTGGGCCAGCGGGCTCCAGCGCTGGGCGTTGGTACCCATGCCGTACTGCAGCACATCCTGGGTGGTCAGGTGGTCGTTGGCGATGTCTTCCCACGTCACGTTCTTGCTGGCAGGTGCCGCAGGGGTGGTGGCTGCCGTGGCCACGCTGCCCAGGGCCAGGCTACCGGCCAGCAGCAAGGCCCGCACGCTCAGGGCCAGAGGGGAAAGGGCGGGTAGCGTTCTTGTTGTCATGGTTGCAGTTCCCAGTGGAGGTTTTGGCCTGCACAGGGTGGGACGGGGCGGGCCTTGCGGGATACGGAAAAAATCCCGCCCTTGCCGGGAATAGTTCCCACGGGGCACCTCATTTGGCCCTTCGCCACAAGCCCTACTACCAAGGGAGTAAGGCGCGGCCACCAAAGCAGCATTCGGCCGCCTGCGGGCTGTTTCTAAGATGGCGACACGGCCTCTGTGGTTGAGGCCTTGCGTGCAATCGTGAGGGCATAAAAATGACAACAAAACGCAACGTCTTGCTGGCTGCCGGGCTGCTTGCCAGTGCAGTGCTGACCGGCACTGCCTGGGCACATGGCAATGTGGTGCCCCAGGCCGTGGAAACCAAGGGCCTGACCCCGATCAAGGACGCTGGCGTAACCCTGGACGGCGATGGCTGGGCAGCGGTCAACCCGTACCGCAGCTCTCCCGAGCACGACAAGGCCGTGGAGATCGGTGCCTCGGCCTACAACCAGAACTGCGCCGCCTGCCATGGCCTGGAGGCCAAGTCGGGGGGCATCGCCCCGGATCTGCGCATGCTCGATGCCGGCGAGGCCGGGGATGAGTGGTTCGTCGAGCGGGTACGCCACGGTGCGGTCCGCGACGGCCGGGTGTACATGCCGAAGATGGCCGACTACCTGAGCCAGGAGGCCCTGTGGGCGGTGCGCACCTACCTGGACAGCGTGCACGTCGAGGAATGACGGCCATGCGTCTGTTGGCGGTGCTGTTCAGTGGCTTGCTGCTGTGCTGCGCGGCGGCGCAGGCGCAGGTGCGCAACTACGATGCGATCATCGCCGCCGGCGAATTGAAGGTGGCTGTGTACAAGGACTTTGCGCCCTACAGTTTCGAGGACCACGGCCAGCCGCGAGGTGTCGACGTGGAGCTGGCGCAGGCCCTGGCCACGGCGTTGGGGGTGCGCTTGCAGCTGATCTGGGCGCCACCCGGGGAAAAGCTCGACGACGATCTGCGCGACTACATCTGGCGCGGCAGCCCGTTGCGCCACCAGCAACTGGCCGACCTGATGATGCGGGTGCCATACGACCATGCCTATGCGCAGCGACGCAACGAGGTAGGCGAGCTGGAAAACGCCCAGGTGGTCATGTTCGGCCCTTATCAGGAGGAGCGCTGGCAGGTCGCCTACGATCGCCGCCGCCTGCCCTCGGTGGCCAGTGTCGCGGTGTTCCAGCAGCACCCGATCGGGGTCGAGGTGGACAGCGTGCCGTCGTTCTACCTGACTTCTGTGTTCAACGGCATGCTCAGTGCCAAGACCCATCATTACCCCAATGTGCAGCAAGCTTTCGGCGCCATGCAGGCCGGCCAGGTGGACGCGGTAATGGCGATGCGCGGCGAAGTTGACTGGCAACTGCATCAAGCCGCCGACCCTCAGCTGGCCCTGGCGGAAAACGCCTACCCGAACCTTGGCAAGCAGGCCTGGGAGATCGGCATGGCGGTGCATGAAAGCAACCGGCAGTTGGCCTATGCGGTGGAGGAAGCGCTTGAGACGCTGATTCGTGATGGGCGGATGAAGGCGATTTATGCCAGTTATGGCCTGCGTTACCAGGTGCCGGAAATGTATCAGTAACAAGCTTTGCAGGCTTGTGAGTTTGTAAAAGCAACACATCCCCCTGTGGGAGCGGGTTCACCCGCGAAGAATGCGACGCGGTATATGGCACCGGCTTCGCCGGTGTTCGCGGGTGAACCCGCTCCCACAAGGACCGTGCACTGTCAGCCAGGTTTGCGTTGATCAAAAGGAGTGGGCGATGAACTGGCGAGCGACTTTCCTGCTGGCCTGCTGGATGCCCTGGGCCGCACAGGCCCAGGCCAGCGAGCCGAGTAACCACAAGGACCCGGTGCCGTCGGTGATGTGGGACTTCTACCACAAGCAGCTGCTGGGCCAGGCCGCGTTCGTGTTTGATGACCGGGTCAAGCTGCTGGCGCCGCCGTTTGCCGAGGACGCACGCCAGGTGCCGCTGGAGATCGACGCCCGGGCCTTCAGCGGCGAGGTGGTGCGGATTCTCGCCTGGGCCGAACTCAACCCGCTGCCGCGCATTGTCGACTTCCAGCCCGGCGAGCGCGTGCTGCCCTGGTTGTCGATCCGCATCCGCATCGAGCAGGCCACACCGCTGCGCGCTGCGGTGCTGACGCGCGACGGCCTGTGGCATGTCGGCTCGGCCCTGATCGATGCCGCTGGCGGCGGTTGTACCGCGCCCAGTGTGGTACGCACTCAGCCCGGCTGGGAGGAACACCTCGGTGAAGTCCTGGGCGGGCGCTACCCGCGCGCCGACAGCAGCCGCTTGCGCCTGCAGGTGGCCCACCCGATGGACAACGGTCTGGTCAGCGGCATTCCCGAATTCTTCCTCAACCATGCCGAGCTGCAAGGCGCGGACGGCCAGCGCCTGGCCAGCCTGGAGCTGTACCCGGCGGTCAGCGAAAACCCCAACCTGGGCTTCGACATCCAGGGCCCCGGGCCGACCCGGTTGGTGTTGCAGGACAACAGCGGCAACCAGTTCGAGGCGGCAGTGCCCTGAACGCGTTGCCCGACTCCATCCCTGACCAGAGGCGCCCCTCATGCGTTGCATTCTGCTGTTGCTACTGTGCCTGGGCCTGCCGGCCTGGGCAGACCTGGACTATCGGCTCAAGCCCCGGCAGATCGCCGAGGGCACCTGGCTGCTGGAGGGCAGCACCGACAATTTCGCCAAGGACAACGGCGGCAATATCGTCAACACCGCGTTCATCGTCACCGACAGCGGGGTGGTGGTGATCGACAGCGGGCCGTCGAAACGCTACGGCGAAGCCTTGCGCCAGGCCATTGCCGCCACCACCGACAAGCCGGTGGTCGAAGTGCTGCTGACCCATCATCACCCCGACCATGTGCTGGGCAACCAGGCCTTTGCCGATGTGCCCATCGGCGCCCTGGCCGGTACCGGCGAGCTGTTGCGCCAGCAGGGGGAGGCCATGGCCGAGAACATGTACCGCCTGGTTGGCGACTGGATGCGCGGTACCGAGGTGGTGCTGCCGACCCGCGTGCTGGAGCCAGGTATTCACGAGGTGGGTGGGCACCGCCTGCGGCTGCTGGCGCTGGGCGGGCACACCGGTGCCGACCTGGCGATTCTGGATGAAAGCACCGGTGTGCTGTTCGCCGGCGACCTGGTGTTCTACGAGCGCGCATTGACCACGCCCAACAGCCCGGGGCTGGAGGTGTGGCTGAAGGACCTGGACACCTTGCAAGCGCTGCCCTGGAAGCAACTGGTGCCTGGTCATGGCCCGCTGGCCAGCGATGCCCGGCCGTTTGCCCAGATGCGTGATTACCTGGGCTGGCTGGACGGGCTGATGCGCGACGGCGCGGCGCGTGGCGATGACATGGCCGAGATGATCCGCAGCCCCATACCCGAACGGTTTGCTGCTATCAGCCTGACCCGTTACGAGCTGATCCGCAGTGTCAGCCACCTGTACCCCCGTTACGAACGCCAGCAGCTGCGGCGTGTCGACGCCAAGCCCCCTATCTGAGGGTGTAACACAGCCCCCTGTGGGACCGCGCAAGTTCACTGCTACCAAGGAACTAGAAAACTCAGCACTGCGGGCAATTGTTGGCAAGCAGGTCGGGACCAAGAATTCCCGACACACCGGGAAGTTTTCCCGGATACAACAAAAAAACCAAAGGTAGCCGTCATGACCCGATCCACACGTCGTCCCGTGTTCGCCTTGAGCCTGGTGCTCAGCGCCATGCTGCTTGCCGGTGCAGCCCACGCCGCTGTCAGCAATGAAGAAATTCTCCAGGACCCGAAGAACCCGCAGCAGATCGTGACCAATGGCCTGGGCGTGCAGGGCCAGCGCTACAGCCCGCTGAACCTGCTCAATACCGATAACGTCAAGGACCTGCGGCCGGTCTGGGCGTTTTCCTTCGGTGGTGAGAAGCAGCGCGGCCAGCAGGCCCAGCCGCTGGTCAAGGACGGGGTGATGTACCTGACCGGCTCCTACTCACGGGTGTTCGCCGTGGACGCCCGTACCGGCAAGAAACTGTGGCAATACGATGCGCGCCTGCCCGATGACATCCGCCCGTGCTGCGACGTGATCAACCGCGGCGTGGCGCTGTACGGCAATCTGGTGTTCTTCGGCACCCTCGATGCCAAGCTGGTGGCGCTGAACAAGGACACCGGCAAGGTGGTATGGAGCAAGAAGGTGGCCGACCACAAGGAAGGCTACTCCATCAGCGCCGCGCCGATGATCGTCAATGGCAAGCTGATCACCGGCGTCGCCGGCGGCGAGTTTGGCGTGGTGGGCAAGATCCAGGCCTACAACCCGGAAAACGGCGAGCTGCTGTGGATGCGCCCGACCGTGGAAGGGCACATGGGCTACGTGTACAAGGACGGCAAGGCGATCGAGAACGGCATTTCCGGCGGCGAGGCAGGCAAGACCTGGCCCGGCGACCTGTGGAAGACCGGCGGTGCGGCACCTTGGCTGGGCGGTTACTACGACCCGGAAACCAACCTGATCCTGTTCGGCACCGGCAACCCGGCGCCGTGGAACTCGCACCTGCGCCCGGGCGACAACCTGTATTCCTCGTCGCGCCTGGCCCTGAACCCCGACGATGGCACCATCAAGTGGCACTTCCAGAGCACGCCGCATGACGGCTGGGACTTCGACGGCGTCAACGAGCTGATCTCGTTCAACTACAAGGACGGCGGCAAGGAGGTCAAGGCCGCCGCTACCGCTGACCGCAACGGCTTCTTCTACGTGCTGGACCGCACCAACGGCAAGTTCATCCGCGGCTTCCCCTTCGTCGACAAGATCACCTGGGCCACCGGCCTGGACAAGGACGGCCGGCCAATCTACAACGAGGCCAGCCGACCGGGGGCGCCGGGTAGCGAGGCCAAGGGCAGCTCGGTGTTCGTCGCCCCGGCGTTCCTCGGGGCCAAGAACTGGATGCCGATGGCCTACAACAAGGACACCGGGCTGTTCTATGTGCCGTCCAACGAGTGGGGCATGGACATCTGGAACGAAGGCATCGCCTACAAGAAAGGCGCGGCGTTCCTCGGTGCCGGCTTCACCATCAAGCCGCTCAACGAAGACTACATTGGCGTGTTGCGCGCCATCGACCCGGTCAGCGGCAAGGAAGTGTGGCGCCACAAGAACTATGCGCCACTGTGGGGCGGGGTGCTGACCACCAAGGGCAACCTGGTGTTCACCGGCACGCCGGAAGGCTTCCTGCAGGCGTTCAACGCCAAGACTGGCGACAAGGTCTGGGAGTTCCAGACCGGTTCCGGCGTGCTCGGTTCGCCAGTGACCTGGGAAATGGACGGCGAGCAGTACGTTTCGGTGGTTTCCGGCTGGGGCGGCGCGGTGCCGCTGTGGGGCGGTGAAGTGGCCAAGCGGGTCAAGGACTTCAACCAGGGCGGCATGCTCTGGACCTTCAAGCTGCCCAAGCAACTGCAAACGGCAAGCGCCAGTCGCTAAGCCTGCAACCTGCCGCTTGCTGCCAGGGACCCTGTGGCAAGCGGCCCTACTACCAAATGACGAGAGCCCCGCTGCCAACGATGCATTCGCCCGGCAGGCGGGGCTTTTTACCATCGGCTCATCGCCTGTCGCCGGACAGGCATCGACCCACAGAGGCTCAGCATGATCTACGCACAACCCGGAACCCCAGGCGCCGTCGTGTCTTTCAAACCACGCTACGGCAACTTCATCAACGGTGAATTCGTGCCGCCGCTGGGCGGCCAGTACTTCACCAATAGCTCGCCGGTCAATGGCCAGCCGATTGCCGAGTTCCCGCGCTCCGGCGCCCAGGACATCGAGCAGGCCCTGGACGCTGCGCATGCCGCTGCCGAGGCCTGGGGCAAGACCTCGGTGCAGGACCGCGCCCTGGTACTGCTGAAGATCGCCGACCGCATCGAACAGAATCTCGAAGTACTGGCCGTTACCGAGAGCTGGGACAACGGCAAGGCCGTGCGCGAAACCCTCAACGCCGACGTGCCGCTGGCGGCGGACCACTTCCGCTACTTCGCCGGCTGCATCCGTGCCCAGGAAGGCGGCGCCGCCGAGATCAACGAAGGCACCGTGGCCTACCATATCCACGAGCCGCTGGGTGTGGTCGGGCAAATCATCCCGTGGAACTTCCCGCTGCTGATGGCCGCCTGGAAACTCGCCCCGGCCCTGGCCGCCGGCAACTGCGTGGTGCTCAAGCCGGCGGAGCAGACGCCGTTGTCGATCACCATTTTCGCCGAGCTGATCGCCGACCTGCTGCCAGCAGGCGTGCTGAACATCGTCCAGGGCTTTGGCCGCGAAGCCGGTGAGGCCCTGGCCACCAGCAAGCGCATCGCCAAGATCGCCTTCACCGGTTCCACCCCGGTGGGCTCGCACATCATGAAGTGCGCGGCCGAGAACATCATCCCGTCCACCGTCGAACTGGGCGGCAAGTCGCCGAACATCTTCTTCGAAGACATCATGCAGGCCGAGCCCGCGTTCATCGAAAAGGCAGCCGAAGGCCTGGTGCTGGCGTTCTTCAACCAGGGTGAAGTGTGCACCTGCCCGTCGCGGGCGCTGATCCAGGAATCGATCTACGAGCCGTTCATGGCCGAGGTGATGAAGAAGATCGCCAAGATCACCCGTGGCAACCCGCTGGACACCGCGACCATGGTCGGCGCCCAGGCCTCGGAGCAGCAATACGACAAGATTCTTTCCTACTTGCAGATTGCCCGGGAGGAGGGCGCGCAGCTGCTCACCGGTGGCGCTGCCGAGCGGCTCGACGGCGACCTGGCCAGCGGTTACTACATCCAGCCGACCCTGCTCAAGGGCAACAACAAGATGCGCGTGTTCCAGGAGGAGATCTTCGGCCCGGTGGTGGGCGTGACCACCTTCAAGGACGAAGCCGAAGCCCTGGCGATCGCCAACGACAGCGAGTTTGGCCTGGGCGCGGGGCTGTGGACCCGTGACATCAACCGTGCCTACCGCATGGGCCGCGGGATCAAGGCCGGGCGCGTGTGGACCAACTGCTACCACCTGTACCCGGCGCATGCCGCGTTCGGTGGCTATAAGAAGTCCGGGGTGGGCCGCGAGACGCACAAGATGATGCTCGATCACTACCAGCAGACCAAGAACCTGCTGGTGAGCTACGACATCAACCCGCTGGGCTTCTTCTAAAGCCTGAGCTGGCCTCGGGGGCTGCCTTGCAGCCCATCGCAGGCAAGCCAGCTCCTACAGGGACCGCGCAGGCCATGGATCTTGTGCAGTCCCTGTGGGAGCGGGCGAGCCCGCGAAGAGGCCGGCAATGCCATGCACAAATCCACAGCTGCTCCGTGTTACCCCTACCAACGCACCCTGCAAACCTGTCCCAAAGTAGCATTCGGCCCCGTCGCCCCTCGTGCATTAATGCCTATACCGGAATCGCCCGGCACCAAGAAGAGGAATGCCCCATGTGGACTAAACCCGCCTTTACCGACCTGCGCATCGGCTTCGAAGTGACGATGTACTTCGCCAATCGTTGATGCCTGTCCGGCCATCAGCGCGATGGCCGGTTCTTCATTGAGCATGCCCGTTGTGAACCTGATCGATCGCGAACAAGCCCTGGCCTTGCGCAAGGGCTTCCGCCTGCGCTGGGAGCCGCGCCAGGCCTGCCATGTGCTGCTGTACCCGGAGGGCACCATCGAACTCAATGCCAGTGCCGGCTGGGTGCTCGAGTTGCTGGACGGCCGGCGCAGCGTGGCGGCGGTTATCGACCGCCTTGCACAGCGCTTCCCCGGGGTGCCGGGGCTGGACGAGGACATCCTGGCGTTCCTGGAGGTGGCCCGTGCCAAGTACTGGATCGAATGAGCCGTGGCCAGGCTTTGGTCTGGTTGCTTTCGCTGCGGGATGCTTTACGCTGGCGGTTACCTTCCAGAACAATAAGAACAGGCTTCCCGATGAGCCAGAGTTTCAGCCCGCTTCGCAAGTTCGTTTCGCCCGAGATCATCTTTGGTGCCGGCTGCCGGCATAATGTCGCCAATTACGCCAAGACCTTCGGTGCGCGCAAGGTGCTGGTGGTCAGCGACCCCGGTGTGATTGCCGCCGGTTGGGTGGCGGACGTGGAGGCCAGCCTGCAGGCCCAGGGCATCGACTACTGCCTGTACAGCGCCGTATCGCCCAACCCGCGTGTGGAAGAGGTGATGCTTGGCGCCGAGATCTACCGGCAAAACCACTGTGATGTGATCGTCGCGGTCGGCGGCGGCAGCCCGATGGATTGCGGCAAGGCCATCGGCATCGTGGTCGCCCACGGGCGCAGCATCCTCGAATTCGAAGGCGTTGACATGATCCGCGTGCCCAGCCCGCCGCTGATCCTGATCCCGACCACGGCCGGCACCTCGGCGGACGTGTCGCAGTTCGTGATCATTTCCAACCAGCAGGAGCGCATGAAGTTCTCCATTGTCAGCAAGGCGGTGGTGCCGGACGTGTCGCTGATCGACCCGCAGACCACCCTGAGCATGGACCCGTTCCTGTCGGCCTGTACCGGTATCGATGCGCTGGTGCATGCCATCGAAGCCTTCGTTTCCACCGGCCACGGCCCGCTGACCGACCCCCATGCGCTGGAGGCCATGCGCCTGATCAACGGCAACCTGGTGGAAATGATCGCCAACCCCACCGATATTGCCCTGCGCGAGAAGATCATGCTGGGCAGCATGCAGGCGGGGCTGGCGTTTTCCAATGCGATCCTGGGTGCGGTCCACGCCATGTCGCACAGCCTGGGCGGGTTCCTCGACCTGCCGCATGGCCTGTGCAATGCGGTGCTGGTGGAGCACGTGGTGGCGTTCAACTACAGCTCGGCACCGGAGCGTTTCAAGGTGATTGCCGAAGTGCTGGGTATCGACTGCCGCGGCCTCAACCACCGGCAGATCTGCGCACGCCTGGTGGAGCACCTGATCGCGCTCAAGCGTGCCATCGGCTTCCATGAAACCCTGGGCCTGCATGGGGTGCGCACGGCCGATATCCCGTTCCTGTCGCAACATGCGATGGATGACCCGTGCATCCTCACCAACCCGCGTGCGTCGAGCCAGCGTGATGTCGAGGTGGTCTATGGCGAGGCCCTCTGACGAGCAGCAACGGGCGCTGGCCGGGCTGCTGGGGCTGGGCGACCACTCGGCGCGCAAGAGCCATTACCCGGAGCTGGCGGCGCGCCTGGACGAACTGGAGGCTGAGCGCAACCGCTACAAATGGTTGTTCGAAAACGCCGTGCACGGGATTTTCCAGGCCAGCCTGCAAGACGGCATGCGTGCCGCCAACCCGGCGTTGGCACGCATGCTCGGTTACGACAACCCGCAAGCGTTGCTGTTTCCGCTGACGGACCTTGCCGCCAACCTGTTTGTCGGCGGGGCTGAAGAACTGCACGCCATCACCGCGACCCTCGCCCGTGAACGCAGCCTGCACGGTTATGAAACCCGCTTGCGGCGCAAGGACGGCAGCCACCTCGATGTGCTGATGAACCTGTTGCTCAAGCCCGGGCAGGAAGGGCTGGTGGAAGGGTTTGTCGCCGACATCACCGAACGCAAGCTGGCCCAGCAGCGCCTGCAGCAACTGAATGACGAACTCGAGCAACGGGTGGCCGCCCGCACCGATGAACTGCTGGAGGCCAACCGCAACCTGCAACAGCAGATCGCCGAGCGCAAACAGATCGCCCGCGCCCTGCGCGATGCCCGCGACGCCGCGGAAACCGCCAACCGCAGCAAGGACAAGTACCTCGCTGCCGCCAGCCATGACCTGCTGCAACCGCTGAATGCCGCGCGGCTGCTGATCTCGACGTTGCGCGAAAGACCGCTGCCAGAAGCGGAAAAAGTGCTGGTGGAGCGTACCCATCAGGCGCTGGAGGGCGCTGAAGACCTGCTGACCGACCTGCTGGACATTTCCCGGCTCGACCAGGCGGCGGTCAAGCCGGACGTGGCGCTGTACCGCCTCGACGAACTGTTCGGGCCACTGGTCTCGGAGTTCCGCACGGTGGCCGATGCGGCAGGCCTGAAGTTGCGTGCGCGCATTGCCGACTACGCCATCAGCACCGACCTGCGGCTGATGACGCGTATCCTGCGCAACTTTCTCAGCAACGCCTGCCGTTATACCGACGAGGGCAGGATCCTGCTGGGCGCCAGGCGCCGCGGCGATCACTTGCGCCTGGAGGTGTGGGATACCGGGCGGGGCATCGCGGCCGATCGGCTGCAAGCCATTTTCCTCGAGTTCAACCAACTGGACGTAGGCCGTGCCGCCGATCGCAAGGGTGTGGGGCTGGGGCTGGCCATCGTCGAGCGGATCGCCAAGATTCTCGGCTATCGCGTCGAGGTGCGTTCATGGCCGGGGCGTGGCTCGATGTTCAGCATCGACGTGCCGATCGGCGAAGCCATGCCGCTGCCGATCCACCAGGCCGCGCCGCAGCCTGGCGCCGGCAACCCGTTGCCGGGCCGCCGCCTGCTGGTACTGGACAACGAAGTGAGCATCCTCGAGAGCATGGGCGCGCTGCTCGGGCAGTGGGGCTGCGAAGTGGTCACCGCGACCGACCAGGCCGGGGCCTTGCTGGCCTTGCAGGGGCGGGCACCGGAATTGATCCTGGCGGACTTTCACCTGGACCACGGTGTTGTCGGCTGCGAGGTGGTCAGGCACTTGCGTGAACATTTCGGCGCCGCCATTCCTGCGGTGATCATCACTGCCGACCGCAGCGATCAGTGCCGACGCTCCTTGAACAAGCTCGGTGCGCCGCTGCTGAACAAGCCCGTCAAACCGGGGAAGTTGCGTGCGGTGTTGAGCCAGTTGCTGGGCTGAAGTCTCAACCCCATGGCCTTGCGCGTACCTCTGTAGGAGCAGCCTTGTGCTGCGAAGAGGCCCGTACTGATTATGCATATCTGTTGCTTGTACCGGCCTCTTCGCAGCACAAGGCTGCTCCTACAGGGGGGGGGCGCGCAGTGCCAGGTGGCTGTTCCTGAAATGGGACTCTGTATGGCCTTTCAATACAAGCGACTGGACAAGAATAACGCCGCTTTACTGCTGGTGGATCACAAATCAGTTGTGTGCCGCCGGTGCCTTTGCCTCCAGCAGGGCGGTACCGAGCGTTTGGTGATAGTGCCCGGGGCCAAGCAGGCGCAAGATTCCGGCCTTTTCGAGCTTGCCAAGCACCTTGCCGTTGGCTTCGCACAGTTTCACAACGATCTGGCGTTCATGCAGTTGCTGGATCACTTCCTCCAGGGTCTGCAGCCCGGTGATATCCATGAAGGGCACCCGCTTCAGGCAAATTACCAGCAGTTCAGGGTCGGTATGCGTTTGTGACAGAGCGCGCTCGAAGGTTTCAGCGGCGCCAAAGAACAGCGGGCCTTCGATGGTGTACACCAGCACGCCGGGGGGCAGCGATTTCTGGCCGTTGCTGTGCAGTTGATTGGCCAGTTCCTCTTCGACCACCTGCTGGACTTCAACGGACGATGCCATGCGGCGCATGAACTGAAGCATGGCGAGGATGACGCCGATATTCACGGCGATCACCAGGTCGCTGAACACCGTCAAGGTGAAGGTGACGAGCAGGATGGCGATGTCGGCTCTCGGTGCGCGCTGCAGCATGCGCTTGAAATGCTTCAGCTCGCTCATGTTGTAGGCGACGACGAACAGGATCGCTGCCAGTGCGCAGAGTGGAATGTTCGACGCCAGTGGCGCCAGGAACAGGATGATCAGTACCAGTGTCAGCGCATGGATGATGCCGGCCAACGGCCCGGTAGCACCATTGCGGATGTTGGTTGCTGTCCGGGCAATGGCACCTGTGGCGGCAAAGCCACCGAACAGCGGCACTACCAGGTTGGCGATCCCTTGGCCGATCAGTTCCTGGTTCGAGTCGTGCCTGGTCCCTGCCATGCCGTCGGCGACGACAGCCGAGAGCAATGATTCGATGGCCCCCAGCATGGCGATCGCAAACGCTGGCCCGATCAGTTCGATCACCCGCGCCAGGGAGACTTCGGGCCAGGTCAGTGACGGCAAACCTTGTGGGATCGCCCCGAAGGCGGTGCCGATGGTAGCCACACCGTCAAAATGAAACAGGGATTGGACCAGCGTCGCGAACACCATGGCTACCAGTGGCCCGGGCAGGCGTTTCAGCACGGGCAGCCTTGGGGCCAGGATCAGCAAAGCAAGGCTGCATGTCGCGAGCAGCGTCGTGGCAATGTGGAGGTCCGGCAGGGCTAGCAACAGATGCCACAGTTTTTCGTGGAAGTGCCCACCTTCGATTTCGGGCAGGCCGAAGAAGTCACGCCATTGCCCAACCCAGATGATGATGCCGATGCCGGCGGTGAAACCTACGATCACCGGGTCGGGAATGAACTTGATGACTGCACCCAGGCGGGTAATGCCAAGCACCAGCAGTATGGCGCCAGCCATCATCGTGGCTAGTTGAAGGCCTTCCACTCCGTACTTCGCCGTCACCCCTGCGAGGATCACGATGAAGGCCCCGGTCGGTCCGGCGATCTGCAATCGACTGCCGCCCAGCAAGGAAACCAGCAGCCCGCCTATGATCGCCGTGTAGATGCCTTGCTCCGGCTTGACCCCGGAAGCGATTGCGAAGGCCATGGCGAGGGGCAGCGCAACAACCCCGACGATGAGGCCGGAGACAAGGTTGCGCATCCAGTGTTCACGCTTGAACAGGCCGGCGTTCCAGGCTTCGCGAACCGCGATCATTGCAGGCTCCTTGATAAGGTGCATGCACATAGTATTTAGCATGCCATGGGCCTGTTGTGCCTCTGAACGAACTGATCGAGCTGAACGAGGCGGAGCAGGGCAGGCGCGGCATCTGCACCCTCAAGCGTTCATATTCGTGAACAGTGCACAATATTGATTTGTTCGCGGCGCTATTTCTCTTGCACCCGCAATTCCCAAGAATTCGCCTCACTTTCAAATACCGAGGCTTTCCCCATGACCGCCATCAAGCACGCCCTGCTCGCGTTCGCCACCCTGGTCACCCTGTCGTCCACCCTGGCTGTTCACGCCGAGGAGTCGTCGGCATTCGTCGAGCGCAACCATTCCCTCAACGCCCACGCCTTCAGGAAATGACGCCGGTTATGGAGATCATGAACGTGAAACTGCCCGTAACGGGCAAAAGGGCGCTGTTCGCCTTGTCGCTGGCGGCATTGCTGGTCGGCTGTGGCCCGCAGGCGCAGGAGAGTGCTCCGGCGGCGCCGAGTGTGGTGGTGAGCCAACCGTTGAAGTCGACCATCAGTGACTGGGACAGCTTTACCGGCCGGTTCGAGGCAACCGATTCGGTAGAGGTACGCTCGCGCGTCAGCGGCTACCTGGAGAAGGTAGCCTTCCGGGACGGTGCAATCGTGAAGAAGGGCGATCTGCTGTTCGTCATTGATTCGCGCAGCTTCCAGGCGGCGGTGACCCAGGCCCAGGGCAAACTGGCCCAGGCCCGTTCGCAACAGGCTCTGGCCGAACAGGAGTATGCCCGCGCCAAGGTGCTGATCGATTCCAGGACCATTGCGCAGAGCTTGTACGACCAGCGCCTGCAAGCGCGCGAGGCGGCCCGCGCCGAAGTGCTCAGCGCCGAAGGCGCGCTGGCCAGCGCTCGTCTGGACCTCGAGTTCACCCGTATCACCGCGCCCATGAGCGGGCGTATCAGCCGCAAATTGATCAGCGAAGGCAACCTGGTCAACGGTGGCAGCAACGATGCCACCCTGCTGACCACCATCGTCTCGCTCGATCCCATCGACATCTACTTCGACATCGACGAGCAGAGCTACCTGAAGTACCGCCGTCAGTCGGCCGGCAACATTGCCGGGAGCCAGGTGCGCATCGCCCTGCCAGGCGAGCTCCAGGCATCGCTGAGCGGGCGCATGGATTTCATCGACAACCGCCTGGACCCATCCACCGGCACCCTGCGCCAGCGCGCGCGGGTCAGCAACCCGGACCTGGCGTTGAGCCCGGGCCAGTTCGGCCGCGTGCAGTTTTCCGCGCGCCCGGCCTATGAGGCCTTGCTGGTGCCGGATACGGCCGTAGGCATCGATGCCACGCGCAAGGTGCTGTATGTGCTCGATGCACAGAACCGCGTCGAACTGCGCCCGGTACAGCTGGGCAAGCTGCATGACGGCCTGCGCGAAGTGGTCAGCGGCCTGCAGGCCGACGACCGGGTCATTGTCGATGGCCTGCAACGGGTACGCGCCGGGGATACTGCGATCGGTGAACAGCGCAGCCTGACCCGGGTTGCCGCCGCCAACCCGGCCCAGGAGGCGACGCTATGAACCTGGGACGCACCTCGATCGACCAGCCGGTGCTGGCGATAGTCCTCTCGGTGGTGCTGATGATCGTCGGCGGCTTGGCCTACCTGGTGCTGCCGACTGCCGAGTATCCCGACATCGCGCCCCCCACGGTGGTGGTCCAGGCCACCTATCCGGGGGCCTCGGCGCAGACCGTCGCCGAGACTCTGGCGATCCCGCTGGAGCAGGAGGTCAACGGTGTCGAGGACATGCTCTACATGTACAGCCAGGCCACCTCCGATGGCAGCCTGAACCTGACCGTGACCTTCAAGGGCGGCACCGACGTCGACAAGGCCCAGGTGCTGGTGCAGAACCGCGTGGCCCTGGCCACACCACGCCTGCCCGAACCGGTGCAGCGCAGCGGTGTGTCGGTGCGCAAGTCCTCGCCGACCCAGCTGTCGACCATTTTCATTTCCTCGCCCAAGGGCACCTATGACCAGCTGTACGTGTCGAACTTCGCCATTCGCACCGTGGCCGATACCCTCAAGCGCATCGACGGCGTTGGCGACATAAACCCGCTGGGCGCGCGTGAGTATTCGATGCGCATCTGGCTGGACCCGGAGCGCGTCGCCGCCTTCGACCTGACCCCGGGCGACATCATCGCCGCCGTTCGTGCGCAGAACACCCAGGTGGCCGGCGGTGTCATCGCCCAACCACCGGTGGCCTCCCAGGCGTTTCAACCGAACCTGATCTTCGAAGGGCGGCTCAAGGAGCCGGCTGACTTCGACAACATCGTGCTCAAGTCCGGCGAGGCGGGCCGCCTGGTGCGCCTGAAGGACGTGGCGCGTACCGAGATCGCCGGGCTGGCCTACGTCAACAACACCTACTACCTGCGCAACCCGGCCATCGGCCTGCAGGTGCTGCAGCGTCCGGGCGCCAATGCCCTGGCGACCATGCAGGTAGTGGAGCAGACCATGCAGCAACTTAGCAAGGACTTCCCGGAGGGCATCGAATACAGCATCGGCTACAACCCCACGGCGTTCATCGCAGACAGTATCGGTGAGCTGGGCAAGACCATCTACGAGGCGGTAATCCTCGTGGTGCTGGTGGTGCTGTTGTTCCTCCAGGGCTGGCGGCCGTCGATCATTCCGATCCTGGCCATCCCGGTGTCACTGGTGGGTACCTTCGCAGTGATGGCGCTGCTGGGTTACTCGATCAACAACCTGACCCTGTTCGGCCTGGTGCTGGCGGTAGGGATCGTGGTCGACAACGCCATTGTCGTGGTGGAGAACGTCGAGCGCCACCTGGGCGAGGGCAAGAGCCCGCTCCAGGCGACCATCGTCACCATGCAGGAGATTGGCGGTGCGCTGGTGGCGATCACCCTGGTGCTCTGTGCGGTGTTCATTCCCACGGCGTTCATCCCGGGGATTTCCGGCGAGTTCTTCCGCCAGTTCGGCGTGACCATCGCGGTGGCCACGGCCATTTCGCTGTTCAACTCGCTGACCCTGTCGCCGGCGCTGGCGGCGATGATCCTGCGCCGTCACGGTGGCCATGCGCCGCTGCGTGCCGGTCTGCCGGGCCTGCCGCGGCGCGCTGCCGAAGCGTTCAACCGGGGCTTTGCCCGGCTGTCCAATGGTTATGCCGGCAGCGTCCGCGGCCTGGTTGCCAGGACGCCGCTGATGCTGGCCGTGTATGCCGTACTGATCGCCGCTACCGCCTACCTGATGGTGTCCACGCCCAAGGGCTTCATCCCGGCCCAGGACCGTGGCTACCTGGTGGTGATCGTGCAATTGCCCGACGGCGCATCGCTGGAGCGTACCAATGCGATTTCCCAGCAGATCGAAGCCATCGCCCTGCAGGTGCCGGGTGTGGACAGGGTGCCGACCTTCTCGGGCTTCTCGATGGTCACCGGGACCAACTCGTCCAATTCGGCGGGCCTGGCCCCGGTGTTCGAACCCTGGTCCAAGCGCAAGCTGAAGGGCCGCACATCGGACGTGATCGCGGCCGACTTGCGCGAACGCCTGAAAGCGGTCAGCGGTGCGTCGGTGATTGTCGCCACGCCGCCGCCGGTGCAGGGGCTGGGCAGTACCGGTGGTTTCTCCCTGCGTCTGCAGGACCGTGCCGGGCTAGGCAGTGACGCGCTGGCCAAGGCCACGGCGCAGCTGATTGCCGCCGCCAACGCCACACCGGGCATGACGGGCGTGTATTCGCCGTTTTCGGCCAGCACTCCGCAGGTGTTCGTCGAGCTCGACCGTGAGCGCGCCGAGATGCTGGGCGTGCCAAGCAGCCAGATCAACCAGGCCATCGAGACCTACTTCGGCTCGACCTACATCAACGACTTCAACCTGGTCGGCCGCACCTACCGTGTCACTGCCCAGGCCGACTTGCCTTACCGGGTCACGCCAGAGGACCTGGCGCGGGTCAAGGTGCGCAATCAGGCCGGGCAGATGGTTCCGCTGGCCAGCGTGACGCAGCTGCACGAGGCCCTGGGGGTAGAGCGCTTCCCGCGTTACAACCTTTTCCCTACTGCCGAGATCAACGGTGACACCTTGCCAGGCCTGGGTTCGACCTATGCCATCGAGACCATGGAACGCCTGGCCAAGGTGAATCTGCCGGCGGGCATCAGCTACCAGTGGACCGACCTGAGCTACCAGCAGACCACCGCCGGCAACATGGGCCTGCTGGTCTTCCCGCTCTGTGTGGTGTTCGTCTACCTGGTGCTGGCGGCGCAATACGGCAGCTGGAGCCTGCCGCTGGCGATCCTGCTGATCGTGCCGATGTGCCTGCTGGCCGCGGCCGGTGGCGTGCGCCTGATGGGCCAGGACATAAACATCCTCACCCAGATCGGTTTCATCGTTCTGGTGGGCCTGGCGGCAAAGAACGCCATCCTCATCGTCGAAGTGGCCCGGCAGCTGGAGAAGGAAGGGCAGGGTACGGTCGAGGCGGTGGTGGAAGCCTGTCGCCTGCGCCTGCGGCCGATCCTGATGACCTCGCTGGCGTTCATCCTTGGCGTCTTGCCACTGGTGCTGTCCGAGGGGGCCGGTTCCGAAATGCGCCTGGCGGTGGGGGCTGCGGTGTTCTTCGGGATGATCGGGGTAACCCTGTTCGGCCTGGTGTTCACACCGATTTTCTATGTGCTGGTTCGTCGCCTTGCCGGCGGCGAACGGCAGGTATCGTCACAGCCTTCGGCTGTCGAACAGGACTTCCAGCGATGAACATGCGTCTTCGTTTCCCCGTACTGGGTTTTACTGCGGCGCTGCTGGCTGCATGCGCTGCCCCGAGCTTGCCGCCGCCCAGCGCTGCACCTGTGCAGCATTACCTCAATGCCCGCTCCGAAGCGCCGCTGGCTGTGACCGAACAGTGGTGGCGCGGCTATCACGATCCGCTGCTCGACCGCCTGGTGCAGCGGGCATTGGATGATAACCTCGATCTGCAGGTTGCCCTGGCGCGCATCGATGCAGCCCGGGCTCTGAGGGCAGTCAGCGCTGCGGCCGGCAGCCCGGCCCTGGACTTCGGCGCCAGTGCCGCACGCCAGCGTACCTCGGCTTACCAGACCGGCTACAGCGAGGCACTGATCGATGCGCCGATCTCGTTGGCCCTGGGCGCCAGCTGGGAGCTTGACCTGTTTGGCCGCATCCGTGAAGGCGTCCGCGCTGCTGACGCCGAGGTGACGGCAAGTGAAGAGCAAGCCCATGCAGTAAAGGTTGCGCTAGTGGGTGAAGTGGTCCAGGCCTATGCCCAGGCCCGAGGCCTGGAGCAGCGCCTGGAGATCGTCCGCCAGAGTGCCCAGAGCCAGGCCGAGACCTTGCAGTTGAGCGAGCAGTTGTACGCGGCGGGCAGCAGCCCGGAGGCCGACCTGCTGCGGGCCCGCGCCCAGGCCGACCGCACTGCGGCCCATGTGCCGGCGCTGCGCCTGGAGTGGCAGCGCACCGTGCACCGGCTTTCGGTGCTGCTGGCCATGCCCAGTGCCGAGTTGTACGGGCAGATGCATGCCAACCCGGCGAGTGTGCGTGAGGTGGCCTTGCAGGATGCTGGCACGCCTGCGGACCTGTTGCGTCGGCGTCCTGACGTGAAGGCTGCCGAGGCACGGGTGGTTGCCGCCTATGCGCGGGTTGGCGTGGCCAAGGCAGAGCTGATGCCACGTCTGAGCCTGTCGGCGGCGTTGGGTTCGTTGATCAATGGCATGAGCGCGGCCACGCTGGCCAACTCGACCTTCTGGCTGGCCGGCGTCAATGCCAGCGCGCCATTGTTCGATGGTGGCCGGCGCAAGGCGCAGGTGCAGGTCCGGGATACCGAGGCGCGGGAGGCGTTGCTGAGTTACCGGCGCACGGTGCTGGTGGCGGTGTCGGAGGTGGAATCGGCACTCGCGGCGGCCCAGCGCAATGCGGAGCGCCAGGTACTGCTGGCACGTGCCAGCGAGCAGTCGACCTCGGCCTTCGAGCAGATCCGCCGTTCGTGGCAGGCTGGCGAGGCGCCGTTCCTTGATGTGCTGGAGGCCCAGCGCAACCAGCTCAGTGCCCTGGATGCCCTGGCCACGGTACGCACCGCCCAGTGGCAGAACCAGGCGGCACTGGTCAGTGCGTTAGGCGGGTAAGCGTAATGGGGGCTGCCTGGCAGCCCCAGCGTCTAAGACTCAAACCTGATCGATCGGAATGCCGTGGTTGTTCTTCCACATCAGTACCACGCCACTGGCAATCAGCGCCACGACGATCAGGTAGACGTTGAACACCCAGCCAATCTGCTCCGAGTAAAGCCAGGTTGTCACATACGACGCAGTTCCCCCGAATACCGCCACACCCAACGAAATGCACACACCGAACATCCGCGTACGATAACGGGTAGGGACTTGCTCGGAGATCGATGCGGGCTTGCAGCCGGTGATGAAGGCCACCAGCATCAGGCCGGCAGTCTGCGCCACCATCAGGGTCCACGGTTCGCTGGAGATCATGCCCCACAGAGGGAACAGGGTTGCCGCGATACCCAGCAGCGAAATCAGTGCACAGACCTTGCGCCCCACCTGGTCCGAAACCCAGCCGCAGACCGGCAGGAAGGCGAGGTAGATGACCTGGGCGACGCAGCTCATCATGAAGGCGTTGTGCGGGTCCATGCCCTTCACGCTCATGGCATAGATCGATGCCGACGTGACCCAGGTGTAGTAGGTCAGGGTGGCGCCTGCTTCATACAGGAACAACCGCACACCATGTTGCAGTACCTGCCCGCGGCTCCAGCAAGTAGTGTGCTGCGTTGCGCTGGCGGTGCTAGGGCTGTGGTCGCTTTCCATCATGTTGCGGCGCAGCCACAGGGCAACCACCGCCAGCAGGCCACCGGTGGCGAAGGGGATGCGCCAGCCCCAGTCCTGCATCTGCTCGGTGCTCAGCATCGAGGTCAGCAGGGCCATGTAGAAGGTTGCCAGCAGCGAGCCGCTGCCCACCGCAAAAAACACCGTGCTCGACCACAACCCCCGGCGCTTTGGCGGGGCGATCTCGGCGATGTAGGCGTAGGACGTGGTGGTCTCTCCACCGTGGGCGAAGCCCTGGACCAAGCGCGCACAGAGCAGCAATCCGGAAGCCCAGCTGCCGATCGATTCATAGGAAGGGATGAACGCGATCAGCAGGCTGGCGCCGGCCATCAGCAGCATGGTGCTGAGCAGCACGGTGCGTCGGCCGAGGCGGTCGGCGAGGATACCGAAGACGATGCCGCCCAATGGCCGCAACAGGAAACCTGCGGCGAACACCGCCAGGGTGGCGAGCAGTGCCGAGGTGGGGTTGCTCTTGTCGAACAAGGCACTGGCAATGTAGACGGAGGCAACGGTGTAAAGGGTCCAGTCGAACCACTCCAGCAGGTTGCCGACGCCGGTAGCAAGCAAGGACTTGCGACGCAGGCGCGTGGCGTCAGGTGCAGCGTAGGCAACGCTGCCTGGCAGGGTCTCGGTCATGTTGTTCATTGTAGTCTCCGAGCGAATGGGGCGGGCAGCACCCAAGACGGCGCTGCCCGTATTGCGGGGCGGGTCAGCTCGCCATGTGGGCCAGGGCCACTTCCTCGATACCGGCGGCATCAAGCTTGTAGTGCTGGTACAGGTGGGTCGGCGGCGCGATCAGGCTGTATTCGTCGTAGATGCCATGACGCTTGAGCTTGACCCCGACGCCTTCGTCGGCCAGCACCTCGGCCACCGCGGCGCCCAGGCCACCGAGCACGTTATGCTCCTCGACGGTCATCATCCGCTTGCTGCGCGCAGCGGCCTGGAGGATCGTCTCGCGGTCGATCGGCTTGATCGAGGCCATGTCGATCACGCCCACCGAACGGCCTTCGGCATTGAGCTTGCGGGCCGCGGCAAGCGCCGGGTGTACGGTGATGCCACAGGCGATGATGGTCAGCTCTTCACCCTGCAAGTGCTCGGTGGCCTTGCCGAACTCGAAGGTTGTGCCGTGCTCGTAGATGAGCGGGTCGCGGCCGCGACCGATACGGAAGTACACCGGTTTGTCGTAGCTGGCCGAGGCCTTGATCGCTGCCGCCAATTGCGGGCCGTCGGAGGGCGAGACCACCGCCAGGTCGGCGATCGAGCGCATGGTGGCTATATCCTCGGTGGCATGGTGCGAGGTGCCGTAGAAGCCCAGCGAGATCCCGGTATGGTGGCCGATCAGGCGCACCGGCTGGGCCGAATAGGCCACGTCCATGCGGATCTGTTCGCAGCACAGCAGGCCCAGGAACGAGGCGAAGGTCGCCACGAACGGCATCACCCCGCAGGTGGCCAGGCCGGCGGCAGCGGTGACCATGTTCTGCTCGGAGATGCCGAACTGGATGTAGCGGTCGGGGAACGCCGTGGCGAACTTGTTCAGGCCATTGGAATACTGCAGGTCTGCCGAGCCTGCCATGACCGGATGGCCTTCACGGGCCAGCTCGATCAGGGCATCGGAGAGGTAGGACAGCCCTGGGTTCATGGCATTCAGGCCACGGTATTGCCAGGAGTTGGGGGACAGGGGGGCGTTCATGTTTCAGATCTCCTTGGCTTCGATTTCAGCGATCGCGCGTTTGGCGTCTTCAGGGTCCAGGTAGCCCAGGTGCCAGCCCGGCTCGGTTTCCATATAGGAAACACCTTTGCCCTTGACGGTCTTGGCGATGATGCACACCGGCTTGTCGCGGTTTTCGTCGGCCTTGACCTTGCGCAGGGTGGTGGCAACCGCGCGGATGTCGTGGCCATCGATGACGTGCACTTCCCAGCCGAAGGCGCGCCATTTTTCGTCCAGCGGCTCGACGCCGATCACGTCGTCGACGCTACCGTCGAGCTGGAAGCCGTTGCGGTCGACGATCGCGATCAACCGGTTGGCCTTGTGGTGGGCGGCACCCATGGCAGCTTCCCAGACCTGGCCTTCCTGCATTTCGCCGTCACCGAGCATGACGAACACGTCGTAGCTTTCGCCAGTGAAACGCTGGGCCAGGCACATGCCCAGGCCCCCGGAAAGGGCGTGGCCAATGGAGCCGGAAGAGAAGTCGATGCCGGGTACCTTGCGCATATCAGGGTGATCACCCAGAGGGCTACCCAGTCGCGTGTAGTCATCCAGCCACGCCTTGGGGAACATGCCGAGGTCGGCAAGTATCGGGAACTGGCCAACGGCCGCGTGGCCCTTGCCCATCAGGAAGCGGTCGCGCCCGGCCCAGCCCGGCTCCTCGGGGCGCAGGTTCATCACGTCGTAGTACAGCGCCGAGAACAGTTCGGCAGCGGAGAACACCGAGGTGTAGTGGCCGGTCTTGGCGATCTCGATCAGGCGAATGGTTTCCAGGCGGACGAATTTCGCCCGTTCGCGCAGGTGGGCGACGGTCTCGGCGCTGGGCACGAAATCGCTGGCTTTCCAGGCCTCAAGGGTTTTACGGGGTGTAGCCATCTCTACCTCCAAATGCAGGCATAGCAGGGTGGGTGTTGCCGGGGGAAATCAGCGGGTCAGGGATTCGAGTGCGCGCATGGCTTCGATCAGTTCACCGCTGTGTAGGGGTTGGCCGTTGCCACGCACGAAGTTGCGTGCGTGGGGGGCTTGCAGGGTGGGTTCGGCGACCTTGAGCAAGATGGCGTCGTCGACGCCCGTCACACCCAGTTCGGCCAGGTTGCAGGGCAGCCCGATGCGTCGGTAGAAGGCCAGCAATTCGGCCATGAACGCGGCTTCGCGGTCTTCAAGTACCAGTTGCACCAACAGACCATAGGCAACCTGCCAGCCATGCACCTGGTCGCGGGCACCGGGGATCTTCGACAGGCCACGGGTCATCGCGTGGGCGATGGACAGGCCGCCACTCTCGAAGCCCAGGCCGCTCATCAGCAGCACGGCTTCGATCAGGCGTTCGAACGCTTCGTTGACCTGGCCGCTGCCGGCCAGCGCCAGGCCCTCTTCGGCATGGGCGCGCAGCACGGTATAGCATTCGCGGGCCAGGGTGACCCCGGCAATCGGCGGGCGAGCGCCAAACATGTTCACGCCGCCGGCTTTGAGGCATTGCTCGGCTTCGAACTTCTTTGTCAGTGCGTCGGCGATGCCGGCCAGAAGGAAGGGGCGCGGGGCCTGGGCTATCAGGCGGGTGTCGACCAGGACATAGCGTGGGCTGCTGAGCAGGTGGCCTACTTCGCTGAGTTGGTGATGCTCGTCGTATACCACGAAGTTTTTCGAAGTAGGCGCATCGTTGGAGGCAACCGTGGGCATGCTCACCAGCGCCGCACCGCAGGTGTGGGCCAACGCCTTGCCGGCATCGATCGATTTGCCGCCACCGACCGCCAGGACCATGTCGAAGTCGAAGCGCGCGGCCGATTGGCGCAGGCCGGCGATGCCCTTGGCGGTGATTTCGCCATCGAAGGTGATGTAGTGCAGTTGCACATCGGCGCGAGCGCAGGTGGCGTCGAGGCGCTCCTTGACCAGGCCGATCACGAAGCTGTCGATGACCACCACGGCTCGGCGGCCGCAATGGGCCAGGTACTGGCCTGCCTCGTCAAGAACATCGGGGCCTTGCACATAGCGCCCGGGTGAGCCGAATACCAGATTCATACGGCACCTATTTATGATTGTTTGTTGTTGTTATGCGAGACCTCAGGGGATCTGCGTCATTTGTGATGCATCATATATCATGCGTGATGGCCGTCAAGCTTCTTCGGGGGCAGTGGTAGCCATCTGTCTGTCGAATGGGATATCAGGCGATGGAGTAGCCGCCATCGACGGCCAGCGTGGTGCCGGTGATATAGCGGGCGCTGTCAGACGCCAGGAAGGCGATGGCATTGGCCACGTCCTCGGGTTGCCCCCAGGCGCTCATCGGGATGCGTGACAGAATGCCGGCCGAGCGGGTCGGGTCTTCATAGGCTCGGCGCGACAGCTGGGTGAGGATCCAGCCCGGGGCCACGGCATTGGCGCGCACACCGTCGGCGGCCCAGGCCACCGCCTGGCAACGGGTCAGCTCGCTGATCGCGGCTTTGCTCGAGGCGTAGGCGGGGGTCTTGGCCGAGCCGAAGATGCCCCACATCGAAGCGAAGTTGATCACTGCGCCGCGCGCCACTTTCAGGCCCGGCAAGGCGGCATTGCTGATGCGCAGGACGGCGGTCAGGTTGACGTCGAGCACGCGGTTGAAACCGTCGATTTGCCATTCCCGGTTGTGGTCGATCACGCCGGCGGCATTGACCAGGGCATCGACGCGCTCGAAGCGGCTGAAGAAGCCATTGACCTCGGCATCGCTGGTCACGTCCAGCACCTGATAGTGGATGCCTTCGACCCGTGCTTCAGGTTCGCCCAGGCCCAGGGTGTGCACCTGATAGCCATCGGCAAGCAGGCGCTGCGCGGTTGCCAGGCCGATGCCCGAGCCGCCGCCGGTGATGATTGCAATCTTGCTCATGGGTGTAGCTCCTTTCGGGATGTGTACATGGGTGGGGCCTGACCCAGGCGCCCCGCGAACAGGCCGACAAAGGCACAGGGCGCGTCAGCGACCGGGCGCTGCGCCAAACAGGTAATCGGCCAGCAGCTCGAGCTGCCCGGTGAGCATGTGCACGCCCTTGTGGATGGGGCAGCCACGGGCCTGGGCCGCTTCGAGCAACGGGGTGACATCAGGATTCATCACCACCTCGCCCACCAGCGTGCCTGGCTGCAGGGTATCGGCCGCCAGCGGCAGCGGATCGTCCGCCTTCAGGCCCAGTGCGGTGGCGTTGATCACCACATCGAAGCCGCGTGCATCGGCCGCACCCGCAGCGATATCTCGACCAGGCATCAGCGTGCGCAACTGCGCGGCGAGTGCTTCAGCCTTGGCCAGCGAACGGTTGGCGACCACCAGCCGGGTGATCGGCTCACTGAGCAGGGCATGGGCGATACCGGTGGCGGCACCACCGGCGCCGAGCAGCAGCACACGCCGGCCGCCCAGGTCATGGCCCTGGTTCTTCAGGCCACGTACGAAGCCTTCGCCATCGAACATGCGCCCGACGAAGCGGCCATCGGGCAGACGACGCGCGACGTTGCACACCTTGAGCACTTCGGCGATGCCCAGCAGCTCGTCGCACAGGTGGGCCACTTCGATCTTGTGCGGCACGGTCACGATCACCCCGGCGAGGTTTTCGATACCACGCAGGCCAGCCCAGGCCGAGGCCAGGTTGTCGGGCGAAACCTCCCAGGGGACCAGCACCCCGTCATGCCCCAGGCGTTCAAGAAGCGGGTTGAACAAGGACGGTGTTCGCAGGTGCTTGGCTGGGTAGGTGAGATGTACCACCACCCGGGTAGTGCCGGTGACAGGCATGGCTGTTTCCTTGAAAGCTGGCGCGAAAAGGCAGAGCGCGGGCCAGCGCCGCGTTCGTTATTAGATTCATAAATGCATCATATATCATTAGTCAATCCCCATCCTGGCCGCAAAAGTCTTTTGCATGAAAGTCAAAAGACTTGATCTTGCGATTTAAAAATCAAACATGATATATCATACCTCCAGTCGGCTGCGGCCGCTGAACGTCCTGATATCAAAAACAACAAGGCCTTCTACGAAAGGCGAGGATGACCTCATGCACGGAATGCTTCATGCATTGCCGGCCCTGCGTGACGGGAGGTGCGAATGACCCAGATATTCGCCGCGCCCGGTCGCTACATTCAGGGCTACAAGGAACTTGAACGCCTTTACCGGCATATCGCCTGGTTTGGCCAGCGCTTCCTGATCATCACCAGCCAGGGCCGTCTGGATAGCCTGCAGCAGACCCTGGCCATCAGCTTCGACAAACCTGAACATGCCCTGCGTTACGCCGTATTCGAAGGCGAAGTCACCCGAGCCGAGGTGCAGCGGCTGTGTGCGTTGCGCGAGCGACTGGGCTGTGACGGGGTGGTCGGGGTGGGTGGTGGCAAGGTGCTCGACGCTGCCAAGGCGGTTGCCCAGCAGGGCCGGCTGCCGCTGTGTATCGTGCCCACGGTGGTCTCCAACGATGCCCCCACCAGCGCCTTGTCGGTGCTCTACCACCCGGACGGTGCCTTCGACGATGTACTGTTCCACGAGCGCAGCCCGGACGTGGTGGTGGTGGACACCTGGATCATCGCCCAAGCGCCGGTGCGCCTGTTGGTGGCTGGCATCGGCGATGCTCTGGCGACCTACTACGAGGCACGCACCTGCGTGCAGGGCGACCACGACAACTTCCTTGGCCTGGCCGGCGGTGGCCTGCAATCGAGCGCGGGCGGCGGCAAGCCGACCCTCACATCGATGGCCATCGCCCAACTGTGCCACCAGGTTTTGCAAGCCGATGCGGTGCAAGCCGTGCGGGCCTGTGCGCAGCAGCAGGTGACCAAGGCGCTGAACCGGGTGATCGAGGCCAACGCACTGATGAGCGGCATCGGTTTCGAGAGCAACGGGGTGGCCACCGCTCATGCCGTGTATTGCGGCTTCAGTGAGCTGGGTCCACGGGCCACGGCCTACCACGGCGAATACGTGGCCTTTGGCACCCTGGTGATGCTGGTGCTCGAGGGGGCGCCGGCCAGCGAGCTGGATGGCCTGCTGCGACTGTGCCTGGCGGTTGGCCTGCCGGTGTGTTTCGCCGACCTGGGCCTGGCGGACCTAAGCGAGCAGGAGCTGCAACGGGTGGTGCAGGTGGCGGCCTCGCCGCAGCAGACCAGCCGCGTCGAGCCCTTCGACGTCACTGAGTGGGAGATGCGCGCGGCGCTGCTTGCCGCCAGCGACCTGGGGGAGTTCTACAAGAAAGGCGGATCGGTTCTGGCAAGTTCGGCCAGCCCGCGTTTGCCATCAGTCATTCGCCACGAACAGAGGTAAGTAGATGAAAGCATTTCAGGCAAGCCTGCCGGTCAAACTGGACTTCGAGGCCGGTGCAATCCGCCGCATGGGTGAAAAGGTCGCGCCGTTCGGCAACAAGGTGCTGTTGATGGTCGACCCGTTCCTTGAAGGCAGCGAGCTGGTCGCCCAGGTGCTCGGCAGTTTCGCCGAGCGTGGCATCACCGTCCTCGAGTTCTACGACATCGTGCCCAACCCGCGCCATACCACCATTGACCGCGCAGTGGCGCTGGTGCGTGACAGCGGCTGCCAGGCTGTGGTGGCGATCGGCGGCGGCAGCGCCATCGACTCGGCCAAGGCCGTGGCGTTCGTCGCTGTACATGGCGGCCGCTGTTGGGACTACACCGAGCGTCTCGGTGAGCCGGTGACGAGGCCGCAGTCCCGTGGTCTGCCGCTGCTGGTGGTGCCGACCACCTCTGGGACCGGGACCGAGGCGACACCATTCGCGGTGATCAACAATCCTGAGCTGGGCCTCAAGTGTGCCATTGTCAACCCGCACATCTACCCGGATGTGGCGTTGATCGACCCGCAAATCCTGGTTTCCAAGCCGCCACGGCTGACGGCGCTGACTGCCGTGGATACTTTCTGCCACGCACTGGAAGCATTCATCAGCATCCATGCCACACCCTGGGTGGAAATGGTCGCGCTGGAGTCGATCCGCCTGTTTGCCGCCAATGCCCTGCGCTGCGTGGAGCATGGGGACGACCTGGAGGCGAGGGCGCGCATGGCCTTTGCGTCGACCCTCGGTGGCATGGCCATTGCCGGCGCCGGGGTCACCGTATCCCATGCGCTGGGCCAGCCATTGGGCGCCATGACCGATGCGCCCCATGGCGGCACGGTGGCAGCCAGTACGCCGCAGGTGATCCGCTGGACCCTACCGGTGGCCGAGGACAAGTTTGCCCGGGTGGCCGAGATCCTCGACCCGGGCACTCATACCTTGCCGCTAAGCGAGCGCGCCGCGCGCCTGCCTGACATCGTCAGCGCCCACTTCACCCGCCTGGGCGTACGGGACACGTTCGGCAGCTATGGCCTCAAGCCCGAGCAGGTCGATGATTTCGCTCAGGTGGTGTGGACCAGCTTCAACCAGGACCTGGCCTGCCACCCCAAACCCATTCGTGACCAGCAGGAGGTGGCCGAAATCGTCCGCCAATGCCTGTAGTTGGCGTCACCCAGCCCTGGCCGCCTTGCGCGCGGCCAGGTCAGTGACGCCAGGCGCCCTCGTTGCACGCTCGCAAAGCTGAACAAAAACCACAAGAAAACAGTTTCGGGAACAGATCGCAATGACAAGATCCACCTTGATCGGGGTCGGGTTGCTGGGCGTATGCGCCTTGCAGCAGGCCCAGGCCGACAACTACTCACCCGGCAATTTCCTGTTCGGTGACTGGCAGGGGCAGCGCACCCGTCTGCATGAGCAGGGGGTAGACCTGCAGTTCACCTATGTCAATGAACTGGCCTACAACACCCAGGGAGGGGCGCAGCACAAGGGCACCTACAGCGACCAGCTGATGGCCGATGCCCGCTTCGACCTGCAGCGCCTGTTGGGTTGGCAGGGGGCCGCGTTTCGCATCACTTTCACCAACCGCAACGGTGAAAGCCTGACCCGCGAAGCCGACACCGGCACCCTGCTGGCCGCCCAGGAAATCTACGGCTATGGCAGTGTTACCCGGCTGGTGCAGTTCTATTACCAGCAGGCACTGCTCGATGAGCGTTTGCTGTTCAAGATCGGCCGGCTGCCCATGAGTGGCGATGTGTTTCCGTTTTCCTGCACGTTCCAGAACCTGACCTTCTGTGGAACGGTGCCTGGCTACATCACCCCCAACTGGTTCACCTGGCCGGTCAGCCAATGGGGCGCGAGCCTGGCGGCGCAGTTGGCCGATGACTGGTGGCTGAACACCTCCGTGTACCAGGTCAACCCGCACTTTACCGAGAACAGCCAAGGGTTGAACTTCGGCAGCCCCTCGGGCACCACTGGTTACCTGGCGGTTGGCGAACTGGCCTGGAAGCCGGTGCTTGGTGGTCTGCCTGGCAGCTACCGGGTTGGCGTGTGGCGCAATACTGGCGACTTTGATGACCTGTACCAGGACATCGATGGGCAACCCATCGGCTTGACCGGCGCGGCACCCGCGCAACACGACCAGGCCAGCGGCTACTACGCCATGGCCGAACAGCAGGTCTACCGCAACCCGGATAATGCTGCGCGTGGCCTGACGCTTTTCACCAACTTCATCCAGTCCGACCGGGACGTTTCCAGTGTCGAGCGGCTCTGGCACCTGGGCGCGTTCATCCGTGGGCCCCTGGCCCAGCGCCCGCAGGACGAGATCGGGCTGGCGTTGGGCCGCCTGGAGGTCAACCCGCGTTCGGCGCGGCGTGTGCAGCAGGCCAGCGGCGTGCCCCGGCGGGCCGATGTCGAGTACCCGGTCGAACTCTATTACGGGTTGCGGCTGACACCGGCACTGACCCTGCGCCCCAACCTGCAGTACGTACGCAACCCCGGCGGCTTCGAGCATGACCGCAGTGTGGTGGTCTGGGGCCTGAAGACCGAAATCAGCTTCTAGTGCAGTGCCGGCGTCAGGCCGACGTCTCGCTGCTTTTATGATGCATCATGTATCCAATGGAGAATCCCATGAGCCTTGCCAGTTTCATTGACCTTACCACCGTGCAGCAGCGTGCCAGCAAACTCCAGCTGCTCGGCCAGGCCTTCATCGACGGCCGCTTTGTCGATGCCTTGAGTGGCGAGACCTTCGCCAACATTTCGCCGCGCGACGGGCGCGTGCTCAACCAGGTTGCCTCGTGCCAGGCCGAGGATGTGGAGATGGCCGTGAAGGCCGCGCGGCGTGCCTTTGACAGTGGTGTGTGGTCGCAGCGCACACCGAAGGAGCGCAAGCGCGTCATGCTGCGCTTCGCTGCCTTGTTCGAGCAGCACATGGAAGAGTTGGCGTTACTGGAAACCCTCGACATGGGTAAGCCCATCAGCGAGAGCGCCGGGTTCGATGTGCACGCGGTGCTCGATTGCCTGCAGTGGTACGCCGAAAGCTGCGACAAGCTGTATGACGAAGTCGCGCCGTCGGGGCCCTCGGCCGTGGGCTTGGTGACCCGCGAAGCGATCGGCGTGGTGGCGGCAGTCACCCCCTGGAACTTCCCGATGCTGATGGCCATGTGGAAGGTCGCACCCGCCCTGGCCATGGGCAACTCGGTGGTCCTCAAGCCCGCCGAGCAATCACCGCTGACTGCCCTGCGCATTGCCCAGTTGGCCGCCGAAGCCGGTATCCCGGCCGGTGTGTTCAACGTGTTGCCGGGCTTTGGCCCAACCGCGGGCAAGGCGTTGGGCCTGCACATGGACGTTGATACCCTGGTGTTCACCGGCTCCGGCGAGGTCGGCAAGCTGTTCCTGCAGTACGCGGGGCAGTCGAACATGAAGCGGGTGTGGCTGGAGTGCGGCGGGAAGACCCCGAACATCATTCTCGATGACTGCCGTGACCTGGAGAAGGCCGCGACCACTGCGGCCCGCTCGATGTTCTTCAACCAGGGCGAAGTCTGCGTGGCGCCCTCGCGGCTGATTGTCGAAGCTGGCATCCGCGCCGAGTTCGTTGCCGAGGTGCTCAAGGTGGCACGCACCATCGCCGTCGGAGATCCACTGGACCCAACCACCCAGCTTGGCGCCATCGTCGATGCCAGCCAGTTGCAACGGGTATTGGGTTATATCGACAAAGGCGTGCAGGAGGGCGCACAGCTGATCCTCGGTGGTGAACGGGTCAAGCACGGCCTGGGCGCCGAGGGCTTTTACATCCCGCCGACCATTTTCGACAACGTCAGCAACGACATGACCATCGCCCGAGAGGAGATCTTCGGCCCGGTACTTTCGGTCATCACCGCCCGTGACCACCTCGATGCTCTGCGCATCGCCAACGATACCCCGTATGGCCTGGCCGCCAGCCTGTGGACCCGCGACCTCTCGCGGGCCCACCAAATGGCCCGGGGCCTGCGTGCCGGCAGCGTGTGGGTCAACTGCTTCGATGGGGGCGACATCAGCATGCCGTTCGGTGGCTTCAAGCAGTCCGGCAACGGTCGCGACCGCTCGTTGCATGCCCTGGACAAGTATTCGGAGCTCAAGTCCACCTGGATCGAGTTGTGACCTTTTGCCTGGCAACCCTGGAGAACAACAATATGAAAAGCACAGTTGCCCGTACCCTGGCCACCTTCGGCCTTGCCACGCTGCTCGCCGGGCCGGCCGCCGCCGAGGCGCGCCACCCACTGTACCAACTGATACCCAACACGGCGTTGTCCGGCCTGGTGGACCCGCAAATGGCCGATCGTACCGACATCGACAAGGGCTTGCCCTTGAAGCAGAAGGGGGAACGGTTACGCATTGGCTGGACCGACATCACCCTGGGTAACCCCTGGTTCGTCTCGATGATCGACGACGCGCGCAGCCTGGCCGAGCGTTACGGCTATGACATGCAGGTGCAGGTGGCCGACGGCGATGTGGCCCGCCAGAGCGCCCAGGTCGACAACTTCATCACCCTGGGGGTGGATGTGATCGTCATCGACCCCACCGACATCCTCGGTTCCGTTGCCGATGTCGAGCGAGCTGTGGCGGCCGGGATCCCGGTAATCACCGTCGGCACTGCACCCGACGCGCGAGCGCCGGTGATCACCACCAGCACCGGAAACCCCTACGGCAGCGGTGTCGAGGCCGGGCGCTATGTGGTCGAGCACACTGACCCGGGCAGCGAAATCAACGCTGCCATGGTCATCGGTGTAATGGGCAACTCGACCTCCGAGAGCCGCCTCAACGGCATGATCTCGGGGATCGTCCAGGCCCGTGCCGAGCAGCGCCAGCTCGGCCTGTCGAAGGAGGATGCGTTGCTTAAGGGGTTCGAGCTGTTCCAGCAGGTCAAAGCCAAGGGCAGTTTCAGCTGGCCTGAAGGGGGCTTCAACGTGCTGGCCTGGGGCCGTGGCGAATGGACCGAGGAGGGTGGCCTGGCCGCCACCGAGGACATCCTCAGTGCCCATGGCGAGCGCCTGAACCTGATCCTGGCGGAGAACGACTTCATCGCCATCGGCGCCATCAACGCTGTGGACAATGCCGGCAAGGCCGGGCAGGTACGGGTCGCTGCGGCAGCTGGCAGCTTCAAGGTTGCGCTGGATCTGATCAAGCAGGGCAAGCTGCTGGTTAGCGCCAGTAACAGTGGTTCGCAGACCGGGGTGGCGGCCATCGAGCTGATCCACCAGATACTTGACGGCCGGCTGCAGGCCAACAACCTGCCGTTGGCGTCGTACTTCCCGGTGGAGCTGATAACCCCTGGCAACGTCGACCACTTCATCCAGCTCGAACAGGGCCCGGCCACGGTCGAGCGGCTACCCGCATTCCGCTCAATCGACCAGCTCAAGGCAGCCATGCGCTGATCCGAAGGTTGCGGCGCCTGTCTGGCAACGCGCCGCTTGCAGAGGTAAGACCGATGAATGCAATACACAAGACCGCCGTCGAGTTGCGCGACATTCACAAGGCGTTCGGCGGCATCAGTGCGCTCAGTGGTGCGAGCTTCAGCGCCAACGTGGGTGAAGTGCATGCGCTGATGGGTGAGAATGGCGCGGGCAAATCGACCTTGATGAAGATCCTCGCCGGCGCCTACGTGCGCGATGCTGGCGAGGTGCTGTTGCACGAGCAGCCGGCGAGTATCGGCAAGCCGGCCGATGCGCTTCGCCTTGGCGTATCGGTGATCTACCAGGAGTTTGCCCTGGCGCCGCACCTGTCGGTGGCGGAAAACATCTGCATCGACGACCTGGGCGCGAACAGGTGGCGGGTGCAGTGGCCGATGCTGCGTGACAAGGCGCGGTGCATACTCGATGAGCTGGGGTTTGCCAACATCGACGAACGCCGTGCAGTGGGCGAGTTGCCGGTGGCCCATCAACAGGCGGTGGAAATCGCCAAGGCCCTGTCGCGCAACGCCTCGGTGCTGGTGTTCGACGAACCGACCGCGGTGCTCACCACCCACGAGACCGAGCAGTTGTTTCGCATCCTGGCGGAATTGCGGCGCAAGGGCGTGTGCATCATCTATGTCTCGCATCGCATGGACGAGATCTTCCGCATCTGTGACCGCGCCACGGTGCTCAAGGATGGCCGTACCGTCGGCACCCTGCCGCTGTCAGCCATCGACGAGCGCGGGCTGGTGCAGATGATGATCGGCCGTGAGCTGAGCGACCTGTTCCCGCCACGCCAGGCAAGCATCGGCGAGGCCCGCCTGCGGGTCGAGGGGCTGAGCGCCGGGCCACTGGTACGCAATGTGAGTTTTCAGGCACACGCCGGTGAGGTGCTGGGCTTCAGCGGCCTGGTCGGCTCGGGGCGCACCGAAACCATGCGCGCGCTGTTCGGCGCCGAGCGCAGCAGCGCCGGCACTGTTCACCTGGACGGCCGCCAACTGCGCAACCGCAGCCCGCGCGAGGCGATCGGCAATGGCATCGGGCTGCTGCCCGAAGACCGCAAGCAGCAGGGCGTGCTGCTGGAGATGTCGATCCGCGTCAACGCCGCTTTACGGCCCGGCTCGCCCTATACCAGTCGTTTTGGCTGGATCGATGGTGCCCGCGAGCGCGCCGGGGTCGAGGCGCTACGTCAGCAGTTGCGTCTGAAGACCGGCTCGATCGAGCAGGCGGTGGGCGATCTGTCCGGGGGTAATCAGCAGAAGGTGGCGCTGATGAAGTGGGTCGACGCCGGCTGCCGGGTGCTGATCCTCGACGAGCCGACCCGTGGTGTAGATATCGGTGCCAAGACCGAGATCTACCGGGTCATCAACGAACTGGCCGAGGCCGGGGTGGCGATCATCCTGGTGTCCTCGGAAATGACCGAGCTGATCGGCATGTGCGACCGGGTGCTGGTGATGCGCGATGGTGCCATCGCCGGCGAGCTTGGCGGTGATGCTATCGAAGAACACGCAATGATTTGTCTGGCGATGGGAGTCGAACACCATGGATAACAACTTGAGCAAACTGGCCGCCCCCTCGCTGTCGGGCGAGTCCAGGCAGCCGCTGGGGCGCGTTGTGCGCCGGCTTTTTCTGCAACACAACGCACTGGTGATGCTGCTGGTGCTGGTGGCCGTGGCCAGCAGCCTGTCGGCGGACTTTTTCACCTGGCAGAACCTGGGTAACCTGCTGCGGCAACTGACGCCGCTGATACTGGTCAGCATTGGCATGCTGATCGTCATCCTCACCGCCGGTATCGACTTGTCGGTTGCCTCGGTGGCAGCGGTGGGCGGGGTGGTCGTGGCGATGAGCCTGAATCTGCTGCCGCTGGAGGACAGCCTCGGGTTGTTGCTGGCGGTGGCCATCGCGGTGGGGGCAGGGGTGTTGATGGGCCTGGTCACCGGCAGCTTCGTGGCCTACTTTCGCATGGCCCCGTTCATTTCCACCCTGGCGATGATGACCATTGCCCGAGGGCTGGCGTTCATCCTCTCCAACGGCCAGCCACAGCGGCTGGCCGACAGCCAATCGGCTGCCAGCCTGTTGCGAGACTTCGGTCGTCAGGCCGATGGAGTGTTCGGGGTGCCTTGGCCGGTGTGGCTGGCGGTGTTGGTGATTGGCATGTTCGCCCTGATCCTGCGCTACAACGCTTTTGGCCGGTTGATCATCGCCAGCGGCAGCAACGAGACTGCCGTGCGCCTGGCGGGGATTGCAGTGGAGCGCTACAAGCTGGCGGCCTATGCGATTTGCGGCGGGCTCAGCGCCCTTGCCGGGGTGGTCATCGCCTCGCGTTCCGGGGTCGCCACGCCCAGTGCCGGCATGGCCCTGGAACTGGATGCCATTGCCGCCTGCGTGATAGGTGGTGCGCTGTTGTCCGGCGGCAAGGGTAGTTTGTTCTACACCGTGGTCGGGGTGCTGGTGCTTGGTTTGATCGGCAACATCATGAACCTGCTCAGCGTCCCGGCGTACCCGCAACAGATCATCAAGGGCGCGATCATCGTGGTGGCGGTGCTGCTGCAAGGGGTGGGTCGACGCGACACGCGGATCTGAACCGTTCGCACGAGATGGCACGGCATGGGCGATGATGTATCATGCGTCTTCGCCATGTCGCCCAGTGTTTCCTCCGGCGGTTGGCCCTGTGCTATTCATCAGACAAGAGAGAACAAGCGTGACAGTTCACAAGCCACTGGATAAAGGCAACCTGAGCGAGCGGGTCTACAGCATCATCCGCACGGCATTGATGGACGGCCAGTATCAACCGGGTGACCGCCTGCGCATCAGTGCCTTGGCCGAGGAGTTTGGTGTGTCGATCACGCCGGTGCGTGAGGCGATCTTCCGCCTTGTCAGTGATCATGCACTGGACATGAAGGCCGCTACCTCCATCTATGTGCCGGAGCTGACCGTCAGCCAACTACGGGAAATCCAGCTGATCCGCCATCTGCTGGAGGGCGAGGCGGCGGGCATGGCGGCCGAGCGAATTTCCGCCGCCGAGCTGAAGCATCTGGAAGAGGTGCAAACGGCCTTCCAGGCGGCTGTCAGCACCGACTACAAACAGGCTTCGCTGCTCAACCGCGAGTTCCACTTCGGTCTGATTGCCGCCGCACGCATGCCGGTGATCTTCAAGACCCTGGAGAACATGTGGGTGATGATGGGGCCGCTGCTCAGCACCTTCCATGCCGAAGTGCCCAAAGCGGAACTGGCCAGCGCCAAGCACAAGCACTTCGAAGTACTCGAAGCCTTGCGCAAGCGCGATTCGGCAAAGGCCAAGGCGGCCCTGCAAGCGGATATTGCATGGGGGGAGTTGATGGTGGAGTGGTTGGAGCGCAAGTCGCTGGCCCAAGGTTGATGGCGGATGCCTTGATCGCCGTCCGGTCCCCAGTGAGTCGGCGATGACATGACCGCCGTCAGCATCCGGCCGAACATCGTGTCGCCCAGCGTGGCCCAAGGATAGTGACGAACGGTCAAGCAGGCTTGTGCAGGGCACATCACCTGCACAAGCGTGCCTGACCGCAATGCCTCACTGCACCTCGCACGCTTCCTGCGAAGGCACACCGTAGGACACGTAGTACGCCAACCCCACGAAGATCGCCCCACCCACCGCATTCCCCAGGAACACGGCCACCAGGTTCTCCACCAACTGCCCCCAGCTCAGGTAGCCGGCAAAGATCGCTGCCGGAATCAGGAACATGTTGGCTACCACGTGCTGGAAACCGATGGCGACGAACGCCATGATCGGGAACCAGATGCCGAGAATCTTGCCGCTCATTTCACGGCTGGCATACGACAGCCACACTGCCAGGCACACCAGCCAGTTGCAGCCGATTCCGGACACGAAGGCGTGGAGGAAGTCGGCGTTGGTCTTGCTGGTCGCAGCCGCCAACACCTTGTTCAGGTAGGCCCCCTCGGTCAGGCCCAGCAGGTGACCGAAGCACCCGGCAACGAACAGTGCACCGAACAGATTGGCGACGGTCACCAGCAGCCAGTTGCGCGCCACGGCGCCTGGGCCGATACGCCGGGCGAACATCGCCAACGGCAAGCTCATCATGTTGCCGGTGAGCAGTTCGCCACCGGCCAGGATCACCAGGATCAGGCCGATGGGAAATACCGCGGCGCCCAGCAGTGTGCCGAACGAGGCCCACTGTACCGGGATCATGGTGCTGACGTGGATAGCCAGGAGAAACCCTAGCGAAATGAATGCACCTGCGAGAAACCCCAGGACCAGTGTCGCATGGGTGGATAGGTGGGCTTTCTTGACGCCGCTCTCGATGACGAGCTCGGTGATACGGGTGGGGCTATTGACGGACATTTCGGAAACTCGAACACGGTGACGGCGACGCGACTGGCGCGCACGCCGTGGTGGGGCTTGATCAGTACGGGGGTAGGCTACGCAACTGGTGCAAAGGTGTAACGCGCACCTTTGAGCCAGCGGCGAAGAGGGCGGCAAGCTACATGAGGCAATTTGACGCGGTCAAATCGATGGAATGGATGATCTGATAGACCGCGTCGATGAGGCTTGCAGGTCAGTGCGCGTAGATCAGCTTCCCGGCAAACCAGGTCTGCAGCACTTGGGTATCGCGCAGCGTTTCGGCATCGACGTCGAGCACGTCGCGGTCAACCACGATCATGTCGGCTTGCTTGCCAACCTTGAGCGAACCGATCTGCTGCTCCAGGCGCATGGTGCGGGCGGCGTTGAGTGTATAGGCCTGGAACATCACTTGGCGGTCGATGGCTTCAGCAGCGTTGAGCACACCTTTGGGCCCCTTGCGGCTGATGGCCTGGTAGATCGCCTGCCAAGGGTCAGGGGTGGTGATCGGCCAGTCGCTGGCGCCGGCAAGGGTGGCGCCATGCTTGAGCAGCGAACGGGCCGGGAAGGTGTGCATGAAGGCCATGGCGTTCACGTACGGCTTGACCAGTTCCATGTTCGATTGGTCGGCGCTGGCCCAGTACAGCTGCATGGCTGCAATCACGTCGAGCTGCTTGAAACGGGCGTATTCCGTGGGGTTGACCATCTGCAAGTGGGTGATGGAATGGGGGATGCCGCTGTGGCGATCACGCCGTGCCTGCTCGATGCCGTTGAGCGCCTCGCGCACGGCGCGGTCGCCGATGGCATGCACGTGGACCAGCCAGCCACGGGCGTCGGCGGCACTGACCAGCTCGCCAAAGTGCTTAGGATCCAGCAGCAGTTCGCCGTGCTTGCCGGAGTTGCTGTAGGGCTCGAGCATCGCCGCCGTTTGCGCTGGCGCTTCGGCAACGCCGTCGGCAAACACCTTGATGCCCGGCAGGGTGAGGTTGTGCACGCCGAGAAATTGCCGGCGTACCTTGTCCAGTTCGTCCAGGTCGGCAGGGCGGGCCCTGGAATCGGCCATCAGCAGGGCGGCGACGTGGGCGGTCAGCTCGCCGCGCGCGGAGAGGTCCTTGTACACCGGCAGCACGCCCAGCGAATGGTTGTTCACATCGGCCCCCGGCAGCTCGTTGGCCAGCGGGTCCATCCAGCCGGTGATGCCCAGCTGCTTGTAATGGTCAAGGGCCATGCGCCCAGCGCTCAGCAGGGTGGCGTGGGGCAGCGCTGGCAGCAGGTCGGTCACCGGGTAGTAGCTGGCATCGGCGAGGAAACCATTTGGTGTTCCGTCCGGGTGTTGGCCGATGGTGTTGCGTGCTTCGGCAGGCAGGGCAGCGATGGTGTCGGCACCGATTGCGGCGCGCTTGAGCGTGGCCTGGTTGGCCCAGCCGGTGTGCATGTCGTTGGCGGCGAACAGGATCGGTTGCTCGGCCCATTCGCCGTGGTTGAAGCGCTGCTCCAGCGCCGGAATGTCATTCCAGTAGGTGCCCGGTACACCACTGACGACAAGGAACTCGCCGCGCACGGCCTTGCCGTCGCTGCGCCACTGGCGCAGGCGCCGTTCCAGTTCGTCCAGGGCAACCTGCTCGCCGGCGAGGTCGGCCAGCACCAGTTGCAGGCCACCCTTGATGGCATGCGAGTGGGCGTCGAGCATGCCCGGCATCAGCACCTTGCCACCGAGGTCGATGACCCGGGTGCCTTTGGTCTTCAGGCGTAGCACGGCCTGGTCGGAACCTACCGCGACGATTTTCTCGCCTTCGACGGCCACGGCCTGCTGCAAGGGCTGGCCGGGCTCGGCGGTGTAGACCTTGGCGTTGTGCAGGATCAGGTCCACTGCCGCGAAACCCGGCATGCAGGTGCAGGCCAGGCCGGCGCTGATTGCAATCTTCAGGAGCTGCTTCATGCTGTGCCTCGTTCTTGTCGTGATGGCGCCGCAGCCTAGCCAGGGGGCCAGGGCGGATAAAGGCGAGGGCAGGCACAACTTTTTTCGTGATGGGGAAAGAATCCCGAGCCCGTATTTGCCAGGGTGCAAGCAGCGGACCTTGCCGTGCCTATTCAAATCGCCGGCATTTGCGGGTTTGATAGGAGGCGCAGATACTCGCCACCCTCGCATCACTCCCACCGTTTGTGCCGAACAGGAAGTAACCATGGACAAGATGATGGCCCTGACCATCTTCGTTGCCGCCGCCGAACACGGCAGCTTCAGCCGTGCGGCCGAGCAACTGGGCAAGACGCCGTCTGCCATCACCAAGGCTGTTGCGCACCTGGAGAGCGAACTGGGCGTGCGCCTGTTCGAACGCACCACCCGGCGCATGGCGCTGACCGAGGCCGGTACCTTGTACCTGGAAGGCGCGCGCCAGGCGTTGATGCACCTGCAACGGGTCACCGAGGAAGTGGAGCAGTTGCAGCACGCGCTGCGCGGTACCCTGCGCATTACCGCGCCACCGTCGTTCGGCCCCGCGTTTCTCAACCAGGTGTGTTGCCGCTTCATGCGCGAGCACCCACAGGTGCGCCTGGAGGTCAACCTCAACGATGCCAACGAAGACCTGATCGATGGCGGCTACGACCTGTCGCTGCGCGACGGCCCCACCGACCAGCCGGAGCTGATCGCCCAGCCGTTGATCGAGAACCGTGTGATCCTTTGCGCCAGCCCTGCCTACCTGGCCCGACACGGCGAGGCGATCACACTGGAGAACTATGCCCAACACGACTGGCTGCTGTTGCGCCACCCGCTGCTCAACCGCAGCTTCTGGTGGATCGAACACGGCGGCCAGACGCTGCGTGTGCGTCAGCCCACCCCTCGACTGGTGAGCGACAACTTCGACTTCCTGCTGGCCTGCCTGCTCGATGGGCAAGGCTTGCAGTTCGTACCCACCTGGTGTGCCGCCCCCTACCTGGCCAACGGGCAGCTGGTGCAGGTGATGCCCGACTACTGGCGGGCGCTGAGCGCGTTCGGCCCCTGGGTGCACGTGCTGTACCTGCCGCATCGGCGCAATACCCGCAAGGTGCAGGCGTTCATTGCCTTGCTGCATGAGCACCTGCACGGGCAGGGCGCGCAGGCGCCGGCACGGGGCTGAGTTTTTCCATCGGGGCACAAAAGTTGTGCGGGTTGTGCCGATGATCGATTGGGGGAGGCCTGGTTAGGCTAGCGGTGCTTGCCTGACCACCGCGGCCTGTACCAGGAGTTCCCCGCCTTGAAGATCCACACCCATGTCAGCGACATCCGCAACCCCCTCGAGCGTGGCCACCAGATAGGTGCGCGCTTCGCCGAGCAGATTCGTACCACCACTGCACTGTACCTGGGCTTTTTCCCGCGGGTTGGTGTGCCCTTGAGTGAGGTGCAGCGCATCGGCGAAAACAGCTTGGCAGCCCTGGAAGCCTGGAGCCCAGGCCTGGCCGCTGAAGTGGCCGGCATGGCCAGCGGTGCCGAGCTGCCGCTGTGGCAGCTGGCGAGCCTGAACGCCCGCACTGAAATACTGGCGGCCCGAACCCGCCACAGCGAATGCTCCACCACCGTGCATGCACCCCGTGGCGCGCGTGCGCCGCAGACCCTGCAGACCTGGGATTGGCATGACAGCCTGTGCCCCCATGGCCTGATGCTGGCGCTGCACACCGAGCGCGGCATGAACGTCAAGCTGTTCTGCGAGTTCGGCATGCTCGCCAAGCTTGGTGTGAACAGCGCGGGCCTCGGCCTGCACTTCAATATCCTCCACCACGCCAGTGACAACGACAGTGGTGGTGTGCCGGTGCACGCCATCGCTCGGCGTTTGCTGGAGGAGGCCAGCAGTGTCGAGGAGGCCATCGAGCTTGCCTGTTCGGCACGGGTCAGTGCCTCTACTGTGCTGACAGTGTTCTCCCGCCAGGACCGCAGCCCGCGCGCGGCCAGCATCGAATTGAGCCCCGCGCGCACCGCCTTGGTCTTGCCACGGGAAGACGGCTGGTTGCTGCACACCAATCACTTCCTCGACCCACAGCTGAGCCTGGGCGAGCAGGTCGCCGACCGTGCCGATACGCAATGCCGTCTGGGCCACCTCGAGCAGGTGGTCGGCCAGATGGCCAGCGCTGACCTGCGCGCCCGGGCCGAGGCCATGTGCGGCGGCGAGGGCGACAGGGCGCCGATCTGCTTCCACCCGGACATGGCCATGCCCGATACCGAACGCTGGGAAACCTTGCTCAGCGTCGGCATCGACACCGAACGCTGTGCCCTGCAGTACGTGGCCGGCACGCCTGTGCAACTGGCCAAGGCCGGCTTCGACACTTTCTGAGCCAACCCGGTGCCGCCAGCTCAAGGCGGCGCCGCTGAACGAGAACAACAACAATGCATGCGCAACATTCCCGCCCTGCGTCATCCCGTTCCGCCTTGCGAACCTTCTGCGTCTCCGGACTGGGGACGGCGCTGGAATTCTATGACTTCATCATCTACGGTACCGCCGCCGCACTGGTGTTTCCCCAGGTGTTCTTCCCGCAGATGGACCACCTGACAGCCACGTTGGTGGCCTTCAGCGCTTTCGGTGCGGGCTTTCTTGCCCGACCGTTGGGTGGTCTGGTGTTCGGCCACTTCGGTGACCGCATCGGCCGGCAGAAGGTACTGGTTGCCACCTTGCTGCTGATGGGCATGAGCACCTTCCTCATCGGCTGCCTGCCCGGCCATGCCAGCGTCGGCGTGGCCGCGCCGATCCTGCTGGTGCTGCTGCGCCTGGTCCAGGGCTTTGCGGCAGGCGGGGAGTGGGGCGGCGCCGCGCTGTTCGGCATCGAGTCTGCGCCACCGGGGCGGCGCGGGCTGTGGGGTAGCTTCACAAGCATGGGGATTGGCGTGGGTGGCATCCTCGGGGCTGGGGTGTTCGCCATCGTCAGCGCGGCCTTTGACGACAACCTGGTCGATTTCGCCTGGCGCATCCCGTTCTGGCTGGGCGGCACCTTGGTGCTGATCGGCCTGTACGCGCGCCTGAAGGCACCGGCAGCGGCCACCACGCCCGTGACCAAACCTGAACATGCACCGTTGGCCGCGGCCCTGCGCCAACGTCCGCGGCAGCTGTTGCTGTGCGCCGGGATTGCCTTCGGTTACTGCACCATCGCCTACATCGGCAGCACCTTTTTCCTGACTTACGCCACGCAGGTGGGCTTTGGCAGTACCGAGGCGTTGATGTTCGACCTGGCGCTTTCGGTCGCCATCGTGCTGTCGGCGCCGTTGTTCGGCTACCTGTCGGACCGTTTGGGGCGGCGCACGGTGATGTGCTTTGGCGCAGTGGCAATGGCCGTGGGGCTGTTCGTGTTCTTTTCCCTGGTGGGCATGAAGAGCTTCGCCATCGCCTTGTGCGCCTACAGCCTGACCGGCCTGCTAATGGGCGCGACCCAAGGGCCTATCCCGGCCTTCCTCGGCGAGCAGTTCCCGCGCAGCATGCGTTACTCGGGTATCTCGGCCAGCTACCAGATCGGCGCCGCGCTGGGCGGCGGCACCGCTTCGAGCATCGCCACGGCAATCCTGATCCTCACCAACCATGACCCGTTGGGCGTGGCGCTGTATGGCGCGGCGGCACTGGCACTGGTCGCGGTGTGCTCGCTCATGCTGCGCGAGACATCGCGGTTGAGCATGGCGCAGATCGATGAGGAGGTGTCGGGGCGCTTGGCGTCTGCGGCATTGGGTAGTCATTGAGGGTATTTGCGCCGCCTGCCATCGCCCGGAACAAATTTTGAGGGTGTTGGCAGGCCGAAGGCGACAGACGGGCTGCTGGCCGAGCGAGGCGATTGGAATGGGGCTGGCCATGACCTGACTGATGGCACTTCAGCCACGGCCACCTGCAAAACGAGATCTGCGAAACAGCGGAATAGAGCATTCAAAGACACTTGCGAAGTTTGGATCCAGTTGTCGATAAAACTTTCCACTCGGTCAAATTACAACAACTTAGCAAACTAACCAACTTGGTTTAGTGTGCCGCCTGTCGGTCGTTTTGCTCGAGAAATGAACGATTTGGATGACACTGACTCCTATTTGCCAGCAGGTGCCTTCAATGTGATTGCACCTCGCGCCTTTCCCCAGAACTTATGGACGTTCAACCTCATCGGCATCGCAGGGATGCTCATGGGGCATTTTTATTCCTGAATAGTGGAGTATTGCCATGCCCAACCGAGGCTCTTCGGGTGAGCCACCGCGTGTATTGAGTGACAATCTGCTTTTTCATTTAACGATTCGAATTTGGCTCTGTCGTTGCGATTAAATCGTTCGCACACCTATTTCAAAGCCATCTAGCGCTAACGCATTGCGTGGAGAAAATGTCGTGGAGATTAATACAATTATTAGCCTGTTCGGGCAGAAAGAATCCATGGAACTGGTGCGGTTGTCTGTTATTTACGTTCATTTATTGGCCTGTTGCATTGCCATCGGCATGGTATTCGCCAGTGACGCCGAGATGGTCAGGAACTTGTTGAAAGGTCATAAAGAAGCCGGGCATGACAGTAAGCATATGACGAGCTTGCAGAAGTCCGTGGCCAATGCCCTGATATTCCTGTGGCTCACGGGTGCCGCAGTGATTGGAATTGACTACCTTGATAAAGGTATGAACTATTTTGCCAATCCTAAACTTCAAGCGAAGGTCATTATTGTCATGTTGCTGACCTTTAACGGCATGTTGTTGCATCGCTATGTATTGCCTGCCCTGCTCAAAGCAGGCAACTTGCTGGACCTGAATTTTGGCGTGCGAATGTTTGCGTTGTTCTCCGGCGCACTGTCGGGTGTGTCCTGGCTGTATGCGGCGATGCTGGGTGTTGGTCGCCCACTGGCTTGGAAATACTCGCTGACCGAGTTGCTGCTGGCTTATCCGGTACTGATCCTGCTGGGCTTTGCCATGATGGCTGCCCTGACCCAGTGGGCACGCAAACGCAGCCAGGCCGAACCGGTTCCGGCGCCTGTCTGGCGGCTGGCTGGCATTCCTACCTGATTGCCTGAGTAACGCTTCAATTACGCCGCGAACCGGGAAACCTGGTTCGCGGCGAGCTCGTTTCATGCGCAGCCTCTGGGCGGTTCGGCTGGCGGTTGGTAAAGGCCCGAAGTGATGTGTCGCCTGATCTGGCCTCTTCGCGGGCGCGCCCCCTCCCACAAGGTCCCGCGCAGTTCTGTGGGATATCGCCCAGTCCTTTGGGCGGCGCTGTCGCGTAGAGAACTGAATCCGCAAACAGTGCGCGTACCCTGTGGGAGCGGCTTTAACCGCGAAGAATCCAACGCGGTACATGGCACCGGCTACGCCGGTGTTCGCGGCTGCTCCCACAGAGTCCCGGTTAATTCAATGAGTTATGTGCAGTTCTGTGGGAGCGGGCGTGCCCGCGAAAGGGTCGGAACAGGCAGCCGAGAAATTTCAGGACTTCGACTTCTACCAAGAGTGCAAACCAGCCCCATCCGCTGACGGGTCAGGCGCGAATCAATAGAAATATCGCCGGTAGCAGTTGCCCATCGTCAGGCGGCAGGCCGCCTGCATTGGTTTTTTGCGCTCGTTGCAGCGTGGTGGCGATGGTGATTTCCGTTCGCGACTCGATACTCCGCGCCACACCTCCCACCGAGCCTTCACCGAAGCCCAGCAGCGAGCAGCCGTTGTTGATGAGCACGAAGAAAACGATCACCCAGAATGGGCCGCAGTTCATGGTGCAAGCCCCAGGGCGTCGATGGCTGCGCACGAAACGATGGAAACGCTATCGCCAAGGTCCGCTGCATCAGCGCCTTGTCTCATTGAGTTGAAAATGGGGGAGGCCATGTACCCGCTCCAGATGTTGCTTGTGGAGCTAATGGTGACGGCGCGGTGATTCAATGAAAAACGATGCTCAGTGATCCAGGATATCGATCCGCTTGATCATTGAACGTAGCGATCAGCGTTGGATTTGAACGTCGCTGCATGGTTGAGGTTCTTAATGCAAAGGACACCGTGAGGGCTCCCTTATGAGCATTGAACGCAGTATCCCTGAGCTCGAGGCCTGGTACGCCCAGTACGACGACATCAGTTACCGCCGTGAGTCGCCGGATGCCTACCACCATGAACTGCTGCGCACCGCAGAGGCCCTGCGTGACGATGGTGCCATCGACTGGGACGACTGGCTGGCACTCAAGGCATTGGCGGATGACGCCCATGTGCGTGCCCTGGAAGATGCCGTGCAGGCCCATGTCAGCGACCCCGACGCATGAAAGCGCTTAAGATTGCCACGTTCAACATCAACGGCATTCGTAGCCGGCTGCCGGCACTGCTGGCCTGGCTGGAGCGGGAAAAGCCCGACATCGCCTGCCTGCAGGAACTCAAGGCGGCGGATCAGCAGTTTCCTCGCCAGGCGCTCGAAGCGGCGGGTTATGGTTGCCTCTACCAAGGGCAGCCTTCGTGGAATGGCGTGGCCATTCTGGCGCGGGGCAGCGAACCACTGGAAGTACGGCGTGGCCTGCCTGGCATGGAGGACGACAACCAGAGCCGCTACCTCGAAGCCGCGGTGCACGGGGTGCTGGTGGCTTGTCTGTACCTGCCGAACGGCAACCCGCAACCGGGGCCGAAATTCGATTACAAGCTCCGCTGGTTCGAGAGCCTGATCGAGCATGTCAAAGGGCTGCATGACGGTGGCCATCCCGCGGTGCTGTCGGGTGATTTCAATGTGGTGCCAACCGATATGGATATCTACGACACGCGCTCCTGGATGAAGGACGCGCTGCTGCAGCCCGAATCACGTGCGTGCTACCAGAAACTGCTGAATCAAGGCTGGGTCGACGCCATTCGCCATCTGTATCCGTACGAGCGCATTTACACCTTCTGGGATTATTTCCGCAACCACTGGGCACGCAACGCCGGTTTACGTATCGACCACCTGCTGCTCAACCCCGAGCTCGCGCCCTACCTGAAGCGGGCTGGTGTCGATGCCTGGGTGCGTAACGAACCCAAGGCCAGCGACCATGCGCCCGTCTGGATCGAGCTGGGCACGCGTCGCCGGCCATAGGGCAGTTCGAGCGAACCTTCAACTACCGGAACCACCGCTGGAGCCCGAACCAACAGAGCCTCCGGTCCCGCTACCCGTCCCGGTGCCGCGTTCCGATCCACTGCGGTCACTACCGGATCGGTCGGTGGTGCCATCGCCACCGGTGTTGTCAGTGTCATTGCCATCGGTTCCGCCGGAACCTGTCCCCATGGCATCCGCAGGCGTGCCGGAGCCGGTCGCTCCGCCTTGGTTGTTCATGTGCCCGCTGTCATGCGGCTGCGTCCCAGGAGCACGCTGATCGTTCAGGTCGGTGGCTGCCAGCACCACAGGTGCGCTGAGCCCCAGGCACAGCGCGAGCAGTAACGAATGAGGCTTCATGATCTTCATGGCGATACTCCGTTGCGGGTTGGTCACCTTCTGTTCGGCCTGCATCACCCACGGGCGTGCCGTGAAATCGACGGAATGCATGGAGCGCTGACATGCACGGGGGCGGGTTACCCCACGTGAATACTTTGAGGCCCGCGCTTCGATTCCTCTGGCAAGGCCGTGACCTTGATCGCGCGTACCGGTACGGCGAATTTTGCACCTACCTTCGAGAAGCGCTCGAGCAGGTGGAAATTGATGGCTTGCTGGATGTCCATGTACAGGTTGTAGCCCGGGTCCTTGACGATATACACGCACTCGAATTCCAGCGCCTCCTTGCCGAAGCCGCGCAGGTGGGCACGGTCGAAGCGCACCTGCTGTTGTGCCTTGATCGCTTCCTCGACGATGGCGGGTGCCTTTTTCACGGCCTCGGTTGGCGTGTCGTACGACAGGCCGAACTCGAACACGATCCGTCGTTCCTGCAGGCGCTTGTAGTTCTGGATGGTGCTGCTGATCATGCTGGCATTGGCCATGACGATCTGCTCGCCGCCCAGGCTGCGGATGCGTGTGGTCTTCAGCCCTACGTGCTCCACCGTGCCGGCCAGCGGGCCGATGACGATGAAGTCGCCCACCTCGAACGGCTTGTCGACGGCGATGGACAACGAGGCGAACAGGTCGCCGAGGATGTTCTGCACGGCCAGTGCAACAGCGATACCGCCTACCCCCAGGCTGGCGACGAAGGCGGTGATGTTCACGCCCAGGTTGGACAGCATCGCCAGCAGCACCACTGACCACAACAGTACCCGCGCACCCCATGCCGACAGCGTGGCCAGCGCGCTGCCCTGGTTCAAGCCGTCGGTGCGATGCCGGGCGAAGTAGCGACTCAGGCCCAGGCCGATGGCGCGGTTGGCCCACAGCCCGATCTGCAATGCCGCGACCACGAACCACAGGCTACCGACCCGGGTCAGCCAGCGCTCGGGCAGGTCGAGCATGCTCAGGCCCACCAGCAGCGAGGCAAGGAACAGCAGAAAATTGCTGGTCCCGGCGAGCACCTTGGCCAGCACCTGGCTGAGCGCGCCGTCATGCTCGGACCAGCGCCTGACCCGATGCAGCATGAAACTGATGGCCGCCCGCGCCACGACGAATGTCAGCAGCGCTACCGTCAGTGCCAGCAACAAATTGAGAACGGAAACTCCGAACAGTGTGGTATCGGTGAACAAGGCGATGATGCGATCACTCATGAGACACTTGCCTCCTTCCATAGGATTGGGTGACTGGTGGAGCGGCATTGCCGGCGAAGCAGGCAATGCCGCTCGCCAGGTGAGCCTCAGCCGTCGGACTGCTCCTCTGGCGGCACCTGGCCTTCGGGCCAGTCGGGTGCTTCCTTCTCCTGTTCCTGTTCAGGCACAGGCTCGCCCGGGTTGTGGGGTACTTCGTCCACGTACGGGTCGGGTTGGTTGGGGTCGATCATGGTCTGGCTCCTCGCCGTTGGGCTTTCAGGCATGTGTCCGGGCGTTCAGCCCGGCTCCACGGCAGTGTTTTTCTTCCAGCCCCGCAGGTTCATGGCGCACAGGCAACCCTGCAGGATGATCAGCGCCCAGGCTTGCGCCTGCCACCCCCAGGCGGCCCACAGCACGTTGCTGGCAATGAAGCAGCAGAAACCCAGCTTGCGCCGGCCAGGGCGCCGTGAGCCGATGCACCAGGCGGCAAGTACCGTCAGGGCCATGGCAGGCCATTCAAGAAAGTCGATCCAGGCTTCCATCACGCAGCACGCTGTTCGCCCTTGAGCAGTTTTTTCTGCGCTTCCATGGCCTGGCCGAGCTCATCCAGTTGCTGCTTGCCCAGCAGCTTGCGGGCGGTCGGAAACAGCTCGCTTTCTTCTTCCTCGATATGGTGTTCCAGCAGTTCCTTCATCACTTTGACCCGCCCGGCGAACTCGACGGTGCCGGTCTCGGTTTGCAGCAGGTCCGGCAGCACCAGGGAGTCCACGGTGCGGTGCTCTTCCTTGGCTTCGTAATACATCTTCGCTTCTTCCTTGCCGCCGGCCTGCTTGATGGCCGGGTACAGGATTTCTTCTTCCAGGGCGGTATGGATGCTTACCTCCTGCTTGATGCGTTCGAGCAACTCGGCGCGCTTTTTCACCGCGCGCTCAGTGGTGGAGGAGAGTTCCTCCAGCAGCTTCTTCACCAGCTCATGGTCCTGGATCAACAAATCGATAGCGTTCATGCGACACCTCTTCGGGGCTGAAAAAATCACGATTGCCTTCGATGGAGTAGGGGCCGCGCGCCAAGGTTCAAAGCGGATGATCAGCGTACTGCTGTCGCGAAAGGCGGCTCTCACCGGAATCCGCGCAGGTTGCGCCGGCCAGGCAGGGTCACTCCTGCGGAATGATCGAGATCTTGCCGTTGCGCTCGACGATGGCGAACTTGATCTGCCCGACGCTTTCGATTCCCTGGCTGTCCCGGGCGGACTCGAGAATGTCGTCTTCGGTCAGCCGTGCCCGCCGCATTCGGTGGTGGAGAAAGCGCCCGTGATCCACGACAAGTGTCGCGTGGCCGTCGACCAGCCGGGCCAGGCGCTTGGAGTTGAGCTTGGCCAGCGACAGGCCGACATCCAGGACGATCAGCGTGGCGATCACCAGCATGGCGTTGGTGAACGAGAAGTCCTCGCCGAGCAATGCCTGCTGGGTTGCTTCGCCGATGATCAGCAGCAGGACGAAGTCGAAGGTGGTGAGGTCTGCCAGCGAGCGCCTGCCAGCCACGCGAAACAGCAGCATCAGCGCGATGTACATGCCGGTCGCACGAAGAATGGAGTCCATGTCGCGCTCCTACGGGTAGAGAAAGGTGGAGAAATGCACTGCGCTGCCTGGGCCGGCGCTGACAACACCTTCGAGAGTGCCGACATGTTCGCTGCGCAGGGTCAGGTAGAGGGTGGCGATACCCTCTTTGCTGGTGCCAAGCTGGAGCAGGAGCGACCTGCCATGGGAAAGCGATACTTGCGGCTCTGGCTGCAGCGTTTCGATGCTGGCTTCGCGTAGCAAGGTCCCCCCGAGCAGCAACATCACAGGCTCCCCGGCATTGCCGCGAACGGTGATGCGCAGGTTGTCGGTGGTGCCGCTGCGGCTGAGGCGCTGATACTCCACATGCACCCGGCCGTCGTCGCTCATGACCTGGGCGTCACTGAGCGGACCGTTGCCGAACAGCCCGGCCAGGCCCAGCAGTACGACCAGCACCAGCGCGTACCATCCGACCCGTTCGAATCGCCAGACCCGCTGCTGCATGCGCATGTCTTCCTCGACGGGGTGATGCCTTGAAGCCAACTCGTCTTCGTCCATGCTTGCAGCCTCTCACGTAGCCCCTTACGTAGCCCCTCAGGCGCGCTCACCGCGCAGCCAGCGTTGGTGGTAATGGGCCAAGTGCGACAACCCGTACAGCGCGCCCTGGCGGATTACATCCGCGCGCTCGCCAAAAAAGCGCTGGCTGCGTGTGAATACCGCCAAAGGCTCGCCGGCAAAGGCCCAGGCAAAGCACACAGTGCCCGGGGCGATGCCATCCTGCGGCTGTGGCCCGGCGACACCCGTGCTGGCGATGGCGACGGTGGCGTCGCTGTCTTTCAATGCGCCGAGGGCCATCTCCCAGGCTACCGCCTCGCTGGTCAGGCCGTAGCGTTCGATAGTCTGTGGGCTGACGCCGAGCAGGCGTTTCTTGGCGCTTGGCGAGTACACCACGTAGCCGCTTTCCAGAACCTCGCCGGTCCCCGGCACTGCTGCCAACAGCGCAACCATGGCACCTGCCGTGCAGGATTCTGCGGTGGTCAGTACCAGCTTGTGGGCCTTGAGGTAATCAAGGGCCTCGAGTACGGGGTCGGTCGTCATGGCCGGTCACTCGTGCGTTGTTTTTTGGTGGACGTGTTTCCTGCGGGATTGGTTCATTGCTTGTGTGCCACCCATCAAGGGTGGGGAAAGCTTCCTGAACTTTGTTCCGTTTGCCGGCTTCCTCTAGGTAGGAGGGCGGCGGTGCGGGCCTCGCGCTGCGGCCGGACTAACAGAGGAGAAGCGATCATGACCGAGCCTGTGACATATTTCTGGATCGCTGTTGCAGCGATCATCGTGTTGCTCGATCTGTGGGCCATCGTCAGTGTTTTCCGCAGTGACAAGAGCGACGTGACGAAGGCGATGTGGGCACTGTTGCTGTTGGCGTTGCCCATTGTCGGCCTGGCCATCTGGGGCGTGCTTGGGCCGCGTGGGATCAAACGCGGTACCGGGCCGTCGTCGCCTGAACATAGCAAGGGGTAGGAGGGGAGATGAAGAAAGGATCGGAGGCACCTCGCAGCGGAACCCGAGGTGAAGAGGAACGGGACAATGATGCGCAGCGTCCTGATGGGTCAACTGGCACGTCCCATGATTCCACTGCGCAGAAAACAGCTCGTGATGAAACGCGACGCAAGCGCTGAGCAGGTCGGTGTGAAGAACTGAATTCGCAAGCGGTCCGCATAGCCTGTGGGAGCGGCTTTAGCCGCGAAGAATCCAACGCGGTGCATGGCACCGGCTGCGCCGGTGTTCGCGGCTAAAGCCGCTCCCACAGGGTCCCTGCTAATGGTCAGGTCCCAATGTACCGGCAGCAGCGCCCGGCACGAGGATGACCTTGCGACAGTCGTCCTGTTTCTGGTCGAACAACTTGTAACCCAAAGCCGCTTCTTCCAGGGCCAGGCGGTGGGTGACGATGAGCTCCGGTTCCAGACGTCCGGCCTCGATATGTTCGAGCAGTTCAGGAAGGAACTTCTGCACGTGGGTCTGGCCCATCTTGAACGTCAGGCCCTTGTCGAAGGCATCACCAAACATGAAGGCGTGGATAAAACCCGCATAGACCCCAGGCACGCTGACCACGCCGCCCCGGCGCACCGCGGCGATACTCTGGCGCAGCGCCTTGCCGCTGCTGCTCTCGATCTTCAGAGTGGTCAGTACCGTTTCGGTGGTACTGCCCTTGGCCTCGAAACCGACCGCATCGATGACGGCGTCCACGCCGCGCATGCCGGGGGTCAGGCGGATGATGGTGTCGGCCGGGTCGTCATCCTGCTCGAAGTTGATCGGCACCACGCCGTAGGCATCGCGGGCAAACGCCAGGCGGTAGTCATTGTCGTCGACCATGAAGATCGTCTGGGCGCCCAGCATGCGCGCGCAGGCTGCGCTCAGCAGGCCGACCGGCCCGGCGCCATAAATCGCAACTGTCGAGCCTGAGCCGACCTGCGCATTGGTGACGGCCTGCCAGGCTGTGGGCAGGATATCCGAGAGGAACAGCACCTTGTCGTCCGGCAGGGCGGCAGGCACCTTGAACGGGCCGACGTTGGCCTTGGGCACTCGCACGAAATCCGCCTGGCCACCGGGCACGCCGCCATACAGATGGCTATAGCCGAATAGCGCGGCCCCTGGCGGGATGCCTTTCTTGTTGATGATTGCACCACGGCCGGTGTTGGTCGTTTCGCAAGCGGCGAACTGGTCGAGTTGGCAGAAGAAACAGCTGCCGCAGGCGATCACGAAGGGAATCACCACGCGGTCACCGACCTGCAGGTTGGTTACCCCGCGGCCGGTATCCTCGACGATACCCATGAACTCGTGGCCGAAGATATCTCCCGGCTCGGTCTGTGGAATCTTGCCATGGTAGAGGTGCAGGTCGGAGCCGCAGATGGCGGTAGCGGTGACCCGGAGGATTATATCGTCCTCGTCCTGGATAAGTGGGTCGGGGACATTGTCGACCCTGACGTCCTGGGTTCCGTGGTATGTCAGTGCTCTCATTGGTTCATCTCCTGGGTCCGGGTGGTCTATGCAGGGGAAGCCAAGGAGGGAGGTAAAGTTCAGGTGGAATCATCCATCGGTAATTTTCAGTGCTACTGGCCCGACCAACATCATGAAGAACTGTCGTTGAGGTGGCATGGCATCAGGTGAAGCCGGCGCCCGGAGGAAACTTTAGCTGCCCTGCGAGGCTCAACCGTGCTCAAGCCGAGCGTAAAACCATGAACAGGAATCCAGCATTGCAAACAAGCTTTGCCCCTTCGGCCACGCCACGCCAAGCCGCGGGCTTGCTGACATCGGCCATGTTGCTGATGCTTGCCTCGGGGGTTGCGCCGCTTGATCGTGCGGATTGGTGGCTCGAAAACGTTTTGCCGCTGGCGCTTCTGCTCACCTTGGCTGCGACCAGCCGTTATTGGCGCTTTTCTCGGCATGCTTACCTGGCAATCGTGGTGATGCTGGCGATTCACGAGCTAGGAGCGCATTTTACCTATGCCAAAGTCCCCTATGACGCTTGGCTGCGTGCGCTTACCGACCACTCTCTGAATGCCTGGATGGGCTGGCAGCGCAACCAGTTCGATCGTCTGGTGCATCTGAGTTACGGCCTTTTGTTCGTCCTGCCGATCAGGGAGCTGCTCCAGCGCCAGGCCCTGTTGCGCGGCGGCTGGTTGGCGTTGTGTACCGTTTCCTTCGTCCTCGCCACATCGGCGCTGTACGAGCTGCTGGAGTGGATAGGTGGCCAATACCTGGGCGATGACCAGGCACAAGCCTTTGTCGCGACTCAGCAAGACCCTTGGGATGCACAAAAGGACATGGCCCTGGCTTTGCTCGGTGCACTTGTCACCTTGTTGATCCAGCGGTTTGGGGCAAGCAAGGTCTGGGGCAGAAGGGTAGTGAGTTTGGAGGGGGAGCACGGGTGACGTGTAGAAATAAAAACGCTTTTCCACCACTGGAAAGGCTTTTCGCAATCAGCCTGTGACCGTTGAAAATCCCTTAAGTTTCCATCGGGAAAACAATAACTTGGAGAATTTTTCCAAGTCGTGTCACTCGTCGGATTTCCATTGTAAGCCCCTGTCCAGAGCCTCAGGATCGCCTCCGTATCCATTTGAGGCTTTTACAAATGAAGTACTCCTCGATTCTGTTGTTGTCACTTGGCCTGCTGAGCGGCGTTGCGTCGGCAGGCGGAAATACCGAAGCAGGTATAGGTGGCGCATTGGGTGGAGTATTGGGCTCGGTAGTAGGCCAGTCGATCGGCGGCAGTACCGGCTCGGCAATCGGCGCCGGCCTGGGTGGCGCGGCCGGTGGTGCGGTGGGTGCCGACAAGCACAGCCGTGGCGAGGCGGCCATTGGCGGCGCACTGGGTGCAGCTGGCGGCAACGTGGTGGGTCGCAAGATGGGCGGCACCACTGGCAGCATGATCGGCGCAGCAGCCGGTGGCGGTGTGGGTGGTGCCTTGGGCAACCACATGGGCCGGGAATACGATGACGAGAGCGGGCATCGCTACCGGGATTATGACGACGATGACGACGACCGGGGCTGGCGCCGTCACCGCCACGACCGTGGCCATCATTATGGTTGGCGCAACAATCACCGCTACGACGACTGATCCCCGCGTTACTGGCCCATCGCCGGGCTGGCCGCAGCTGTCACTCGGCTAGGCATCATGCGTGCTCTGCTGTAGCCACTCCCTCGGGCTTGCACCCACCTTGCGGCGAAAGGTGCGGGCCAACGCAGACGGGCTTTCGTAGCCGACCTCATCGGCAATCAGGGCGATGGGGCGGCCTTCGCGCAGCCGTTTCTGGGCAAGGCTGATTCGCCAGTTCGCCAGGTAATCGGCAGGGGTGATACCCACGGTCTCGCGAAAGTGCGCAGCAAAGCTCGCGCGCGACATGCCTGAGCGGTCAGCCAACTCTGCCACGGTCCAATTGTGCTGTGGCTCGTTGTGGATACCCACGAGCGCACGGGACAGCTGTGCATTGGCCAGCCCGGCCATCATCCCCGAAGCAATGCTGCGGCTGGCGATCAGATGGCGAAGTAGCTGAATCACCATCAACTCGAACAGCCGATTGAGAATGACATCCCGTCCACACTCGTCGCCGAAGGCTTCTTCGAACAGCCAATCGAGGGTGCCATCGAGGCCTTGCAATTCGCGCAACGGCTTGATGATGAAGTCCGGCAAGGCCTGGGTCAGCGGATTGTTGGCGCCACCATCGAACTGCAAGGTGGCGCACACCAACTCCGCTTCGTCTGCTTCGATCGCCAGCAACTGATGCTCCTGCGGACGTACCGCAAGTATCAGGCTTGGCTCCGCCAGCTCCATGAGCTGACCACGTTTGTCACTGAAGGTCAGGCGACCCGAACGAAGCAGGTGCGCGTGGCCGGAACTTTGCTGCCCATCAAAGCGGGTCGTTCCACAATAACCACCTTGGTGGAAGGTGGACGCATGCAGGTTGAAGTGCTTGAGCAGTGTCGATAGTCGGTCCATGGGGCGCTCAGGTTTGGACGATCGGTTGCATAGATTCGACGATCTGAAGCCGAAAGGATAGTCGTCTTCCCTAGTATTGACTCCAGGCTTGATCGACAAGCTGGTTAATCACCCTACTGGAGAAACTACCATGACTCGTATCGCTGCTCTCTCGCTGGACCAGGCCCCTGCTGGCTCGCGCACTGCGCTCGAAGGCATTCAGAAAGGCCTTGGTTTCATACCCAACGCCTTCAAGACCCTGGCTCACTCCCCAGCCGCTCTCAATGGATACCTGGGCCTCGCCCAGGCTCTGGGCAAGAGCTCACTGAGCGCCGCGGAGCGTGAAGTGGTTGCGCTTGCCACCTCGGAAATCAATGGTTGCGACTATTGCCTGGCCGCACACAGCTTTTTTGGTGCCAAAGCCGGCTTGAGCGATGAGGCCATTAGCCAGGCGCGTAGTGGCACGCTCAGCGCGGTCGCCGCGCTGGCGCATCAGATCACCGAAAGCCGCGGCCAATTGAATGACGATCAGGTCGCCGCAGCACGCGAGGCCGGTCTGAGCGATGGCAAGATCGTGGAGGTGGTGGCACAAGTCACGCTGTTGACCCTGACCAACTACCTGAACAACATCGCCACCACCGATATCGACTTCCCGCCGTCGGCACACTAGGAGGGCAACCGACATGAGCCAAGTGACAATCTATACCACCCAACACTGCCCTTACTGCGTGAGCGCCAAGCGACTGCTGGCGCACAAGGGGGTCAGTGCCGTGGAAATCGATATCGAGGCTTCGCCGAACCATTTGGCCGAGATGCTGCTGCGATCCAGGCGCAGGACCGTGCCGCAGGTCTTTGTGGGGAGTGTCCATGTGGGAGGTTTTGTTGATCTGAAACGCCTCGATCAAAAGGGCGAGCTCGAAGCACTGCTCAGTGCCTGAAGGGCTGATTCAGCGATATTTGCCTTTGGCCGCTAGCCGCCCTTGGCAAGGGCAGCTAACGGTTCAAAGCGGTCACTTGCGATCCCTGTTTCACCGACGCTTCGTTGCATTCGTCGATGATCAGCACTGAGCCGCGGCAACCTGCTTGCGTTCACCCATGGGAGAGACGCCGAAGAAACGGCTGTAGCATTTGGAGAAATGCGCCGGCGAAACGAAACCACAGGCAAGGGCGATATCCCGTACTTGCGATTCGCTGTGCAGTAACAGTTGCCGGGCGCGCGACAGGCGTAATTCAAGGTAGTACTGGCTAGGGGTACTTTGCAGGTGCTTGTGGAACAGGCGCTCCAACTGCCGAACTGAGATGTTGTTCAACTGCGCCAGTTCCTCCAGGGTCACAGGGTCTTCGAGATTGGCCTCCATGATGCTGACTACCTGGCTGAGCTTGGGTTGGGACGTCCCTAGCCGCTGTCGCAGGGGCACGCGCTGGCGCTCTTGCGAACTGCGAACGCGGTCGCACAACAGCAATTCGGCCGCATGTTCGGCAATCTCTCGCCCGCCGGGTTCGCGTGCGATCAGTTGCAGGAACATGTCCATTGATGCCACCCCACCCGAGCTGGTGTACCGGTCACGATCAAGTTCAAACAACTGGCTGGAAATGATGATCCCGGGAAAGCGCTCTTTCAGCGCTTCGATATCTTCCCAGTGGATGGTGCAACGGTAACCCGTGAGCAGATTGGCACGCGCCAACAAATGGCTACCCGTGCAAATGCCACCCAATGCCACTTGGTCATGGGCGAGCTTGCGCAGCCAGTTCACGATGGCGCGGGTATTGTGGTCGGAGACGATGGGGTTTGGCCCTACCACAAACAGCATGTCCAGCTTGGGCGCATCCTTGATGGTGTATTCAGGCAGGATGCGCATGCCGTTGCTGGCGCTCACCGGCTCCATGTCGGCGGCGATGATGAGTGTCTGGAACATGGCCCTGCGCGCAGCCAGGTTAGCCATGCGCAAGGTCTCCACCGCAGAGGCGAACCCGATGGTGGTGAAATTGGGGATCACCAGAAACCCGACGATCTTGGGTGTGGGGGCATCGACAGGGTAACCCGTGGCCAGCGGGGAGGATCTCGGCGTAGCCATCAATACGACTCCTACAATGCAAGATGACGTGTTCAGCGCCTGTCTCCCGATACAGGCAATTTTTTGTGTAAAAGGGCTCCAAGCCTGCGGCGGCATACTACACGCAGCAATCAGGCTACAGGGTGCGCACTGGCCGATATTCGCCCCCTGTTTTCGGTTTGACGCAAAAAGGCGACACCCTGCGAACGCATAGCCTTCGCAGGGCGAAGCGGCTGAGCCAGCCTCAGGCCGATTTGGTTGCGACACGGGGCAGTGGCCGCTTCCTGGGCGAGAAGATCGAACTCATGCACACGATGGCAATTGCCAGCGCGCCGGTTGTCATTACTTCCATGCGGTGGCCGGGCATGATCAGCATCATTGCCAGAATCCCGATGATGGAGGCGACGACCAAGTAGCTCAGCCAGGGGAACAACCACATCTTGAAGGCCATGACCTCACCTCGACGAGCCATCTGCTTGCGCAGGATCAGTTGCGATACCGCGATGGCCAGGTAGACCAGCAGTGCCACGGCACCGGAACTCGCCAGCAGGAAGGAGAACACCTCGTCCGGCGCAAAGTAGTTCAACGCGGTGGTGAGGAAGCCTACAGCGGTGCTGGCCATGACTGCGACGAATGGCACACCGGCCGATGAGGTGCGCTGGAGAACGGCAGGGCCGTCGCCACGTCTGCTCAGCGAGTAGACCATGCGCGATGCGGTGTAGATTGCCGAGTTGAGGCAGCTGGCCACGGCAATCAGCACGACGACATCCACGATCATCTTGGCGTGAGGGATGTTCATCAGCTCAAGGGCCCTCTGATAGGAGCCGACCTGCACCAGCATGGGGTCGTTCCAGGGCACGATCGAGACGATCAGGAACACCGAGACGATGTAGAAGATGCCCATGCGCCACACGACCGAGTTGGTAGCGCGGGTGATCTGTCTGGAGGGGTTCTTGGATTCTGCGGCGGCGATGGTGACGATTTCGGTGCCCATGAAACTGAACACCGTGGTCAGCATGGCGCCAATCACCGCTGCCATGCCGTTGGGCATGAAACCGCCGAAGTCGTTGCTCAGCTTGGCCACGCCACTGACGCTGAGGTTTGGCACCACGCCGGTCAGGGCCAGCGCACCCAAGGCGATGAAGGCCAGTACGGCGATGACCTTGAGCATGGCGAACCAGAACTCGAACTCCCCGTAGCGCGCAACGCTGAACAAGTTGGTCAAGGTCAGCAGGGCAGTAACGGCCAGTGCGAATTCCCAGGTTTCGATCGTGGGGAACCAGGCATGCAGGATTGCCGCTGCGGCAATTGCCTCGATGGGAATGACCAGCACCCAGAACCACCAGTACAACCATCCAATAGTAAAACCGGCCGAACGACCCATTGCGCGTTCGGCATAGGTGGAAAACGAACCGGTATCAGGGGAAGCAACTGCCATTTCACCGAGCATGCGCATGACCAGCACAACCAGTGTGCCGGACATGATGTAGGCCAGGATGGCCGCTGGGCCGGCCGCTGCAATTGCATGCCCCGATCCGATGAAAAGGCCGGCACCGATAGCGCCGGCTATCGAGAGCATGGTGACGTGGCGCTGCTTGAGGCCGGGGGCCAGAGTTGAATGGCTGGACATTATCATTACCCTTGTTGTTATAGATGGCGGGTTAACAGCTAATGCGAATCGTGCTCTGGTAGATCAATGCGGTGTTGCGGCGCTTAACTGAATGCCTCGCGGACAGCGTTGCTGATGCCTTCGGTGCAGACACGCAGAATCAGTTCGCCTTTCTCGCGGCTGGCGCCTTTTGGCGATGACAAGGTTCCACACGCCGGCGTGCGCTCGGCAATGATCGGGAACACATCGTAGGGGGGGAAGGTGGCTGGCGGATGATCGATGGCACGGGCCAGGTCGACTTTCTCGGGGTGCAGGGCCAGCATCAACGAAGTCTCGAAGACGCCACCGTGTTCAATGTCCCAGCCGAGGAATCCGTCAGGGTAGAGTTCCTGGATGACCTCAGGTGCATTGACGAAGTCCCAGTAGGACAGGACCACGACCTTGAAATCGGTGATGCCGGCATAACGGAGTTCGCGCAGCGCCAGGTCGATGCCTTCCACGATGAACATGGAGTTCTCGTAGTGTCCGTTCATCATCACCAGCTGACGCGCGCCGTGCCGGGCCAGCTCCCTGATGATGTCCTGGATGGTATGTGTCAGTGTTGCGCCATCCAGGCTGGTGGTGCCGGGAAAGTGGTTTCCGCCGCCCGATTTTTGCTGCGACTTGTAGCCGTAGGCCAATGCGGGGAGCACCAGGCCGTCGACATTGCGCGCTACGGCCTTGCACAGCGCGGTCGGTAGCAGTACATCCACTTCCATGCACATGTGGTGGCCGTGTTGCTCCAGGGCGCCTACAGGCAAGAATATCGGGCTGCCGGATGCAACACGCCGGGCGTACTCGGGCCAGGTGAGTTCGCCAATTACAACGCTATCGTTCATCGGGTGGTCTCTCTATGTTCTTGTAATTGCAAAAGCTCGTCCGGTTTGCAGCAGTAGCAGATGTCCCAATTTGATCAGATCGCCATCGGCTGGAATTGTCAGTTTCCGACCTGGAATTGACAAAAGCTGCCGTGGCTCTATCCCGTAGGTCACGGCATGCGTTGATTCACGAGTTCAGGGGCGGCGGAAACGTTCATGTCGGACGAACTGATTTGCTTGCCCATTCTGCCTGGCAATTAGGGGTCGAAATCTGACATATCTGGCCAATCAACTACCGGGACAATATTACTGTTCGCAGTAGACGCTGCGTGGGTAAAGTTGGAGGTAGTACATGCAGCAATTGACCGAAGTGGGCCAGCCATTGGCAAGCACAGTGCGCATTGGTTTCCTGTTGAGTGAAGGGTTTGATTTCTATGCGTTGGCCGCCGCATTGGAGCCGTTGCGCATCGCCAATGAAATTGCCCGGTGCGAAGTGTGCCAGTGGCAGATCATCAGCCTTGGCGGCCGGCCGTTGAGGGCCAGCAACGGCATTTCCACGGCCACCGTGGAACTGAGCCAGGCAAAACCGCTGGATATACTCATTGTCTGCCCGGGTGATGAAATGCGTTCACGCACAGGCACCCAGCATCTGCGCCACCGTGTATCGGGGCCGAAGGTGCGGTGTGCGGCAAAACAGATGACGTGGTGGTTGCCCACCGTTGACGATCACGCAGACCTGCCTGTCGGCCAGATCAAATGTGTGCATGCACCGGCCAGTGTTTCGGAACAGGTCAAGAAGACCCTGGCTTTGTTCCCGCCGTCTACATCCCACCTGCTTGGAGTCAGCGAACTGGCAACGCTGATCGGCGTTTCGCGGCAGCTTCTCGAGCGCTTGTTCGCGCACCGACCCCACTGAATCCTCACTATCGGTTGATTGCGCTGGCGCCTCGGATTCTGCGTCGCCTTTGCGGTGTTTGGCCTCGTTTACATGGCGACGGATCTGGTCATTTACGGGTCGGGTTCGCGCAAAAAAACATTCGGCTTATCTGGTCGAATGGTCACCAGTGGCACCGATAAACAAGTTTCTCCGCTGTTAACTACAAGGAATAAAAAACATGCAAATGCCAAAAACCATTCAGATCAAGAACGGCGAAAAAGTCAAACCGACGTTCTCGCAACAGGAATATGCCAACCGTCAGTCCAAGTTGCGCACTTACCTGGCACAAAACAATATCGATGCTGCGGTCTTTACCTCCTACCACAATATCAACTACTACAGCGACTTCCTGTACTGCTCGTTTGGCCGCCCCTATGCACTGGTTGTCACTCAGGAAGCCGTCGTGTCGATCAGTGCCAACATCGATGGTGGCCAGCCATGGCGCCGTACGGTCGGTACCGACAACATCATCTACACCGACTGGCAGCGTGATAACTATTTCGTCGCGATTCAGCAGGCACTGCCCAAGGCCGGGCGCATCGGCATCGAGTTCGACCACCTGAACCTGATGAACCGGGACAAACTGGCCAGCCGTTACCCGCAGGCCGAGCTGGTGGACATCGCCGCGCCGTGCATGCGCATGCGCATGATCAAGTCGGCTGAAGAACACGCGATCATCCGCCAGGGCGCCCGGATAGCCGACATCGGTGGCGCTGCGGTGGTGGAGGCCCTGCGTGACCAGGTACCTGAGTACGAAGTGGCATTGCACGCTACCCAGGCGATGGTGCGTGAGATCGCCCGCACCTACCCGGACTCCGAGCTGATGGATACCTGGACCTGGTTCCAGTCGGGCATCAATACCGACGGCGCCCACAACCCGGTGACCTCGCGCAAGGTCAACAAGGGCGACATCCTCAGCCTCAACTGCTTCCCGATGATCGCGGGTTACTACACCGCACTGGAGCGTACGCTTTTCCTGGACCACTGTTCCGATGAGCACCTGCGCCTGTGGGAGGTCAACGTCAAGGTGCATGAGGCTGGCCTTGAACTGGTCAAGCCCGGCATGCGTTGCAGCGACATCGCGCTGCAGCTGAACGAGATCTTCCTGGAGCACGATCTGCTGCAATACCGTACGTTCGGTTACGGCCACTCGTTCGGTACGCTTAGCCATTACTATGGTCGCGAGGCAGGCCTGGAGTTGCGTGAGGACATCGACACCGTACTCGAGCCGGGTATGGTGGTGTCGATCGAGCCGATGATCATGCTGCCCGAAGGCCTGCCGGGAGCTGGCGGTTACCGTGAACACGACATCCTGATCGTCAATGAGCACGGCAGTGAAAACATCACCAAGTTCCCGTACGGTCCGGAACACAACATCATCAAAAAGTGACTGAACCCGCCGCACAGTCACCCTGTGCGGCTTTCTCCCTGCACCGGCGATTTGCGCGGTGCGCCTGAAGGCGTGAACCGCGGTTGACTGAGTTACGCCGGATATAACTGCTCCTCTATCGAAACCGTGAGTGATGAAGTCTCTGCACCGGTGTGGAGGGTGGTATCCGTTTCGATCAGCATGACCGCACATTCTTCCTCGGCAATCGGCCGGTGTCGCATTTGCTTTGGAATCACGCAGAATTCTCCTGCGTTCAGGACAATGGTGCGGCTTTCGAGCTCGATGCGAAGCGTGCCAGAGACCACCGTAAACATTTCGTCTTCATGTTCATGGGCATGCCAGACGAACGCGCCTTTCAATTTCGCAATCTTGATGAAATGGTTGTTGACGCGGCCGATGACCTTGGGCTTCCAGTATCCGGTCAGCGTATCCAGTTCATGTTGCAGGTTGATGCTGTCTACCGTGTTGATCATGCGCGTACTCCCTTCTGCAAGTCAGTCTGAGGCTTGCAATCTAGAGCGGCGCGTGGCTTTTGCGTATCGACGAATTACAATACCGGTATTAACACTGCTAATGGCCTGGCATGAACAAGAACCACACCCTTGATCTGGCGCTGCTCAGGGCCTTTGTCGAAGTGGCGGATACCGGAAGCATGAGTGTTGCATCGGTAGGGCTGCACCTGACACAAGGGGCTGTCAGCCAGCGAATCAAGCGACTGGAGGCATTCCTCGGCTGCCCATTGCTGATGCGTGACACTCAAGGCAGTAGCCTGACCTGGCAGGGGAGGTCGTTGTTGCCCGACGCTCGTCGCCTGCTGCGGATGCATGATGCATTTTGCGCCAGTGTCGGGGCCAGGGAATCAGACGCCCCGGTGCGTCTCGGGCTCCCGTTCGATATGGCCGGCGCGCCGCTTGCTCCCGTGCTGAAGGCGTTCGGTGATGCCTTCCCCAAGGCCGAGGTAAAGATCTTCAGTGCTTCGTCCGTGGACCTCGATCAGGTGTTCGCCACGGGCGAACTCGATCTGGTGCTCAGCCAAGGCCCGGTTGATGTCGAGTTGGGCGAACGCCTGGCTGTTGATCAGCTGGTGTGGCTGGGCAACGAGACCGCATCGGCACGGCGCCCATTGGCTCTGTGCTTGCTGACGGCGAATTGCGCCTTTCGCGACACCGTTTTCCGGTGTCTTGGCGAAGCAGGTGTCGTGGCAAAGGTGGTATTTGAAAATGCGTCGGTCGATACCACGTTGACCATGGTTCGCAACGGGCTGGCGGTTACGCCATGGCTGCAAAGTCTCGTTCCTGAAGATATCAGCCTGGCTGCCCCCGAATGTGGGTTACCGACACTGCCCGCGTTCGCCGTGCGGTTGCAGACGGTCGAGGATGCCAGTCGTTCCGTTTCTGGCCTCGCGGACATTATCCGGGAACATTTCAAGCGCTGAGACGGCTGCGTTTCTCATCACTGCGAAGCCGGTCCAAAATGAGCAGGGCCAGATTGTTTGTTGACGTTGCTCCACGCCTGTGTACCCGACTGACGCAGGCCTACGGCTCTTGCGCAAGACCGTGCAGGTGCTCGCGCAGAAAGTCGATGAAGGCCATCGCCCGTGCCGAATGTCGCCGCTCGCGGCTGAACACCGCGCTGACGGGCAGTGCCGTGGCTTTGTAATCGTCAAGCACGCTTAGCACGCTGCCGCGTTCAACGTCTGCTTTGAAAAGCCATTGTGGGGAGAGGGAGATGCCCAAACCGCACAGCACCATTTCCCGAATGGCCTCGCTGCTGTTGCTGGTGACGTTGCCTGTGATGGCGATATCGAACGCGTCCGACCTCCGTGTGAAGCGCCAGCGATCGTAATGCTCCAGCAACGTGAAGCCGATGCAGTTGTGGTTTGCCAGTTCGCCAGGCTCCAGTGGCAGGCCGTGGCGTTCCAGATAGGCAGGCGAGGCGTATACCTGTCGCAGGGTGTTGCCGAGCGGTAGCGCCACCAGGCCCTCGTTTTTCACTACGCCTATCCGGATCGCCACATCTATGTTCTCCATGAGCAGGTCTTCGTTGTGATCGTTCAGCCGGAGGTCAATCCGTACATCGGGATAGCGCTGCAGAAAAGTCCCGATCAGAGGCGCTATGCACAAGCGTCCATAGCTGACCGGTGCGGCGACGCGCAGGGGGCCCGCTATCTGCTCCTGGCCACTGGCAAAGCTGCGTGTGGCACTTTCCAGTTGACCGAGAATTTCCTGGCAGTGGCGGTAGAAACGTTGCCCTTGGTCGGTCAGCGCCAGGTGGCGGGTGCTGCGGGCGAATACTGGTCCGCCCAGGTATTGCTCCAGCGCACGGACCTGCTTGCTGATTGCCGGCTGCCCCATGTTCAGCTCCCGGGCCACTGCCGAGAAAGACCCACGCTCCACGACGCGTACGAAGATGCGCATGCTGTCGAACAGATCCATTGCCACCTGGCCTCTACCGGGAATGAGTAATATGCAAATTCAGCTTCTTATCGGAATGGGTGAGGGGGCGCAACCTGTATGCATCCACTGAACAGAGGTATCCGTCATGAGTCAGACCATGCTTGCCGCCATCGCCGAGTCCGCCCAAGCCCCACTGGTCGTTCGCCACATTCCTCGCCCGGTTCCCGCTAGAGGCCAGGTCCTTGTCAGCGTTCACGCCGCTGGAGTAAACCCGCTCGATACCAAGATTGCCTCTGGTGCAGGGGCGCACGCCCGTCAGGCGCTGCCAGCGGTGCTTGGTCTGGATCTGGCCGGTACGGTCGTCGAACTGGGCGAGGCAGTAGAGGGCTTCACGCTCGGCCAGGAGGTTTTCGGCATGGCCGGCGGAATCGGCGGGGCCCAGGGCACCATGGCCGAATACATCGCCGTGGATGCCCGGCTGATCGCAGCAAAACCGCACACTCTGGGCATGCACGAGGCAGCAGCCTTGCCTTTGGTGTTCATCACCGCCTGGGAAGGTCTGGTTGATCGAGCCAATGTCCGGGCTGGCCACACCGTGCTTGTTCACGGTGGTGCAGGTGGGGTAGGCCAGATGGCCATCCAGCTGGCGAAAGCTCGCGGGGCCAAAGTCTGTGCCACTGGTTCGGCCAGCAGCCTCGATTTCATACGTTCACTGGGCGCTACGGCGATCGACTACCAGGCGCAGAGCGTAGAGTCCTACGTCGAGCAACATACCGCAGGGGCAGGTTTCGACATTGTTTATGACACTGTGGGCGGTAGCACGCTGGATGCGTCATTCAAGGCGGTGAAGCCCTATACCGGTCACGTGGTGAGCTGCCTTGGTTGGGGCGAGCACAGTCTTGCGCCGCTCTCGTTCAGAAGCGCCACTTATTCGGGGGTGTTCACCCTGGCCCCGTTGCTCACGGGCCAGGGCCGCGAACACCATGGCGCAATCCTGCGCGAGGCGGCCGAGCTGGCAGATGCGGGGCAACTGACGATCCGGGTGGATCGGCAACGGTTCGCACTGGACGAGGTAAACGACGCCTTCCGCCAGGTCGCAGAAGGCCGCGCCAAGGGCAAGACAATCATCCAGTTGTTGAGCGAATAGAACCGAGAACGTTGAACGCCAAGGTATCCGCCGATGGGGGCCGCTTTACCGAGCGGCCCCCTGACTTTGTCGTGCTGGAGAGCAGATCTCGGGGTACGCGATTCTATGGCACACGCTGAGTGGGTCAATTGCAATCGCTGGCATGCCTTGGCAATGCACTCGATATCAGTGCTGCCAGCAGAACAAATACTGTGGAGATCCACAGGCAGGCCTCCAACCCGTAAGCCTGGAATACCCAGCCGGAAAGCAGCGTACCGACCAGCCGCCCTAGCGCGTTGGACATGTAGTAGAAGCCCACATCCAGCGATACCCCGTCTTCCTTGGCATAGCTGACGATCAGGTAGCTATGCAGTGACGAATTCACGGCGAACAGCACGCCGAACAGCATCAGCCCGCCAAGCACCATCACCTGGGCCGACCAGCCTGCCGACAGGCCCACGGCGATAAGCGCCGACAGCCCGGCAAGGGCGATCGCCCAGATGAAAGCCGCGCGACCGTCGGGCACCTGGCCGCGTTTCTTGCCAGTGATGTGGGGGGCAAGCGACTGGACGATGCCGTAGCCGATTATCCATGCAGCCAGGAAGCCGCCGACCAGCCAGAAGTCCCAGCCAAAAGCCGTGGTCAGGTACACCGGCAATGCCACGACGAACCAGACGTCACGGGCGCCAAAGAGAAACAGCCGTGCGGCCGAAAGAATGTTGATGGCCCGGCTCTTGGACAGCATGTCGCGGAACTTCGGCTTGGCCTTGGCCTTGCCCAGGTCCTTCTTCAGCAGGATCAGGCTGCCGACCCAGATCAACGCCAATACCGCCGCCATCGCCAGCACCGCCAGGGTGAAACCGAGCAGTGCGAGCAGGGCACCACCAAGGAAGAAGCCCACACCCTTTAGCGCGTTTTTCGAACCGGTGAGAATGGCTACCCACTTGTAGAGGGTGCCTTGCTGGCTATCCGGCACCAGGAGCTTGATGGAGCTCTTGGCGCTCATCTTGTTCAGGTCCTTGGCGATGCCGGACAGCGCCTGTGCCGCCATCACCCAGGGCACTGTCAGCCAGGCTGCTGGTACCGTGAGCATCAGCAAGGCCAGCACCTGCATGCCCAGGCCGATGTTCATGGTGCGGTTGAGCCCCAGGCGGGCGCCAAGGTAGCCGCCCACCAGGTTGGTGATCACGCCGAACACTTCATAGAACAGGAACAGCGCCGCGATCTGCAGCGGCGTGTAGCCCAGCGTATGGAAATGCAGTACCACCAACATGCGCAACGCACCGTCGGTGAGGGTGAAGGCCCAGTAGTTGCCGGTAACCAGCAGGTACTGACGCACGTGTGCAGGCAGGGCTGACAACGCCTTCATGATTGCCGGTTACTCCGCCGTGCCGACCATTCGGGCCAGTTCCGCTGCGCGGTTGGCGTAGCCCCACTCGTTGTCGTACCAGGCGTAGATCTTCACCTGGGTACCATTGACCATCAGGGTCGATAGCGCATCGATGATGGAGGACCGCGGATCGGTGCGGTAGTCGATGGACACCAGCGGTCGCTGTTCGTAGCCCAGGATACCCTTCAACGGGCCTTCGGCAGCCGCCTTCAACAACGCATTTACCTCTTCGGCCGTGGTCTCGCGTGCCACTTCGAACACGCAGTCGGTCAGCGAGGCGTTGGCCAGCGGTACACGTACGGCGTGCCCATTCAGCTTGCCGCGCAGTTCAGGAAAGATCTCGGCGATTGCGGTAGCCGAGCCCGTGGTGGTCGGGATCAGGCTCATGCCCGAGGCGCGGGCGCGACGCAGGTCCTTGTGCGGTGTATCGAGGATGCTCTGGGTATTGGTCAGGTCGTGGATGGTGGTGATCGAGCCGTGGCGGATGCCCAGGTTCTCGTGAATCACCTTGACCACCGGGGCCAGGCAGTTGGTGGTGCAGGAAGCGGCGGTGACGATACGGTGCTGCGCCGGGTCGAACAGGTGCTGGTTGACGCCCATCACCACGTTCAGCGCGCCTTTCTCCTTCACTGGCGCGCACACCACCACGCGTTTGACGCCCTGGTCCAGGTAGGCCTGGAGCACGGCTACCGACTTCATCTTGCCGCTGGCTTCGATGACCAGGTCACAGCCCGACCAGTCGGTGTCGGCGATCGCCTTGTTCGCGGTGACCTTGATGCGCTTGCCCTCGATCACCACCGAGTCGCCATCTGCCCCGGCTTCACGATCCCAGCGCCCGTGGACCGAATCGAAATTGATCAGGTGGGCGTGGGTCTCGGCGTCGCCGGCCGGGTCATTGATCTGGACGAATTCGAATTCCGGCCAGCCCCAGGACGCGCGCAGCGCCAGGCGACCGATACGGCCAAACCCATTGATGCCTACTTTGATTGCCATGGTCTTGTTCTCGAGTTGTGACTTCAGATGGATCGTTGATTGACACGCCTGGACAATTCCTCGGCCGACTCCTTGCGCTCGGAGTAGCGGTCGACGAGGTAGTCGGCGCGGTCGCGTAACAGCAGGGTGAACTTCACCAGTTCTTCCATGACGTCGACGACACGGTCGTAGTACGGGGACGGTTTCATGCGGCCCGCTTCGTTGAATTCCAGGTAGGCCTTGGGCACGGACGACTGGTTAGGGATGGTGAACATGCGCATCCAGCGGCCAAGCACGCGCAACTGGTTGACCACGTTGAACGACTGCGAACCACCGCATACCTGCATGACTGCAAGGGTCTTTCCCTGGGTCGGCCGTACGGCGCCCATGCTCAGGGGGATCCAGTCGATCTGCGACTTGAACACGCCGGTCATTGCACCGTGGCGTTCCGGCGAGCACCAGACCATGCCTTCGGACCACAACACCAGATCGCGCAGTTCCTTGACCATGGGGTGGTCATCGGGCACGTCATCCGTCAGTGGCAGCCCGGTCGGATTGAAGATGCGCGTCTCGGCACCGAAGTGCTCCAGCAGGCGCGCCGCTTCTTCCGTCAGCAGGCGGCTGAACGAGCGTTCGCGGGTCGATCCGTACAGCAGCAGGATGCGAGGCTTGTGGGTGGACTGCTGCGCGATCGCCAGTTTCTCGGCTGTCGGCAGATCGACCAAGTCGTTGTCGATGTTGGGAATGTGGTGTTCGGTCATGGTTTCACTCCTGAGACAAGGCGCCAGATGGCTGATCGAACCAGCGACGCTTGAGCCACCAGGCCACGCCAACCAGCGAGATCAGTACCGGCACTTCCACCAAGGGCCCGATGACGGTGGCAAACGCGACCGGCGAGGCGAGGCCGAAGGTGGCGATGGCCACAGCAATGGCCAGTTCGAAATTGTTGCTTGCCGCGGTGAAGGCCAGCGCAGTGGTGCGGGGGTAGTCGGCCTCCAGTAGCTTGCCCATCCAGAAGCTGAAGAAGAACATCACCACGAAATAGATGGTCAGCGGGATGGCGATGCGCAGCACGTCCAGCGGCAGTTGCAGCACCATGTCGCCTTTCAGGCTGAACATGGCAACGATGGTCAGCAGCAACGCCACGAGGGTCAGCGGGCTGATTTTCGGAATGAAGTGCTCCTGGTACCAGGTGGCGCCTTTACGGCTGATCAGGGTCTTGCGGGTCAGGAAACCGGCCAGGAACGGGATACCCAGGTAGATCAACACCGATTGGGCTATATCGAGGAAGCTGGTCTCGATGACGCTACCTTCCAGGCCGAACAGTGGCGGCAGCAGGCCCAGGAAGATCCAGGCGTACACGCTGAAGAACAGAATCTGGAAAATGCTGTTGAAGGCGACCAGGCCGGCCACGTACTGGTTATTGCCGCCGGCGATCTGGTTCCATACCAACACCATGGCGATGCAACGCGCCAGGCCGATGAGTATCAGGCCGGTCATGTACTCGGGCTTGTCGGAAAGGAACACTACTGCCAGCCCGAACATAAGCACCGGGCCGATCACCCAGTTCTGGATCAGCGACAGTGCAAGGATGTGCTTGTCCTTGAAGACCTGTGGCAACTCCTCGTATTTCACCTTCGCCAATGGCGGGTACATCATGACGATCAGGCCGATTGCGATGGGGATGTTCGTCGAGCCCACCGACAGCCTGTTCAGCCACGCTGGCAACCCCTGGAACAGGCTTCCGAGAGCGATCCCCAGGCCCATGGCCAGGAAGATCCAGACCGTCAGGTAGCGGTCGAGGAAGGAAAGCCGGCTTTTGCTCATGGTGTATCTCCCTGAACGTCAGCGCGTTCCGATGATCGCCAGCTCGGCCTTGAGCCGGGCGGCATCCAGTTGTTCGAAAGGCAATGCGAGAAATGCCTTTTTTTCTCGGCAGTGGTCAGCAGCAGGCAGCGACGCGCTGAGGGCGGTCACCCATGGTGTCCAGTCGTTTGGCGCTGGTGCTCAACCATTCGCGATTGGCATCCAGCGTGGTTACCAGGACATCGCGTACCCAGGCGGGAAGCTCTGGATGCAGGCGGTAGTAAACCCATTGGCCCTGCCTGCGGTCTTCGAGCAGGCCGCAGGTGCGCAGTTGTGCGAGGTGGCGAGAAACCTTGGGTTGGCTTTCTTCCAGGGCGCAGATCAGTTCACAGACGCACAGCTCTTCCTCGCGAGCGATCAGCAGCATCATCCGAATGCGGTTCTCGTCGGCGAGGCATTTGAAGACCTGGGTCGGGGTCAGCGAGTCAGTCATGGCAGTTCTCGGTGTTTGCTTTTCATGCTTGATATATATGGTTTTTCAAATATACGATTTTTCGCATGTATTGCAAGGCCTGCCAGATTGGTTCCTGCAGACGAAAAGAAGGCCTTGCAGGAGATCGCCCAGCCCTTTGGGCTGCGCTGTCGCGCAGAGAACTCAATTCGCAAGCGCGACGCGGCCTCTGTGGGAGCGGGCGTGCCCGCGAAGAATTCAACGCGGTGGTTGGCACCGGCTGCGCCGGTGTTCGCGGCGGTTCGACGCCTCGACACGCCCGCTCCCACAGAGGCCCTGCTCAATCATCCAGCTATATGCAGTTCCATGAGGGCGGGCCAGTCCGTTCCACCATAGCGTCCTGTCGATCAAGGCTTGACCGCCCACGCTGTGCAAATACGTTTAACATGCTCCAGGCCTGCCCCCATCGTTGAAGAGATCTGTATGGAGTTACGTCAGCTTCGCTATTTCCTGAGTGTTCTGGAGTACGGCAGTCTTGGCCGGGCGGCGGTCGAGCTCGGGGTCGGCGCCTCCGCACTGAGCCAGCAACTGTCGAAGCTGGAGAGCGAGGTGAGTACCCGGCTTTTGACGCGTTCGAGCACCGGCGTAGCGCCGACCGCGGCCGGACTGGCCTTCGAATACCATGCGCGTCTTGCGCTTCGTCAGGCGGAACATGCTGTGCTGGCAGCTCAAAGTGGCCGCATGAGCGGCTATGCCAGCGTGGGGCTGGCTCCGACCACGGCTTCGATTCTTGGCCTTGCCTTGATCGACAGGATGCGAGAGCGCTATCCCGATATCCGTCTGCACCTGGTGGAGATGCTGTCTGGTTACCTGATGAACCAGCTCAATGCCAGGCACCTTGACCTGGCGGTGCTGTTCCAGGCAGAGACGGGGCCGCGCCTGGAGGTGCGGGGGCTGCTGACGGAGCGGCTGTTCGTGCTGGTTCCCGCACCGCTGGTCAAGGACGGCTGGGGCGAGTCGCTCACGTTGCAACAGATCGCGACGTTGCCGTTGGTGATGCCCAGCAACCAGCATGGATTGCGCACGACGTTGCGCTCGATTTTCGAGCGGGCAGGGCTGGAGGCCAGCATCGTCATGGAAGTCGATGGCCTGTCGCTGTTGATGGATTGCGTGTGTGCGGGCCATGCCGCCACCATCCAACCAGGCGCGACAGTGGCCCGGGCGCATCAGGCGGGCCTGCGCGTGTTTGCTGTCGACGAAGCCCTGGCGCAGCGTCGCAATGTGATTGTCAGCCTGACTGATGACGAGCTCTCACCGGCGGCGCTGGCTACGCGGATCGTACTGCAGGACGTTGCCCGGGAGCTGGTGGAGCAGGGCCGATGGCCAGGCGCACGGCTGCTTTGACCCAGGCGCCGGGGGCGCTTGTTCCGACCCTTTAGAAAAACTGAATGCCTCCCCCCGACCATCGCGTTTCGCGGTCTGCGGGCGCTCATTAAAGTCCCCGGTCACGAGGAGCAGCCGAACATTCGGCTCTTCGTGATCTGGAGGCGAAATGATCGATGTGCTAGTCATCGGAGGGGGCAATGCCGCCCTCTGTGCCGCGCTGATGGCGCGAGAGGCCGGAGCCAGCGTGCTGCTGCTCGAGGCCGCACCCCGCGCCTGGCGTGGTGGCAACTCACAACACACGCGCAACTTGAGGTGTATGCATGATGGACCGCAGGATGTGCTGGTCGAGGCGTACCCGGAAGAAGAATTCTGGCAGGACCTGCTGAAGGTTACCGGTGGCCAGACCGACGAAAAGCTTGCGCGGCTGGTGATTCGCGCGTCCTCCAGTTGTCGCGGGTGGATGCGCCGCCATGGCGTGCATTTTCAACCCTCGTTGTCGGGTGCGCTGCACACAGCAAGGACCAACGCCTTCTTCATGGGCGGCGGCAAGGCACTGGTCAACGCCTACTTTCGCAGCGCCGAAAACCTTGGCGTACAGATACGTTACGACACGCCAGTAGCCGACATCGAACTGCAGGGCGGACGCTTCGTCGCGGCCCATGTGCCGGCGCGTGAGGTTCAGGGGCGACACCTGCCTGCCGAGCGCATCGAGGCGCGTACCTGTGTGCTTGCCGCCGGCGGCTTCGAGTCCAACCGTGAGTGGTTGCGCGAGGCGTGGGGGCAGAACGAGCGAGGGGAGTGGCCTTCGGACAATTTCCTGATCCGTGGCACGCGCTTCAATGACGGGGTGCTGTTGCGCCGCATGATCGAACAGGGCGCCGACACGATTGGCGACCCGACCCAGGCGCACATGGTGGCGATCGATGCTCGTGCGCCGTTGTACGACGGCGGCATCTGCACGCGCATCGATTGTGTGTCGCTGGGCGTGGTGGTCAACCGCGATGGCCAGCGCTTCTACGATGAAGGCGAGGATTTCTGGCCCAAGCGCTATGCCATCTGGGGGCGCCTGGTGGCGCATCAGCCTGGGCAGGTGGGGTTCTCTATCATCGACCAGAAAGCCCTCGGGCGCTTCATGCCACCGGTTTTTCCAGGCGCCACTGCCGATAGCCTGGAGGCGTTGGCCGGCCTGCTCGGTTTGCCTGTGCAGGCCTTCCTGGAAACCGTGCATGCCTACAACCGAGCCTGCCAGGTGGGCACTTTCGACCACACCCGGCTGGACGACTGTCACACCGCAGGCCTGGAACCGGCGAAAAGCCACTGGGCGCGCCCGATCGATACGCCGCCTTACTACGGCTACCCGCTGCGCCCTGGCGTGACTTTCACCTACCTGGGGCTGCGCACCGATGAAACCGCCGCCGTCCATTTCGACGGGCGTCCCAGCCCGAACCTGTTCGTTGCCGGCGAAATGATGGCGGGCAATGTACTGGGCAAGGGCTACACCGCAGGCGTCGGCATGTCCATCGGCACCGCCTTCGGCCGTATCGCCGGGACCAGCGCTGCTGCGGCGGCGGGTTACGAACATCCAGAAAAAGAGAAGAGCCATGACTGCGCAACTGCCTGAGCCACGCCAGCCTGACACCGCCGGGCCGGCCCTCGAACTGATCCCGGTGTTGAACGTCGAGGAGCAGGAAGTGGACCGGCAAATGCGGATCTGCAATGCCTGCCGTTACTGCGAGGGCTTTTGCGCCGTTTTCCCGGCGATGACCCGCAGGCTGGAGTTCGGCAAGGCCGATATCCATTACCTGGCCAACCTGTGCCACAACTGCGGCGCCTGCCTGCATGCCTGCCAGTACGCGCAGCCCCACGAATTCGCGGTGAACGTGCCCCAGGCGATGGCCAAGGTGCGCGGGCAGACATACGCCGAGTACGCCTGGCCGGCCCTCTTCGGGCGGCTGTACAGGCACAACGGCACCTATGTCGCCAGTGCATTGGCCGTAGCCTTGTCGCTGTTCCTGCTGCTGACCTTGTTCGTCAACGGCACGCTGCTGCCCGGGCGGTTGGCTGGGAATTTCTATGCGGTCTTCCCGCACAACACCCTGGCACTGATGTTCGGTAGCGTCTTTGCCGCTGCAGCGCTGGCCCTGGCGGTGGCGGTACGTCGCTTCTGGCGCTCGGTCTCGCCTGCCGAGGCGCTGGCGCAACCGGCCAAAGGGGCGGTGTTCGAGGCATCAAGCGCGGTGTTGACCCTGAAATACCTCGACGGTGGGCACGGCCAAGGTTGCAACAATGCCGATGATCGCTACACGCTCTGGCGCCGTCGCTTCCATCACTTCACCTTCTACGGCTTCATGCTGTGCTTTGCCGCCACGGTGGTCGCCACCGGTTATCACTACCTGCTGGGCCAGCAGGCGCCGTACCCGCTGCTGAGTGCACCGGTGTTGCTCGGAACCCTGGGCGGAATTGGCTTGATTGTCGGGCCGGCCGGGTTGCTGGCGCTGAACCTGCGCAGGGCGCCGGAGCAGGGCGATGTGGCCCAGCGCCCCATGGACCGGGCCTTCATTCTGCTTCTGCTGTTGGTCAGCGCCACAGGCCTCGCCTTGCTGGGCCTGCGTGATACCGCAGCGATGGCGATCGTGCTGGCGCTTCACCTGGGGACGGTGATGGCGCTGTTCATCACGCTGCCCTATGGCAAGTTTGCCCATGGCCTGTTCCGCAGCGCGGCACTGCTCAAGTTTGCAATCGAGAAGCGCCGGCCCAACAAGCTGGGCCTGGGCGGGGAGTGAACCATGAACTCAGCCCGTATTTCCCCTGCGCCGTGCCGAGCCGGAAGCAAGGCATTTCGTTCAACGGTTGGGCCACTTGTCCAGCAGGATCGACACGAACTTCTCCGCTGCCGGCGACAGCGACGCCCCTCTGCGGTAGACCAACCCCAGGGTGCGGGTTACCTGGGGCTCGATCAGCGGCACGCTGACCAGGGTCGGGTGGTCGGCGCTGGGCATGGCCAGGCTGGGCATGGCCGACACGCCCAGCCCGGCCTCGACCATGCCCAGCGAGGTCGACAGGTGCTGAACCTCATAGAACCACTTGGGCCGCAGGTTGAGCCCGGACAGGGCATGGTCCAGCAGCATCCGGTTACCGCTAAGCCGGCCTACGCCGATCAGGCGGTAGTCGGCCAGTTCTGTCCAGGTGACGGCCTCACGGTTCGCCAGCTTGTGGTCCCTGCGGCAGGCCAGCACGAAGTGCTCCTGTACCAGGGAGACGAACTCGATGTCCGGGTGCTGGCCACTCATCATGTTGATGCCGAAATCGGCTTCACCCCGCAGCACGGCTTCGAGCCCGTCGTTGGCACTGAGGTCCAGCAGACGAATGCGGATCTTGGGGTATTGCTCGTTGTAGTCGCGGATCACCGATGGCAGGAAATAGAACGCTGCGGTCGGAATACAGGCGAGGGTTACCTGGCCGGTCTGTCGTTCTGCGAGTTCGCGAATGCTCAGGATCGAGTCTTCGAAGTCATCCAGCAGGCGCCTGGCCTTGGGCAGGAAGTCACGCCCGACGCTGGTCAGGCTGACCCGACGAGTAGTGCGTTCCAGCAACGAAGTGCCCAAGCCTTCCTCGAGCTTCTTGATCCGTCGGCTCAAGGCGGGCTGGGACAGGTGCAGCGCTTCTGCGGCTTCGTGGAAGCTGCCGAGTTCGGCGATTTTCACGAAAGATCGTATGTCTTGCAGCTCATATTCCATCTCGGATCGCTCTTGGCATTGGGTTCGGTATTGATGCTCAAATCGGAACAATAACTACGATATTTGCATTGGATTGATTTATCCATCCCTGTCAATCTTTTGTCCACAGCATCAATGATGTCCATTGATCAACAAGAGTGCGAAATCATGCAACGAATTCCTTGCGTACTCATGCGCGGTGGCACCTCCAAGGGCCCCTTTTTCCATGCATGGGACCTTCCTGCCAATGTGGTCGAACGCGACGAATTGCTGATCAACCTGATGGGTTCCGGGCATGAACTGGAAATCGACGGCATCGGTGGCGGTAGCCCGCAGACCAGCAAGGTAGCGATTGTCAGCCCCTCGCTGCATGCCGACGCCGACGTCGATTACCTGTTCGTGCAGGTCATGGTCGCCCAGCGCCGGGTCGATACCGCGCCCAACTGCGGCAACATGCTGTGCGCCGTTGGCCCGTTCGCCATCGAGCAAGGTCTTGTCAAAGGCCAGGACGGCAAGACGCTGGTGCGTATTCGCAACCTGAACACCGGCACTTTCGTCAATTCGCTGGTGGAAACCCCCGGCGGCATCGTGCGCTATGAAGGCCGCACGGCGATCGATGGCGTACCGGGCACTGCCGCCCCGGTACACCTGACCTTCCTCGATGCGGTCGGCAGCAAGACCGGCAAACTGTTCCCGACTGGCAAGGCCAAGGATGTGATCGACGGCGTTGCGGTCACCTGCATCGACATGGCCATGCCGATGATGGTGGTGGAGGCCAGCCAGCTGGGCGTCACCGGCTCGGAATCCCCGGCCGAACTCGACGCCAACGGCGAACTGCTCGAGCGCCTCGAGGCGTTGCGCCTGAAGGCCGGCAAGGCCATGGGCCTGGGTGATGTCAGCGGCATGGTCATTCCCAAACCGGTGCTGGTATCCAAGCCCCGTTATGACGGCACGTTGCAGGTTCGCTACTTCATGCCGCACAACTGCCACCGCGCCTTGGCCATCACCGGAGCGATAGGGCTGGCGACTGCCTGCGTCAGCCCAGGTACGGTGATCGGCGATCTGCTGGGCGAGGGCGCCGTGCAGTTGACCGAAGTGCGTCTGGAACATCCAAGCGGCGGTATCGATGTCGCGCTGTCGCGCAGTGGCGCAGATGGCAAGACGATTCAGGCCTCTGTGGTGCGAACTGCCCGGCGGTTGTTCTCAGGCTTCGTTTACGCGCCTACATTCCGCAGGTTGGCGGGGTAGGCCCAGGCGGTAGTCCGGACCTGTACATTCGCAACAAGCGCATCCGCACAATTTCAACAATGGGTGATGCCTCATGAGACTCGCCAAATCGCTGTACTTCCAGATCCTCTGCGCCGTCCTGCTGGGCGTGGTGGTCGGTCACTTCTGGGCGCAACAGGCCGTTGCGCTCAAGCCTCTGGGTGATGCGTTCATCAAGCTGATCAAGATGATGATCGCGCCGGTGGTTTTCTGCACCATCGTCACCGGTATCGCCGGGATGACCGACAAGCGCTCCCTCGGGCGTTTGATGAGCAAGACCTTGCTGCTGTTCCTGGTATTGACTGTCATCAGCCTGATGATCGGCCTGGCAGCGGTATACCTGTTCCGCCCTGGTGTCGGCATGAACATCGACCCTGCCACTCTCAGCACTGCGGGGCTCGGCCAGTACGCCGCATCTGCGGCGAAGCTCAGCGTGGTCGACTTCTTCATGCATATCATTCCCGACACGTTCATCGGGGCGTTCAACAAGGGTGAAGTGTTGCCAGTGCTGTTCATCGCGGTGCTCAGCGGCTTCGCCTTGTCTTCGATGGGCAAGAAGGGCAAGCCGGTACTCGATGTGCTGGAGTCTGCTTCGACCATGGTGTTTCGCATCTTTGGCTACCTGATGCGTTTCGCACCGGTCGGCGCCTTCGGTGCCCTGGCCTTCACCGTCGGGCAGTATGGCGTGACGTCCCTGGGTGCACTGGCCAAGCTGGTAGGTACGCTCTACATCGCCTGTGCGTTTTTCGTGCTGGTGGTGCTTGGCGGCATCTGCCGTGCCCATGGCTTCAGCTTGTGGAAGCTGCTGCGCTATTTCCGCGAGGAGTTTCTGGTGGTGCTCGGCACCTCGTCCACCGAGCCTGTACTGCCGCGCATGCTGGAAAAGCTGGAGAAACTGGGCTGCAAGAAAGGTGTGGTCGGGCTGGTACTGCCAACCGGTTACTCCTTCAACCTCGACGGTACTGCCATCTACCTGTCGTTGGCGGCGGTCTTCATCGCTCAAGCCTGCAACATCGACCTGAGCCTCGGCCAGACGGTAACGATGCTGGCGATCATGCTGTTGTCGTCAAAAGGCGCAGCGGGTGTGACCGGCAGTGGTTTCGTTGCGCTGGCTTCGACCTTGACCGTCATTCACGACATCCCGTTGGCAGGGCTTGCCTTGCTGATCGGCATCGATCGCTTCATGTCCGAGGCGCGTGCCCTGACCAGCCTGGCCAGCAATGCCGTGGCCACGGTGGTCATCTCGCTGTCGGAGAATGCCTGTGAGCGGGAAACCTTGCTGCGCCGCCTGAACGGCATTCCGGCTGCACCGGAAGAGGCGGATATTGCGCAGGCCGACTGGTCTGCCGAGCCTCGGCATCGCGGCTGAAAAGCCTCCTCACCTTCCATAGTTGACTTAGAATCCCACTCAGCATCCCAGCGATGCCGAGTGGGGTAGGGGGCCGTCTGCCTTGCCGATGGCCGCAATAGAATAAAAACAAGAGAAAAAACCATGCTCGCACTCCTGGGCCTGATCATGGTGGTGACCTTCACCTACCTGATCATGAGCAAACGCCTGTCGCCAATCGTTGCGCTCACCGTGGTACCCATTGTCTTTGCAGTGATCGGCGGCTTCGCCCCCGAGCTGGGCAAGATGATGCTCGATGGCTTGAAAATGGTGGCGCCCTCGGCGGCCCTGTTGTTGTTCGCTATCCTGTTCTTCGGCCTGATGATCGATGCCGGCCTGTTCGACCCGCTGATCCGCAAGATCCTCAAGCGCGTCAATGGCGACCCGGTCAAGATCGCCATCGGTACCGCGCTGCTCTCGCTGCTGGTGGCGCTCGACGGTGATGGCACCACCACCTACATGATTACCTGTGCGGCCATGCTGCCGCTGTACAAGCGCATCGGCATGAACCCGATGATCCTGGCCACGGTATCCATGCTGTCGCTGAGCATCATGAGTGGCATGAGCCCTTGGGGTGGTCCGGCTACCCGGGCCATTGCCGCGCTCGGGCTGGATGCGACCGAGTATTTCATCCCGATGCTGCCGACCGTGATCGGCGGTGCGGCCTGGGTGGTGTTCACCGCGTTCCTGCTGGGCCGCGCCGAGCGCCGACGCATCGGCAACATCGCCCTGGAGTCGGGTGGCGGCAACTGCTACATCAAGGAAATCCTCGGCGAGAGCCCACATAAGCGCCCACGCCTGGCGTATGTGAACCTGGTGCTGGTGATTGCCGTCATGGCAGCGCTGGTGATGGGTGTGATGCATTCCGCACTGTTGTTCATGATCGGTTTCGTCGCGGCGCTGATGATCAACTACCCGCAGCTGGATCTGCAGAAAGAGCGCATCCTCGCCCATTCTGGCAATGCCATGACAGTGGTACTGCTGGTATTCGCCGCAGGCATCTTCGCGGGGATCTTCTCGGGCACCAAGATGGTCGATGCGCTGGCGCAGACCCTGGTCGACTGGATTCCCGAGGCGTGGAGCCACTGGTTCCCGCTGGTGGTGGCGCTGACCAGCATGCCGCTGACCTTCGTACTGTCCAACGACGCTTACTACTTTGGCGTGGTGCCGATCCTTGCCAACGCTGCGGCCGCCTACGGCATCGACCCGGTTGAAATCGCCCGCGCCTCGGTGCTGGGGCAGCCAGTGCACCTGATGAGCCCGCTGGTGGCCTCGACCTTGCTGCTGGTGGGCATGGTCGATCGCGACATCGGCGACTTCCAGAAGGCCACCGTGAAATGGGCGGTGCTGACATCACTGGTCATCACCGCACTGGCCTTGGTCACGGGTGCCTTGTCCTTCTTCGTCTGATCGGCTTCGGGCGCCGCTGGCGCCCACCTCATCCAAGAACAACAACAGAGTATCGAAAATGTCCCGAACTGTTTTCCGCCGGGCCACCTGTGGCCTGCTCTGCGGCTGGCTGCCTGTGGCCGGCGCTGCCGGATTCATCGACGACGGCAAGCTCAAGCTGCAGCTGCGCAACGTTTACTTCAACGAGAACTTCCGCGACGAACAAGGCATGAGCGCCCGCGCTGCTGCAACTGCAAAGAGCGAGCGTGTGGAATGGGCACAGGGTTTTCTGCTCGACTACCAATCAGGGTTCACCCAAGGCCCGCTGGGCCTGGGGCTCGATGCCCTGGGGCTTGTAGGCGTACGGCTCGATTCGGGCCGCGGCCGCAGCGGTACCGGCTTGCTGCCGGTGCATGACGATGGCCGTGCCGCGGACGAGTTCGCCAGTGCCGGGGTAACCGCCAAGGCGCGACTGGGGCAGACCATCGTCAAGCATGGCACCTTGCTGCCCAAGACTCCGGTGCTGGTGTACAACGATGCACGATTGTTGCCTCAGACTTACCAGGGTACGCAGCTGACCAGTACTGATGTCGATGGCCTGACCCTGACCGCCGGCCACCTGGACCGTTTCAAGCAGCGGGACTCCTCCGACAGCACCGGCCTGTTCCTGGATGGTTACAGTGGCAGCGAGTCTGGCGATTTCAGCTTTGCCGGGGCCGACTATGCCGCCAGCAAGCAGCTGCGCTTGAGCTATTTCCACGGCCAGCTCGAACACTTCTATCGCCAGGACTACCTAGGTCTGGTCCACGACCTGCCGTTGGCCGGCGGTGTATTGACCACCGACTTGCGCTATTTCAAGAGCCGCGACAGCGGGGCCGCTCATGGTGGTCAGATAGACAATGACATGTTCAGTGGGCAGCTGTCCTATACCCACTCGGGGCACACTGTCGGTGCCGGTTACCAGGTGCTCGACGGCGAGGCAGGGCTGCCGTACATCAGCGGCGCGACGGTTTACTCGTTCAGTAACGTTGGCATAGGCAAGTTCATCGAGGAGGAAGAGAAAACCTGGATGGCGAGCTACGCCTACAACTTTGCAGCGGCCGGTGTGCCCGGGCTGACCTTCATGGCGCGTTACCTGAGCGGGGACAACGGTCGTTCCGGTGATGCCGGGCTCAGCGAGTGGGAGCGTGATGTGGAGCTTGCCTACGTGGTGCAGTCCGGGCCAGTCAAAGGGCTGGGCGTGAAACTTCGCAACTATGTATACCGCTCTGACTTTGCCCGAGGTCGTGACAGCAACCGGATTTATCTCACCTACGATATTGCGATCTGGTAATGCGGCCGTGCGAGCATGCATGCCTCGAGGTGCTTGCTCGCACGCGTTTCATGCTTTGGACGGCTGTGGCGCTTTCCTGCCCAGTCGGATCAGCTCATTGGAGAAGCACAGGCCGAAGAGAATCAGCCCGGCCCCCAGGTACAACGTGTCCCGCGGTACTTCATTGAGCACCACGAACGCCAGCAGTGCGGCAAACAGCGGCTCGGTCAGCTCCAGCGCCTGGACTTGCGAGGGTTTCAGGTACTCGATGGCCTTGGTGGTACAGAAGAAGCCGAGGATGGTCGGCAACGCGGCCAGCGCCAGCAGTGCCATGACCGCCACCAGCGACAGCTCGCCAATGTTGAACCCATCGGTTGCAGCCGGCATCAGCAGGTAGAGGCTGCCGAAAAACAATAGTTGCCGGGTGAAATGCAGCCCCCCGGAAACGCCCATGCGCTTCATGGCAACCGAAAATGCGCCATAACCGCAGCCTCCGATCGAAGCGAGCACTGCACCTTGCAGCGTGAAGCCTTGTTCCAGGTCGGCTCCAAAAATCACGGCAATACCAGCTATGGTCAAACCGGCGCCTACTGTCGCATTGGCGGTGATTGGATCCTTGAGGACTATCCGTCCCAGTAATATCGAAGAAATGGAGGCGCTTGCCATCAGGATCACCACGACGCCTGCCGCGGCGTAATGGCTATAGGCCGAAGTCTCAAAGTGGAACAGCACAAAAATGCCAAGAAAGGCGCAAACGGCGGCATGGAACCATTTGGCCGTATGCAGTGGCCGCTTGAGGAACAGTAGCAGTGCTGACAGCAACAGGCAGCCGAGGACTGTTTTTATCAGGGCGATGCTGCTGGAGCTGAATCCACTGTTCATCAATACCTTGCTGAGTACACCGATCGTTGCATTCAGTGCAGCGGCGCAGAGTGCAAAGAGCAAGCCTTTGCTGAAATGAGATTGCATTTATACATTCCTTGTTATTTGGCTTTATGTCTTCGCCCGGTCGACATGGAGGCGATTGCGGCCGGCCTGCTTGGCGATATAGAGCGCCCGGTCGGCGCGCTCAATCAGTGATGGCGCGCTGTCCAGGGCCGTACCATCGGAGCAGGCGATGCCGATACTGGCGGTTATGTGTCCGAATGGGCTGCCTTTGTGAGGGATGGCTTGCAAGGCCAGGCGCTCGAGCATCAGCCTGGCGACGACGGCCGCTCCATCGTTGTCGGTATCGGGCAGGATTACCGCCATTTCCTCACCCCCGTAGCGTGCCAGCAGGTCGCGAGGGCGGCGAATGCAGGAGGAGAGCAGGGAGGCTATCTGCTGCAGGCAGGCATCGCCCGCCGGATGCCCGTAGGTGTCGTTGTAGGGTTTGAAATGATCGATGTCGATCATCAGCAAAGCCAGCGTGGTGCCATTGCGATGGGCCGTGCGGATTTCCTGAGTCAGCGCTTCGTCAAAGCAGCGCCGGTTGGCAAGCCCCGTGAGCGCATCGTGCATCGCCAGGCTCTCGAGCTGCTGGTTGCTGTCGAGTAGCCGTTGCTGGGTCAGTCGAAGCTCGCTTTCGACCGCATTTCGCCGGCTCATGGCGCGAATCAACAGCCAGCCAATGGCCCCGGTCAATGCCAGCAGCACAGCGACCACCAGCGTTGACAGCAGCGCCTCGAGCCGCCAGGCCGAGAGTGCCTCCTGCTTGCCCAGCGCGACCGTTGTCACCAAGGGTAGCTTGTCGCTCTTGCGAAACGCATAGAGGCGCTCCACGCCGTCCAGGCTGGAGGTGAACGATGCAGTGCCTGCTGACTGGTCGACGAGATACTTGGTAAAGATGGGCGACTTCGAAAAGTTGCGACCCATGTCCTGTTCCCGAAACGGGTAGCGCACCAGCATGGAACCGTCGGTATAGGCCAGCCCGATGGCACCCTCATGGCCGACATCGAGTTTGCCGAATAGCTGCAGGAAGTTCTCCACGCCAAGCGTCATGGCGACAACGCCGGCGAATTCGCCATGGTCATCGTTGAACCGTCGGCTGATGGTGATCACCCATTCCTGGTTGACGCGGCTACGGATTGGCAGGCCGATGAAAGGGTCGCGGGACGGGTCGTCACGATGGTGTATGAAAAAGGCGCGGTCGCTGCTGTTGGCACCGACGGGGGTCGGCTGGTTGGACGACATCAGCCAGCGTCCGTCCCTGGCGTAGATCATGATGCCGCTCATTGGCGGCATCAATGGTTGCTGGCGCTTGACCAGTTGATCCAGCCGCTCGATCTGCGCAGGTCCGGAGCCTTCGGTTTCCAGGCGCTCGACCAGCCCGAGCAGCAGCATTGAGCTCTGACGGACAATACCTTCCGAATAGGTGGACAATGCCTGGGTCAGGTTAAGACCATGGACATTGACGTCTTCCAGGGCACGCTCGCGAGAAGCCATGACCTTCCACAGCGTTAGCGAGGCGAGAGAGCAACCGATGACCGATAGCAGTAGCACAACGAGGTGGATGTCACGCTTCACGTCAATTCACACGCCTTTTTCCCTAAAGACCAAGTTGAGCGTCGACACGCTTTAACTAACCAGACGGTCAGGAAGTAACCATCCGGTTCATGTGCAACAATATAACACCGAAGTTGCTGGAATGTTCGACAGAATCACGCGTTCTATCAGAACCCGTTTGTTATCTTCCGGCAGGGTATGCAGAAGTATGAACATGACGATTGGGCAAGTAACCCTCAACGTAGCGCACCGTCTTTTCCAAAGTTCGCGTCATGTCGGGATGGGCCAACTGATACTTTCGTTCCAGTTGCTGGCTGTCGTTCATGTCGAACCGCTGCGTCTGGATGAAGTTCAGTGACTCCGCGCTGATCGATAATCGGTTGGCCAGTCCTGGAATCGCCAACAGCCACTTCAGCAACCCTATGGGTACATGGCGGCGGGGGGGCTCTATATCCAGCGTTTGTGCAATTTGCTCAAGCATACCCTGCAGGTTCGGCGTGTGCTCATACAGCGCCAGGACCTGCCGGTTGACCATTGATGGGTCGAACGCCACGCACGTCATCATCTTTACCAGATAATCCACGCTGACCAGCGGCAACCAGTGCCTGGCGGAACCGGGGACAGCCTTGAACCGGCCCAGTGCCAGGTTTCTGATGAGGTCCACCAGAGGTTGACCTTCAGGGATATGCCCACTCTCGCTGTGACCACATACCGTAGCAGGATGAACGATCGAGTAATCTGCGCCTACCTCCTGCATGTAACGGATGACTGCGAAATGGGACTCCAGCTTGCTGCCTTCGTAGCCCCCGACACGGCCGTATACTGCAGGCCAATTGGTGTTTTCAGGGTGCGCGGTATCAACCCCGATACTTGCAAGATGAGTAAGGTTCTGCAGCATATAACCGCCAGCCATCAGCAAGCGGATACGCTGGCTCGCCGCAAGCCTGGCGACCCTCAGCGCCCCTTGTACGTTGACTGCGCGGGCCTGTTCGATTGTAAGGCCCCAGGTAAACTGCGCCGCGAGGTGAAAGACCACGGCGGCCGAAGTTACGCATTGCCTGTATGCTTCGCTGAGTCCAAGCCCATCCCTGCTGATGTCTCCTTCAACTGCGTTTAAATACGCGGGATTACCTCCCAGTTGGCCTACCTGCTCTTTGAGGCGTTCGATGTTTGCAGGGTTGCGCATGAGCACCCAGGTCTTGTGCCCTGTCGCGGTAAGATGGGCCAGCAGATGTTGACCCACAAACCCACTGCCGCCAGTGACGAAGCATTCCACGCTCATATCTGAATCCTTGTCTGGATGATCGGCGCAGGCTAAGGTGTAGAGCCTACTCTACAGTCAAGGAATTTTTATCGTGAATGTCGGAGAGTTGGAGCGCCGGAGTGGGGTGGGCCGCCATACATTGCGTTATTACGAGCAACTCGGGCTTATCGTGGCCCATCGCCAAGCCAACAATTACCGCAGCTACAGCGACCAGACCGTTGTTGACCTGGCCTTTATTCAAAGTGCCCAGAGCGGCGGTTTTTCGCTCGCCGAGATTGGCGACATCCTTGCGGCCAAGCGCGGTAACACGATCGATTGCGCCCAAGGCGCGATGTTGGTAGCCGGCAAGATGGCCGAAATTCAAGCGAAGATCACCACGCTGCAAGCCGCCTATGTCTTTCTGGATGCGGAGCGTGCAAAGCTGGAAGCCAGTGCCATTGCCAACGGTCTGACCATTCCTCGCCCTCTCTCGATTTAGCATGGCTCGATGCTGTAGCTTGTTTATTCGCAATTATTTCTCATTTACACTTGTGTCTTGTTTTCGAGGCCTACCTCTTATCCAGGATGCATCGTGTCGTTCGATCCCGCCAAACCGTCGCTGCTGTCTACATTGGTCCGTCACTATGACGAGCTGGTGGACCACATTCGCCGACGCTTCGGCGACAGAAGCGTGGCGCGCGATGTAGTGCATGACGTGTGTGTGCAGTTGCTTGAGCGCGGTGAGAAAGAAGACGTCAGAACCCCACTGGCCCTGCTACGAAAAATCTCCCACGACACCGCCGTGAGTCGCTATCGTAGCGATCGCCGCCGAGGCGCCTGGGTAGAGGCTATCTCCGAGCTGCCTGAGGTGGCCTGCCCGGCAGCCACCCCGATGACCAGGTATGACAGCGAGCGCGAGTTTCAACTGCTCGTCGACGCTATCACAGACCTCCCACCTCGCTGTCAGGCTGTTTTCGTCATGCACAAGATTCACGAAATCCCCCAGGCAGAAGTAGCCGCTCGCCTCGGTATCTCCATCAAGACAGTGGAAAAGCACCTGCGCCTGGGGTTGGCTGCGTGCAGGCAACGGCTTGGGCGCGATGAGGTGCATCCATGACCAAGCAGCCCGAACAGGTGCCATTGGACGAGGCACTGGGGCGACATCGTGAAGAGCTCAAGCAGCTGTTCCCCATGCCGCCGTCCAGGCCAGCGCCCTCCAAAGCGGTGAAGTCGGCCGGTATCACACTAGCGGTTGCGATCGCCTTTGCGGCCCTGGCGTGGCTGAACCCAGCCTACAAGAGCGAGCGTTTCGCTACCGCCATTGGTGAGCGGCGCACTGTGCTGCTGAGCGATGGAAGCAAGCTGCTGCTCGACAGTGGCACGCATGTCGATATCAGTTGGCGTCTGCTCAGCCGCGAAGTCGACCTGCGCGCAGGGCAGGCGCTTTTCGATGTGTCCTCGGCCGTGTACCGCCCCTTCGTAGTGTCCGCTGGCATGGTGAAAGTCGAGGTGCTCGGTACGCTGTTCAATGTCCGCCGGCTGGATAACGACGCGGTGCGTGTGACCCTGGCCCGTGGGCGCGTGGACGTCACCGCTGCTGCTGCAGCACAGGCGCCTGTCACCCTGAGGCCAGGGCAACAGGTCGACTCGATTGGCGGGCAACTGATGCCGGTTGCAAAGGCTGACGCCTCCAAGGCGATGGCATGGAAAGATGATCGCATCGTGTTCGAGCAGACGCCGCTGGATGAAGCGGTGTCGTTGTTGCGCCACTATCGCAAGGCCCCCATCGAGCTGAGCGACCCAAGCCTGGCCGCACTCAAGGTGACGGGGGTGTTCGAAGCGCGCAATGTCGACCTGCTACTGGATCTGCTGCCCAGCATCCTGCCTGTCGCCGTGCTGCAGGTAGGGGACGGCAGCGTCCGGATTCAACGCAAACCGACAAGAAAATAATTCTCAGGCGCAGGTAGGGTTTCTCGATCCCCATGGCGGCTACTGAAAAAGCCCAACCACAAAAAGGAACTCGAGAAGTGCATTTTCCCCTCCGCAGTCGCCAGCTACGCCTGTCATTGCTTGCCAGTAGCCTGCTCATCGCAATGTCGGCCCAGGGCCGGGAAAAGGTGAACGTGGATCTCCCCGCCGCACCGCTGGGCGATGCCATCAACGCGCTCGCACAGCAATCTTCGGTACAGATCATCTTCGCCAGCGATCTTGGTGCAGGCCGAAACGCGCCTGCGGTGAAGGGGCGGTTCACACCCGAGGAAGCACTTCGAACACTGCTAAAGGACAGTGGCTTGCAAGTACAGGCCAAGGATGAGCGCACGTTCGTCATCGTCGCGCAGGGTGCCCCTGCATCAAGTGCTGGAATCCAGAGCGGACCCGTGGAAATGGCCCAGACGGAAATCACCGCCTCGCGCACCAGCAGCAGCCTGGTTTCCGCAACGCGGCAATCCACCATTCTCGAGCATGAACAACTGCAGGAGCTGCGCCAGGGGTCAGAGAGCCTGGCTACGGTACTGGCCAAGGCGGTTCCCGGCATGTCCGACTCCAGCCGCACCGTCACCGAGTATGGCCAGACCCTGCGCGGGCGCAGCATGCTGGTCATGGTCGACGGGGTGCCGCTCAATACCAACCGCGACTCCTCGCGCAACCTGGCCAACATCGACCCGGCACTGATCGAACGGGTCGAAGTCATTCGTGGCAGCAGCGCCATCTACGGCAGCGGCGCCACGGGGGGCATCATCTCCATTACCACACGGCCCGCGGGTGGTGAAAACCGCGCCGAAACCAGCCTGAGCGCGACCTCGCCGCTGACCCGCCTTGGCAGCGATGGCCTGGGGGGGCAGTTCCAGCAATATTTCGCCGGCTCTCAGGGTGCGGTGGACTACTCGTTCGACTTCGGTACCCGCCATATCGGTGCCTCGTATGATGCGCACGGTGACCGGATCGCCCCGGAGCCAAGCCAAGGCGACCTGTTCGATTCGAACATCTACAACGTTGGCGGCAAGCTGGGGCTGCACATTGACGAGAACCAGCGAGTGCAGCTTGCAGTCAGCCACTACGATGCCCGCCAGGACACCGATTACGCTACCGACCCAAGCGTCGCGAAACTCCCTGCTGGCTCTGTGCCGGCCAATACGATCAAGGGCCTGGATCTTGACGAGCAGAACCGCATTCGCAACACGCTGGTGAACCTGGAGTATGAAAATCTCGACATCCTCGGCAGCCGGCTTTCTGCCCAGATGTACTACCGGGACTACTTCACACGCTTCACCCCGTTCGATGCCCGTGCCGTTGCTACCCGCGGCGGCAGTGTTGACCAGATCATGCAAAACAGCGAAGTCTTCGGAAGCCGCCTGACCCTGCGCACGCCGATTGGTGACAGCGGCAGTACCGAACTGGTGTGGGGTGGTGACTATAACCAGGAGCGCAGCGACATGCCGCTCGATGTCTTCGACCCGGCGGCTTATGACGCCAGTGGCGGCCTGGTTTTCGACAAGACCGGCAAGCTCACGTACATGCCCCCGCTGAGGACGCGAAGCGCCGGTGCCTTCGCCCAGCTGCAGCATCGCTTCGATGAGCATTGGTCGGTCGACGGCGGCCTGCGCTACGAATACTCCACCGCCGAATTCGATGACTTCGTTCCGTTGTCCGAATCCACGTCTGCCTCCCCGGTGGCGGTGAAGGGTGGCGACATTGATTACGATGCGGTGCTGTCGAACCTGGGCATCGTCTACTCGCCGGTACTCGGCCAGGAAATCTACGCCTCCTTCAGCCAGGGCTTCCAGTTGCCCGACGTGGGCATCCAGCTGCGCAATGCGCGCCGTGGCTTCGACATCGGCGCATCGAACCTGGAGCCGGTCAAGACCAACAACTATGAGCTTGGCTGGCGAGGAGACCTGGGCAGCAACACCCTCGGCACCCTGGCACTGTTCTACACCACCTCCAAATTGGGGGATGTGCAAAGTTTCAACAATGGCCTGATTCTGACCCGCACCAAGGAGCGTATCTACGGTGCTGAAGCCAGTGCCGATTGGCTGTCGGACGATGCTGTGTGGGGCGCAGGGGGGAGTGCGACCTGGATGCGCAGACGAGAAAAACCGGACGGTAAAGACTGGCAAGACATGACCGGCTATCGCGTTCCGCCGCTGAAGCTGACCGCCTACGTGCAATACAAGCCGACCCTGGATTGGAGCAACCGCTTGCAAGCCACGTTCTTCGATGCCAAGGACTACAGGCTCGATGGGGTGGACAGCTTTGGTCGACATCAGGTGAGCAGTTATACGACAGTCGACCTGGTCAGCCAGTACCAGATCTCCGCAGACGACAAGGTGAGCGTCGGCATCCAGAACCTGTTCAACCGCGACTACTACCCGCTCTACAGCCAGTTGCTGCGCAATAACAACAACACCAGCCACTTGCCGGCACCCGGCACGGTATTGACTGCCAGTTACACGCACAATTGGTAAGGTAGTGAAAAACCACCGGGCTCGATGTCGGCCCCGGTGGTCATTGTCATGTTTCACACCAATAGCTGGCCTGTAGGGTAGGGAGTCTACGATGGAACGGTCTTGCACCACTTATTATCTGGAAATGGTCTCGGCATCCGAGCTGAAGGAAAAAACACAGCCTCACGAACTCCGGATCATTGAATGTGAAGTGCCTCAGGCGGAATTCAATCGGTTTCTGTACAAGCTGGTAGGCACACCTTGGGAGTGGGGCGATCTTGACACCTGGGGGATTTCTGACTGGCAGGCACTCGTCGAACAGGATTGCCACCGTACCTGGGTTGCCTATTACCGTGGTGCGATAGCCGGCTATTACGAGCTCTATCGCCCCGATGGCAGTAACGCAGAGATACGCTACTTCGGGCTGGCACCTCAATTCCTGGGGTGTGGCTTCGGCGGAGCGCTCCTGAGTCACGCTGTTCGAGCAGCGTGGGAGTGGAGCGGTACAGAGCGGGTGTGGGTACATACCTGCACCTTCGACCATCCTGCCGCGCTTCTAAATTATCAGGCGCGAGGGTTCCGTATTTTCAAGCAGGAGGAGGTGGTGGAGGCAAGCCAATAAGCTCTTTGCGAGTGGCGTGATGGCGCTCTCGCTGCTTGCACAAACGAACTGGGTTGCCTGAATACCGATGACGCCGTCCACGCCATTGGCTCAGGCTGCAGCACGAGCTGAGCGATGCTGGGTGCCGGTACAGCGTTGGGGTTTTTCGCTGGCAATGGCAATCGAAGTGATGCAGCGAGGCGAGGCTGAATAGGGTCAGTGGTTGCCAAACTGCGCACGATACCTCATGGGCGCCAACCCCACGGTCTTGCGAAATGCTGCCCGGAAACTTTCCGCCGAGGCGAACCCGCAGCGTTCGGCGATTTGCTCATTGCTCAATGGGCTGCTTTCCAGCAACTCACGCGCCACGTTCATGCGCACCTGATGCAGCCAGGTTTTCGGCGTGATGCCTGTCGCTTCGATGAAGCGTCGCAGGAAGGTACGTTCGCTCATCAGTGCCTTCGCTGCCAGCTGCTTGACCGTAAGCGGCCTGCCCACATGCAAGGTCGCCCACTCCAGCACCGCGGCAAGATCATCGCGAGGCTTCTGGGCAACGGGTGCGGGGAAGAACTGTGTTTGCCCTCCGGAACGCTGGGGTGCCATAACCAGGCGGCGGGCAACGGTGTTGGCAACCTGGGTACCAAAGTCTCGACTCACCAGGTGCAGGCAGGCATCTATACCGGCAGCGCTGCCTGCCGAGGTAATCAGCTGGCCGCAGTCTACGTAAAGCACGCCAGGGTCAACTTCAATGAGTGGATAGCGTGCCGCGAGTTCGTCCGTATAGCGCCAATGGGTGGTGGCACGCTTGCCGTCCAGAAGGCCCGCAGCCGCGAGCACGAACACCCCCGAACAGATGGAAAGCAGCCGCGCCCCGCGTTGATACGCTACGCGCAAGGCGTCCAGCAGCACCTGCGGCGGGCGCTCATCGCGGCTACGCCATCCCGGAATGATAATGGTATGGGCATCAACGAGCGACTCCAAGCCGAACTCGGCAATGACCTGCATGCCACCTGCCGCGTGCATTGGTGCGGGATCGACGGCGACGATGCGATGCGTGTACCAGGCGAATTCGAACTCCGGGCGTGGCAGCCCGAAGATCTCCACGGCAATGCCGAACTCGAAGGTGCACAGCCCGTCATAGGCCAGCACGGCGACCAAACCAGGGGTCGTGAGCATTGGCGGAAAACTACCGGTGACTGTCGAGTGCGCCACTGTAGCGATACAGGCGGGCTTCCTACAATGGGCGCACTTTCAACCGAGGAGTGAAATCCATGCCAAGCCTGGTCAGCGAATATCCTGCCGCAAGCCCATCCGATGCCCTGCTTCATTTCAGCCGCCATCTGGCGTTCGAGACGGATTGTTCGGATGTTGAACGTAGCCAGCGGTCGGGTGATGTCGACTATGTGCTGGTAGATGTAAGGAGCAGCGAGGCGTTTGCGCAGGGCCATGTGCCGGGCGCGATCAATATTCCTGGCCGCACCATCAGCGCAGAACGCATGGCTGACTATGCGCGCCAGACGCTTTTCGTTGTTTATTGCGCGGGGCCGCATTGCAATGGCGTACATCGGGCGGCGGTTCGCTTGGCTGAGCTGGGTTTCCCGGTGAAAGAAATGATTGGCGGGGTTACCGGCTGGCTTGACGAGGGTTTTTCGTTGGTGGGGGTGGACGTCGCTGCACAGGGTAACGGCGTTTCCTGTGCATGCTGAGTCGAGAGGGTACAGTTCGAGCGGCATCACCTCGGCCGAGGCATCCTTACCGCGAGGATTTCCATCCTTCATGAGGGTCCTGTCCGAGCAGGACCAAGGTGACCACGTTTACCCCGGTCCTGATCGTCGCTGTCACTGGAGGTGTTGACTGATCGCCTGTGCAGCCTGGTCCATCGCACTTCGGGTGCCAGGGATTTCGCCGAGGACATTTAGTAGGCCGAAGTCGTGAATCATCCCGTTGTAGCGCACGGCGGTTACCGGAACACCGGCGGCATTCAACTTGCGAGCATAGGCTTCACCTTCATCACGCAGCACGTCCATTTCAGCAGTTTGTACCAGTGCCGGCGGTAAACCTTTCAGCTGATCCAGGTTGGCACGTAGCGGCGATGCGTGAATGTCGTCGCGCTGCTTCGAATCAGTGGTGTAGTTGTCCCAGAACCACTGCATCATGTTGCGTGTCAGGAAGTGCCCTTCAGCGAATTGGTTGTAGGAACTGTTGTTGAAGTTGGCATCAGTCACGGGCCACAGCAGTGCCTGGAAGCGCAGCTTCGGAGTTCCGGCTTCCTTCGCCTTGATGGCTACCACTGCAGCCATGTTGCCGCCGACGCTGTTGCCAGCCACAGCGAGGCGGCTGCCGTCGACCCCAATCTCCTTGCCATGCTCGGCGACCCAGCGGGTGGCGGCGTAAGCCTGGTTGATCGCTGTGGGGAACTTGGCCTCGGGCGATGGCGTGTAATCGACGTAGACCGCTGCCGCACGAGAGCCCACTACCAGGTCGTGGATCAGTCGCTCGTGGGTCGGATAATCGCCCAACACCCATCCACCACCATGGAAGAACATGAACACCGGCAGGTCACCCTTAGCGCCCTCCGGCCGCACTACCCGGATTTCCAGCGGCTGGCCATCGGCCTGGATGGTACGGCGCTCGACCTGAATACCGGACAAGTCGACCTTCACGCTTGCCTGGGCGCCTGTCAGCACTGACCGGGCGTCTTTCGGCGACAAGGTCTCAAGCGGCTTGCCGCCGCCTGCAGCCAGAGCCTGAAGGAAGCCTTGGGTGGTGTGTTCCACGCCCGGGCTACCAGCGGCGAAGGCACTGTTGACAGCCAGAGCCAGCAGGCCGGCGGTGAGGGTACGGGGCAGTTTCATGATTGTGCTCCTAGGGTGTGGGCGGGTGTTCAGTTCTGGTTGGCTGCAAAGTCCGGACGGATGTAGCTCACCTTCTGCTCCTCGCCGTGGCTGTCACGGTAGGTCAGAGTTGCAATGCTGTTTGGGCCGCCGTTGCTGGGTGTGGCCTCCACAGAGACGATTTTGTCGATATCCAGATCCATTCCGTAGTGATACGGAGTTGCGGTCTGCGCAAAAGCACCAACATTGGCGCCGAGCGTAAGGGTGACGATGGCGAATGCTTTGGTAATGGTCATGATCGTTCTCCGGTGTCTCGTAGGTGTGAGCGGTTGCTTCGTACTTGGGGTTAACTTTGCGCGATAATAATTAGTGCGCAAAGTATATTTCCGCTATGGTCACGATTGAGTCAGTGCATCAGCGTCGGATAACCGCAGGCTCCGACAGCCAATGATGGGCGCCGTGCTTTGTCCTGGTAGCGCCATCAGAGAGCTCTCGCTGTCCGCCTGGTCGCGCTCGCACCCCGACGCGGCCGTCGAATGTGCACCTGAGCAGTACCAAAGGCTCTCCTCACCACCTGGCGTCATCAGCCATGGGCTGGGATAGGGTCCTACAACAGGAAGTCAAACGCTGAGGCCGCCCAGGAATTCATTCCAGGTACCACTGGGGCGCGCGCCTTTAATCGAAGAAATCACCTGATGGTGCTTGACCGGAGAGAACGATCGTTCTACATTGAATCCATGAGCAGACCAACGATAGATCACAGAGCCCAAATCCTGGCCACCGCCGAGAAACTCATCTACGAAAACGGGATTCATGCCACGGGCATGGACCTACTGGTGAAGACCTCTGGCGTGTCAAGGAAGGGTATCTACAACCATTTCGCTACCAAAGATGATGTCGCAGCTGCGGCCTTGAGCGCTCGCGACGTACGCTGGATGCAATGGTTCAGGACCGAATGCGACAAAGCGGCTACACCGTACGATCGAATACTGAGCATGTTTACTGTTTTGAAGGGCTGGTTCGAGACGGATGGTTTCCGCGGCTGTGCGTTCATTAACACGGCAGGCGAGGTAGGGGATCCCGATGACCCCATCCGCCAGATCGCAAAACTGCACAAGCAAAAGCTCTTGGACTATACGCTTGAACTGACTGAACAATTGAACACCGAGCAACCGTTGGTCTTAGCCAGGCAGTTATTTATTTTGATGGAAGGCGCAATCACCACGGCTCGTGTTATGGGTGATTATTACGCTGCTGATAATGCAAAGGAAGTTGCGCAGATGTTGCTGAAAGAGCTTGTGCCCTAAAGCTTGAGCGTCAGAGACGCTACTCATACTTATCTATCCAACTAGGCTGGAGTCACTACCATGTCCAATGCCCAAACTCGCCCGCCACTTCCTCCGTTCACTCGCGAAACAGCGATTGAAAAAGTTCGACTTGCTGAAGACGGTTGGAACAGCCGCGACGCGGAAAAAGTCTCACTCGCCTACACGCTGGATACCAAATGGCGTAACCGCGCTGAGTTTGCTATCAACCGTGAAGAGGCCAAAGGTTTCCTCACCCGCAAGTGGAAAAAAGAGCTGGATTACCGTCTGGTCAAAGAGCTTTGGGCCTTTACCGATAACCGCATCGCCGTCCGTTACGCGTACGAGTGGCATGATGATTCCGGTAACTGGTTCCGCTCCTACGGTAACGAGAACTGGGAATTTGAAGCTGATGGTCTGATGCACCGTCGCTTCGCCTGCGTAAACGACATGCCTATCAAGGAAAGCGAGCGCAAATTCCACTGGCCGCTGGGCCGCCGCCCAGATGATCATCCCGGGCTGACTGAGTTGGGGCTGTAACTCCGGCACCACTGTAAATTCTTTCAAACTCAGGGTGCTCGGCTAGGCAGAACGAAATTTAAATTCGATTGCCTACACTGCAGGTAGAGTACGAACGCTTTTAGCATAAGTATAGTTCTTATGATATTCCCCGGAAACATAGTTCCGAGGATACGTGCGCCTGCACCTATAGCATCTTTATTAATTGCGGCCACCTCCATCAAGGCGCGGCAATAGAGTTTAATTTAATGCTGTCGTTAGCAGTGCGATTCAACGTTCACAAATTGATGATTCAAACGGCCTTGCTATAGGCCTGCGATTCACTGGCACTGGTTTACTCAATTATCCAATTAATCTGGAGGCACCACCATGTCCAATATCTACACTCGCCCACCACTTCCTCCTTTCACTCGCGAAACGGCGATTGAAAAAGTCCGACTGGCAGAAGATGGTTGGAACAGCCGCGACGCGGAGAAAGTTTCGCTCGCCTATACGCTGGATACCAAATGGCGTAACCGCGCTGAGTTTGCTACCAACCGCGAAGAAGCTAAAGGGTTCCTTACCCGCAAGTGGAAAAAAGAGCTGGATTATCGCCTGATCAAAGAGCTCTGGGCCTTTACCGATAACCGTATCGCCGTCCGTTACGCATACGAATGGCATGATGATTCCGGTAACTGGTTCCGCTCCTACGGCAACGAGAATTGGGAATTTGAAGCTGATGGCCTGATGCATCGTCGCTTCGCCTGCGTAAACGACATGCCTATCAAGGAAAGCGAGCGTAAGTTTCACTGGCCACTGGGTCGCCGTCCGGATGACCACCCAGGTCTGACCGAGCTCGGCCTGTAAGTCACCGTCAACCTGATCCTTTTGTCTTAAAGGATCAGGTTTTTTTCGTTCAGAAGCGATTCGTCATCCCTATTGCGGTTTGTGATACACATCAGTGCGCCGTCGGCGGCTAGAAAGCCAATAGAGGGCTTTCCTCTCCTTCCAGTCTCCGCTTCGTCGGTCAGGCAAAGCGTCATCGTTGCACTTTTCCTCTACCTTGGGCCCTGTTGCACACGCGCATCCTGCGGTCACGCAAAACCTCACTGATCAAGATCGCTGGATACTTCTTTAGCCAGCTCGAGGAAGACGCGCACCGCCGCGCTCAGAAAGGCGTCTTTGCGCCGCATTAGAACGGCTCGTCGCTCCAAGCGCTCCGGCTCCAACGTGATGGCCACCAGGTCGTCATGGGCCAACGCAATTCTGGCAGGCAATAAGGTCGAAAGATTCGTTCGGCGAACGATCTCGATCACTGCGCCTAGGGCATTGGCCTCCATCTGCACCTTAGGGTTAATCTCATATTTGCGGCAGTAGCGGTCGATTTGCTCGCGAGTGGCAAACTCTGTGCTGAGCAAGACTAAAGACTCAGCACTCAGGCCGTGCGAGGTAATGGAGCGTTCCTCGGCCAGGCGGTGTCTGCGGTTCATAACCAAAGCGAGCGTTTCGTTCAGCAAGGGGATGGCTTCGATGTCCGATGAATGTATTTCATCGAATGCGATCCCTACGTCCAACTCTCCCGCCAACAGCAGCTCCTCGATCCGTTCCTGGGAGATCTCTTTCAGGTTGACGGTGATCTTGGGGTATCTGAGGTGAAATGCCTCGATGAGTGGCTGCGGATTCCACGCCATCCGGCCACCCAGTCCGCTCTCATCTGGCCAGGCATTCCACGGCCATCTGGCCACCTGTTCCACGGCCATCCGGCCGGGCAGTCGGAGCGCAGCGACGCAGGGGGGGCATT
>NZ_LQXW01000006.1:0-159614 GCF_001586765.1 Pseudomonas sp. ABFPK | reverse complement strand
TTACCGGCGTACTCGAAATCGGAAAAGCTCATCTGGCTCATGGGATGGCGGGCTTGTAGAGGGCAGTTGGACGGAGGGCTATTTCAGCACAGGTCAGATGGCCTGTGCTGACTTGATCGGAGAATCCTTAAAGGCGGCATCCTCCAGACCATGGAGTACGCCTAGTGATGATCGCCGACGGGCATATTCAAACCTTCAGCAGACACCGACGTTACGTCGCGACGGGCACCGAGATATTTCAGGAATACAGCAATTATTTTGAGCGTATTGGAAGGAGAGCAGAAGAGACCCGCCAACAACTCGGGACTGATCAACTCCGATGGTTTCACTTTTAAAGCAGATATCCAGATACTCAAAGGAGTCGGCCCCTAATCACCCGCTACCTGATAAAACTGCCGGCCGCTGGTGATAGGGCCTGCACTACACGTCCAAAAATTTCAGACTGAAGGCTGAACCAAAGGCGCCGGCTTTGCCCACAGTGAAGGAAGAGATGACACCGCACAGTCAGATGTCCCCCATCCTTTGCCGGAGCGCCTTGATATCGCGCGCCATTTGCTCTTCCAAAGTTATAAACCTGCTAAAATCTGTGGGTTCGCCTGGACTTGAAACTCACTTGAACGTAAGTACGTGGTGCGCCGCCCCAGGAATCCTCAGTTCATTTATACCTTTGCTCCGTACCACTCCCCGTGAGGATTCTTTCTTAACCACTGCAAAATCAACTGTACTTACCGCTAACACAGCACCTTTTTTCTTTAAACCTGCATAGTTGAGCGCATTCTCGTACGTATCGGTCACAAACAATGTGCCAGTTGGGCTTTTAAAACCTTCCTTCAAAATTTTCTTTGCTGCGGCCTTACTTGTACCATGATAACCAATCCGGACGTTTTGGTCTGCCTGCTTTCCGCCAGGGCTTTTAGAGGACCAAAGAAGACTCCTAAAAAAGTTGAAAATCCGCCCATGACCTGTCGGATCGGTAAAGTTTACAGGGTCACCAATGCAGTACACGTACGAATTCGCTCCCCCTCTACCAAATGGGCTCAAGTTATCCGGACTGGTAAATCGCATCAGACTGGGACTATACGCACGATATCCATTACCTAATAAGTAACGAACTGCGACTTCATCAAATCGCTCACCACTGAACCCGAGCAAAGCATCCTTTAAATTTTCTAAGGATCCACAACCATAGGGCGCGTAGGCGACTCCAAATTTCGCTCCATATTTCGGCACACGCGAAACAGATAGTTTTTCATCATGATAAAGCAGTCCTATCTCGTATCGACCGTCATGAATTTCACGCTGGGCAAGCACGCCGTGCTCGAACCTATAAATCGATTGGCATTTATAGCTTTGGATTTTTGCATGTAGATTATCACCTTGATAGAAATACTGAGCGAAGGCCAGTTCCAACTTGGCATCATATTTCTCAGACATTCCTTGTTCAGGCACAGGTTTAATAGGCATAGATATCACCTCCAGCAGCATGATCACCTCTATCCATACACTCGCCCAATCAGGTTATGCCGTCTACTAGCAAAAATATCAGTTGATGGCGCTACTCACAGCGCAATCGGACATTTCCTCAGAGAAGGGCCGGAGAGCCATGTCGCTCCAGAAAAGCAACTGTCAAATTTGCCAGTAGCAGAATCAACATAGATGAAGTTAGTATAATTTATACTTCCGCGACTCCGCCATCGTACCGCCAAGCACCACGAGGCCGCGCCGATTATTGACCGCTACCTAACAAAGATTTTCGAAAGCAATGCAACAATAGGCGCCGCTAGAGCAGGCATACTTCCAGGCGTACCCGAAACCTTTGCTCAAAGCCTAAACTTACCACGACCAGAACACTTGAATGATATAGGCCGCATACAGAATCTTGGAGGCCCTGTCAATTTTTTAAGGTTAATCAGACATGGCCAACGAGAAACCCGTACACATGCACGCATAGCCCGGCGCGGTAGTATTGACGACCTCATGGCCGATGATTATTAAATATGAGCCAGAACACTCCAAAGCCGCCTTTTACAAGCGGCTCTGGATGTTTAATATGAATATCCTTTCGTGATGAAATTAATTCTATCCCATTCCTTCGAACCAAGCCTTTCTCAGATTTTTTAAGATTTAACCTCTTCCTTGTAGTCCATTTCCCAAACATACTCACCACCCCCTCCAAGCCATTGCAGTTCTCTGGATTGCATCCTAGTCTCGGGCTGTCGCTGCCAATCAGCGATCGGCTTTGACAGGCCGATACCGACAGATACGTTATGGCTTACCTCAATGGTGGCTGTGCGTGGGGCACCTTGTTTGCGCCGGGTTCACTCTGTCGACCGGTCTGTCAACCCGCGTACAGCTGCCACCCATTTGTTTGACAGCAGAGGGTGCCGGCACAACCGACAGAGGGTTACACCATGCTGAAAACCGTTTCTGATCCACCCCACAATTTCCATTCCCTTGAGGACACCATCCTCCAGGCCACGGAGTACACCCAGTGCGCCTAGGTTGTGGCGCAGCAGGCGATTGGGCTGCGGCCGAAGCGCCGGTTGCGATGCTGATGATGGCTTCGGTGCATGAGCTGGAAGCGCTGCGGGGCTGCTTGAGGCTGCGTTGGTACAGGTGCAGATGCCGGCCGAGGCATGGATGTGCACTGAGGCTTGATTGACAACAGACGAAAGAGAACCCAACACCACCGTCGGCAAGACCATGTTTTATCAGGGGGAGAACAAGACCCACGCGCTGTTCTGTATCGCCCCTGGTATTCCTTGCCAGGATGCCCGTGACCAGGCTTCCGAGCTGATGGGATATGTGCGGGATATGACCATTGACGGACTGATGGACAACAAGCCGCAGTTGCTTTGGGCTTCACATTACCTGAGCGCGTTGGCCAAGGCGCTGATGGATGATGCCGAGTTGGGGATGATGCGCTGAGCCTTGTATAGCTTGGCCGGTTAACGCGGTCAGCTGTAGGAGCGGCCTTGTGTCGCGAATGGGCTGCCAAGCAGCCCCAGGGTTTTGGCGCAAATGCACAAATTGCCGGGGCTGCTGCGCAGCCCTTTCGCGACACAAGGCCGCTCCTACAGGGCAGTGCAGGCTTGAGATCAGCGCAACAGCCACAAAAAAGCCCCTCGATTCGAGGGGCTCTCGTTAATCGGCGCTGATTACGCCGCCCCCCACATCTTGTGCGGGTCAATAACGAACTTCTTCGGCACACCCGCATCGAACTCGCCATAACCTTCCGGCGCCTGGTCGAGGTTGATCACCTGCACACCCACCACTTCGGCAATGTTGATACGGTCCCACATGATCGCCTGCATCAGCTGGCGGTTGTACTTCATGGTCGGAGTCTGGCCGGTGTGGAAGCTGTGCGACTTGGCCCAGCCCAGGCCGAAGCGGATGCTCAGCGCACCGATCTTGGCGGCAGCATCCACCGCACCCGGGTCTTCGGTCACGTACAGGCCCGGGATACCGATGTTGCCGGCAACGCGGGTAACCTGCATCAGCGAGTTCAGCACGGTAGCTGGCGCTTCATGCTTGGCACCTTCGTGGCCATGGCCGCGGGCCTCGAAGCCAACGGCGTCGATGGCGCAGTCCACTTCAGGCTCGCCGAGGATATCGACGATCTGCTCGTGCAGCGGGGTGTCCTTGGACAGGTCGACCACTTCGAAACCCTGGGACTTGGCGTGAGCCAGGCGGGCTGGGTTGAGGTCGCCAACGATGACGCAAGCAGCGCCCAGCAGACGTGCCGAGGCAGCGGCAGCCAAACCGACCGGGCCGGCACCGGCAACGTAGACGGTGCTGCCTGGGCCAACGCCGGCAGTCACGGCACCGTGGTAACCAGTAGGCAGGATGTCAGACAGGCAGGTCAGGTCACGGATCTTTTCCATGGCCTTGTCGCGCTCGGGCAGTTTCAGCAGGTTGAAGTCGGCGTACGGCACCAGCACGTACTCGGCCTGGCCGCCGGTCCAGTCGCCCATGTCGACGTAACCATAGGCACCGCCAGCGCGGGCAGGGTTGACGGTGAGGCAGACACCGGTGTGCATTTCCTTGCAGGAGCGGCAGCGGCCACAGGCGACGTTGAATGGCACCGAGACCAGGTCGCCAATCTGCATGCGCTCGACGTCACGGCCCTTCTCGACGATCTCGCCGGTGATTTCGTGGCCCAGGACCAAGCCGACCTGGGCAGTGGTGCGGCCACGGACCATGTGCTGGTCGGAGCCGCAGATGTTGGTGGAGACCACCTTCAGGATCACGCCGTGCTCGATCTTCTTGCCGCGTGGGTCCTGCATTTTCGGGTAGTCGATCTTCTGCACCTCGACCTTGCCGGCGCCGAGATATACCACTCCACGATTGCCAGACATGCTCTTACCTCGCTTGATTTATATTTATGCAGCGGTGGTTGAACGCGCCGCCATCCGTGGGCGGCATGTGTTACTGGAATGCAGGGAATTGTGGGCCTGATGGGGACGGATGCGCTGACTGGAAACGACAGGCAAATACCTCTGAACGGCAATCGGCCAGGTGGTGGTCGCGCACATGCCCGGGGCGATGAATATCTACCGCAATACGTTGGCGACCGAGTGATTCGATAGGGATGCAGTAACCCATCGTCTATCAAACTGGAGAACCACCATGACGGATACTGAGCGCCCCGAGGACGCCTTCTGGCCATACTGGGTCGAGGCTGCCAGGCAGCAGGGCTTCGACCCAGACATCGAAGCAGCATTGTTCGGCAAACAGCGGTACTTTCTGGACGCCGACAAGATCTTCTATTACGCGGCTTATGGTCCAGGCTACGACTTCGACGAAGAAGCCGAAGGCATGGATCTTCACGAGTTCAAAGCAGGCTGGGTGGACCGCGACGGCGATCCAATTCCAGGTAACAAACTGGGTGCGGACATGCGCCAGAGGTTCGTTACAGCCATCCGCGAAACCCTGAAAGCCCATGCCCGCGATAAAAGCTAGACGCGGTCAGAGCACCACAGTCCTGTTCGCATTGAGGAACACTCGTCGCTCGATGTGATACCCCACCGCTCGCGCCAGGGTCAGGCACTCGATGTCGCGCCCTTTGGCAATCAGGTCTTCGGGGTAATGACTGTGGTCGACCACCTCCACACCCTGGGCGATGATCGGGCCTTCGTCCAGGTCGTTGTTGATGTAGTGCGCGGTAGCGCCAACCATCTTCACGCCCTTGTTGTACGCCTGGTGATAAGGCTTGGCGCCTTTGAACCCTGGCAGCAAGGAGTGGTGAATGTTGATCGCCCAACCATCCAGGCGCCGGCACAGCTCTGGCGACAGCACCTGCATGTAGCGCGCAAGAATCACCAGTTCGGCGCCGGTTTCCTCGATCACCTGAAGTACCTTGCGCTCTTGCCCGGGCTTGTCCTTGGGGTCGAGGGCAAAGTGGTAGTAAGGAATCTTGTGCCAGTGTGCCAGGGGTTCGAGATCAGGGTGGTTGGATACCACCGCGACCACGTCCATGGCCAGCTGACCGATACGCTGGCGATACAGCAGGTCGTTAAGGCAGTGGTCGGCCTTGGACACCATGATCACCACCTTGGGGCGATGGTTAGGTGCGGTCAGCTCGAAGGTCATGCCGAACGCCTCGCTGCGCTCGGCAAGGCCGGCCCGGAAGCCGGCTTCATCGAAATCATCCGGCTGGCGGAACTCCACGCGAATGAAGAAACGCCCCGACAGCCGGTCATCGAAGGAGTGGTGCTCCGTCACGTAGCAGCGCTGCTCGAAGAGGTAACGCGTCACCACGTCGACGGTGCCGAGCATGCTCGGGCAGTCGGCGGTGAGAATCCAGGTATCCGGTGCCCGACTCATGTTCTGTTCTCCTTAAGCCTCGATGCTCAGGCCGTACTCGGCCGAAGCGTCCTGCAGCCACAGCCACCAGTAGTCGGCGAAGCTGCGGCGAATCACCAGCTCCCAGGTATCTTCGGCGGTGCGGCGGATCACCAGTTGCGACTTGGCGAAGACAGTGCCGACTGCCTTGCCCACCGGGAAGTTGTTCGGATGAACATCATAGCTGGTGGATTTCATCAGCACTTCGCGCACGTTCGGGCCGCGCAGTTCCAGCAGGCTCTGGCCGCCGCTGACATTGACCACCTGGATGTGCTGGCCTTCGAGGGCTGCGCGCAGCTTTTGCTCAACGGCAAACTCCTGGCCGCCGGGGACGATCAGCAACCACTCGTCGGGGCCCATCCATTGCAGCGACATTTCGTTGTTGGCGACCACGGTCAGGGCCACTGGCAGCTCCAGGCCCAGGGCCTTGTGCACACCGGCAGCGAATTCCGGGTCGTGGCCATCGCCACGGATGGTCAGGTGGCCGAGGAACTTGCGTTCACGCAGGGTCACGCCTGCGTTCTTGCGGCCTTTGCCAACCAGGCTGGCCAGGTCGGCGTGGTGCAGTGGCGACTGGGCCTTGGCCTCGGCGCCGGGGTTTTGCTGGAAGACGTTGATAGCGCTCATTTCTTACCTGCCTTGAATTCTGTTGATCGCGAAGACCTGAGGTAGAACCTGTAGTCACAGACTGAGGAGACCCAGTGTGGGAGCGGGTTTACCCGCGAAGAGGGCGGTGAATCCACCATCGCATTCGCGGGTGAACCCGCTCCCACAGAGGTCGCATTCCAATCAGAGCTACCGGTGAAGCCTCAAACGTTCTGCCGCTCACCCTTCGGATCGAAGAACACCGAAGACACGATCTCCGCCTCGATCACGCTGCCATCCGCCTGCGGCGAGTAGACGCGCTCGCCCATGCGCTTGAGGCCGCCTTTGACCACACCCATGGCGAACGAGTAGCCCAGGGAGTTGGACGCGTAGCTGGAGGTGACGTGGCCAACCATATCCATCGGGATCGGCTGTTTCGGGTCGAATACCAGCTGGGCGCCTTCCGGCAGCCACTGGTTCGGGTCGACCGGCTTCAGGCCTACCAGTTGCTTACGGTTCTCGCGCACGCAGTCTTCGCGGTTCATGCCACGCAGGCCGATCCACGAGTACGGCTTGTTGCGGCCTACGCACCAGCTCATGTTCAGGTCGTCCGGGGTCATCGAGCCGTCGGTATCCTGGCCAACAATGATGAAGCCCTTCTCGGCACGCAGTACGTGCATGGTCTCGGTACCGTACGGGGTCAGGTTGTACTTCTTGCCTGCCTCGATGATCTGCTCCAGCACGCCCATGGCGTAGTTGGCCTGCACGTTGACTTCGTACGACAGCTCGCCGGTGAACGAGATACGGAACACCCGGGCCGGTACGCCGCCGACGTTGCCTTCCTTCCAGGTCATGAACGGGAAGGCTTCCTTGTCCATGTCGATGTCGGTCAGCTCACTCAGCAGCTTGCGGCTGTTGGGGCCGGACAGGGTCATGGTGGCCCAGTGGTCGGTGACCGAGGTGAAGTACACCTTCAGTTCCGGCCACTCGGTCTGGTGGTACAGCTCCATCCACTGCAGCACACGGGCGGCGCCGCCAGTGGTGGTGGTCATGATGAAGTGGTTGTCGCCGACGCAGGCAGTCACGCCGTCGTCGAAGACCATGCCGTCTTCCTTGCACATCAGGCCATAGCGGGCCTTGCCCACGTCGAGCTTGGTCCAGGCGTTGGTGTAGATGCGGTTGAGGAACTCACGCGCATCCGGGCCCTGGATGTCGATCTTGCCCAGGGTCGAGGCGTCCAGCAGGCCCACGCTGTCGCGCACGGCCTTGCATTCACGGGTCACGGCGGCGTGGATGTCTTCACCGGCTTTCGGGAAGTACCACGGGCGTTTCCACTGGCCGACGTCTTCGAACTCGGCGCCGTTCTTCACGTGCCAGGCATGCAGGGCGGTGAAGCGTACGGGCTCGAACAGGTGACCACAGTGACGGCCCGCTACTGCACCGAAGGTAACCGGCGTGTAGTTGGGGCGGAACATGGTGGTGCCCATTTCCGGGATGGTAATGCCGATCGAACGGGCGGCGATGGCCAGGCCGTTGATGTTGCCCAGTTTGCCCTGGTCGGTACCAAAGCCCAGCGCGGTGTAGCGTTTTACGTGCTCGACCGACTCGAAGCCTTCGCGGGTGGCCAGTTCGATTGCAGCCGCGGTGACGTCGTTCTGCTGGTCGACGAACTGCTTGGGTGCGCGGGCAGTGCCCTTGTCGTGCGGCACCTGGAACAGTGCCACGGTGGCCTCTTCCTTGCGCGCAACGGTTTTCGGCAGGCTGCCGACGGTGGCCTTGAAGCCCGCTTCGGTGGCTGCGCGAACGCCGCCTTCGAAGCCATCGGCGATCACGTCGCCCAGGGCGTAGACGCCGTTGATGCCACCCACGCATTCGCGTTTCTGCGGAGCATCGCCCGGCACGAAGCCGAGGATGTCTTCACGCCATACCGGGCGACCGCCCAGGTGCGAAGCCAGGTGCACGATCGGGCTGTAGCCGCCGGAGGTGGCGATCAGGTCGCACTCGAGAGTTTCGCCAGGGCTGGTGACCTTGTGTGCCTGCACATCGATGGCGGCCACACGGGCGCCGGTGACGTGCTTGCTGCCCTTGGCCTCGATCACGGCGCTGGAGGTGAGGATGCGGATGCCTTTGGCACGTGCTTCTTCAACTAGCGAGCCACGTGGGTTGTGGCGGGCGTCGGCAATGGCGACCACTTGCAGGCCGGCGTCGTGCCAGTCCAGCGCGGCGCGGTAGGCGTGGTCGTTGTTGGTCGACAGCACCAGCTTGCGGCCCGGGGCCACGCCGTAGCGGCGTACGTAGGTGGACACGGCACCGGCCAGCATGTTGCCCGGCAGGTCGTTGTTGCCGTACACCAGCGGGCGCTCGTGGGCGCCGGCAGCCAGCACCACGCGCTTGGCGCGGACGCGGTGCACGCGGTGGCGTACCTGGCCGATCGGGGCGCGGTCGCCGAGGTGGTCGGTGAGGCGCTCGTGGATGGTCAGGAAGTTATGGTCGTGGTAGCCGTTGACCGTGGCACGTGGCAGCAGGGTCACTTCCGGCAGGCTTTCCAGCTCTTTGACCACGGCGCTGACCCAATCGGCAGCAGGCTTGCCGTCGAGGGTTTCGCGGGTGTCGAGCAGACTGCCGCCGAACTCTTCCTGCTCGTCAGCCAGGATCACGCGGGCACCGCTGCGGCCAGCGGCCAGGGCAGCGGCCAGGCCGGCAGGGCCGGCACCGACGATCAGCACGTCGCAGTGCTGGTTCATGTAGTCGTAGCTGTCCGGGTCGTTCTGCAGTGGCGCGCGGCCAAGGCCTGCGGCTTTGCGGATGTACTTCTCGTAAGTCATCCAGAACGATTTCGGGTACATGAAGGTTTTGTAGTAGAAGCCCGGCGGCATCATGCTGCCGCCAACCTTGCCCAGGATGCCCATGACGTCATTGTTGACGTTCGGCCAGCCGTTGGTGCTGGTAGCTACAAGACCTGCGTACAGCGCCTGCTGGGTGGCACGCACGTTGGGGATCTGGGTGGCTTCGCTGGAGCCGATCTGCAGGATGGCGTTCGGCTCTTCGGTACCAGCGGCGATGATGCCGCGTGGGCGCGAATACTTGAAGCTGCGGCCGACGATGTCGACGCCGTTGGCCAGCAATGCGGCGGCCAGGCTGTCACCGGCATAACCTTGGTAGGTCTTGCCGTTGAAAGTGAAGTTCAGGACCTTGCTGCGGTCGATACGGCCGCCGCTGGCGAGGCGATAGGTCTGGCTCATACTTTTTCCCCTTGGCCTTTGACGGTCGACGCGGCGCTGTTCTGCTTGCCGCTGGCGGTCACTTGCGGCTTCTCGCCAATCTTGTAGGTTTCCAGAATTTCGTAGGTCACGGTGTCGCGGGTGACGTTGAAATACTGGCGGCAGCCGGCAACGTGGTCCCACAGTTCGTGGTGAATACCGCGTGGGTTGTCACGGTAGAACATGTAGGTACCCCACTCCTCGTCGGAGCAGGCGTTAGGGTCCAGCGGGCGGGCGATGTGCGCCTGGCCAGAGGCGTGGAACTCTTCTTCGGAGCGCAGCTCGCCGCAGTGGGGACAGAAAATATGCAACATGACGGTGTCTCCGGTTAGTGGGCGACGGCGGCGGCGCCGTGTTCGTCGATCAGTGCGCCGTTGTAGAAACGGTCCATGGAGAACGGCGCGGCCAGTGGGTGCATTTCGCCCTTGGCCAGGCTCGCGGCGAAGACGTTGCCCGAACCCGGGGTCGCCTTGAAGCCGCCAGTACCCCAACCGCAGTTGAAGAACATGTTCTTGACCGGGGTCTTGGTGATGATCGGGCAAGCGTCCGGCGAGGTATCGACGATGCCGCCCCACTGGCGGTTCATGCGCACGCGCGAGAGGTTGGGGAACATCTCGACGATGGCCTGCAGGGTGTGCTCGATCACCGGGTACGAACCGCGCTGGCCGTAGCCGACCCAGCCGTCGATACCGGCACCGATCACCAGGTCGCCCTTGTCGGACTGGCTGATGTAGCCGTGCACGGCGTTGGACATGATCACGCTGTCGATGATCGGCTTGATCGGCTCGGATACCAGTGCTTGCAGCGGGTGCGATTCCAGCGGCAGGCGGAAGCCGGCCAGCTTGGCCATGTGCCCGGAGTTACCGGCGGTGACCACGCCGACGCGCTTGGCGCCGATGAAGCCTTTGTTGGTTTCCACACCGATGACCGCGCCGTTTTCCTTGCGGAAGCCGATCACTTCGGTCTGCTGGATCAGGTCCACGCCCAGGGCGTCGGCGGCACGGGCGAAGCCCCAGGCCACGGCGTCGTGACGGGCCACGCCGCCACGGCGCTGCACGGTGGCACCGAGGATCGGGTAGCGGGTGTTCTTCGAGCAATCCAGGTACGGGATCTCGGCCGCGACCTGGGCGGTGTTGAGCAGCTCGCCATCCACGCCGTTCAGGCGGTTGGCGCTGACCCGGCGCTCGGAGTCACGCATGTCCTGCAGGGTGTGGCACAGGTTGTACACGCCGCGCTGGGAGAACATCACGTTGTAGTTGAGGTCCTGGGACAGGCCCTCCCACAGCTTCATGGCGTGCTCGTACAGGTGCGCCGACTCGTCCCACAGGTAGTTGGAACGCACGATGGTGGTGTTACGGGCGGTGTTGCCGCCGCCCAGGTAGCCCTTCTCGATCACGGCGACGTTGGTGATGCCGTGCTCCTTGGCCAGGTAGTAGGCCGTGGCCAGGCCATGGCCGCCACCGCCAACGATAACCACGTCGTAGACCTTTTTAGGGGTTGGCGTGCGCCACATGCGCTGCCAGTTCTCGTGGTGGCTGAGGGAGTGCTTGAAAAGGCCGAAGCCCGAGTAACGTTGCATGGTGTGTGACTCCACTCAGCGGTAAACAGGGAAATCTGCGCACAGGGCCGCGACGTTCTTCGCCACATCGGCTTCGACGTCTGCGTCACCGAGGTTGTCGAGGATGTCGCAGATCCAGCCGGCCAGGGCCACGCACTGAGCGACCTTGAAGCCGCGGGTGGTGACGGCCGGGGTGCCAATGCGCAGGCCCGAGGTGACGAATGGCGACTGCGGGTCATTCGGCACGGCGTTCTTGTTGACGGTGATGTGCGCGCGGCCCAGGGCAGCGTCGGCATCTTTGCCGGTGAGGCCCTGGCGGATCAGGCTTACCAGGAACAGGTGGTTGTCGGTGCCACCGGAAACCACGTCGTAGCCGCGGTCGATGAACACCTGGGCCATGGCCTGGGCGTTTTCGATCACTTGTTGCTGGTAGGCCTTGAATTCAGGCTCCAGCGCTTCCTTGAAGCAAACGGCCTTGGCGGCGATCACGTGCATCAGCGGGCCGCCCTGGGCGCCAGGGAACACCGCGGCGTTCAGCTTCTTCTCGATCTCTTCGTTCGACTTGGCCAGGATCAGGCCGCCGCGTGGGCCGCGCAGGGTCTTGTGAGTGGTGGTGGTAACCACATCGGCGAACGGAATCGGGTTCGGGTACAGGCCAGCGGCAACCAGGCCGGCTACGTGGGCCATGTCGACGAACAGCAGTGCGCCGACCTTGTCCGCGATGGCGCGGAAGCGTGGGAAATCGAGGGTCTTGGAGTAGGCCGAGAAACCGGCAACGATCATTTTTGGCTTGTGCTCGACAGCCAGGCGCTCGACTTCGTCGTAGTCGATCAGGCCGGTGTTGGTGTCGATGCCGTATTGCACAGCGTTGTACAGTTTGCCCGAAGACGACACCTTGGCACCGTGGGTCAGGTGGCCGCCGTGGGCCAGGCTCATGCCGAGGATGGTGTCACCAGCCTGCAGCAGGGCCAGGTAGACCGCAGCGTTGGCCGAGGAGCCGGAGTGCGGCTGGACGTTGGCGTAGTCGGCACCGAACAGCTGCTTGGCGCGCTCGATGGCCAGGGCCTCGACCTTGTCCACGTGCTCGCAGCCACCGTAGTAGCGCTTGCCCGGGTAGCCTTCGGCGTACTTGTTGGTCAGGCCGCTGCCTTGGGCCTGCATCACGCGCTTGGAGGTATAGTTTTCCGAGGCGATCAGCTCGATGTGGTCTTCCTGGCGCTGTTCTTCGGCATTCATCGCCGCCAGCAGTGCATCGTCGTAACCCTGGATCTGGTCTTGCTTGCTGAACATCGTGTATCTCCCGGCAGCGATCGTTTTTTGTCGTGGGGCACTGTGGCCCTTTGTGGCGATGTTATGACTGGCCGGGGCGGGTCAGATGCCTGCGCACGCCTTGCAATGGCGCGTTTACGACATTGTCGTGTTCGAGGCAGCTGCACCTGGTTGAGTTGAGCGTTGACCAGGTACAGCCAGGCCTGGCATTTCTACCAGTTGCCGAGATTGATCTGGGAGCTTGAAGATCTTGTCAGCGGCGGCGCCAATTTCTGCCGAAGCATGAGGAGCAACGCTATGGAAATTAAAGCCAACTTCGGACTTTTTACATTCCCACTGGAGCCTCAAGCCTATGGCTCACTGGTGCATTTGCGCGCCGGAGATATTCTTGATATCAAGTCTTTTGATTTGCGGCGATCAACTGCAAAACTCAGTTTATTTGAATCAGATTTATCTGATAAGCAGCAATTGGTACGCATCACTGGCGCCGAATTAAAGACGTCCGAACCTTCAGAAAAAATCTACACGCAATGCCAGCAAGCCAGGAAAGCCGAGAGATCAAGCCACTCACGCCGAAAAAATGTTACTGAAAAAATATATGCTCACGTTCAGCTCTACACAAACGGCGACCTTATCGGAAATTTCTCTGAAGATCAGAGTGATCTCGGCTACGCCGCATTAGCCAACAATGGAAACTTAAAATTCAATGGCAAGAACTACAAAATTGATTTTCGCTATATTGATGCTACTTACTATGAAGTCGCCGGCATCATTGAAGACATCTACTGGGAAATCCACTTGATTGAGCGTTGAGGTTAAGTTGTAGAGAAGTGGGGCTACGCTATGCCACCGCCCCGCTCCCTTACTGGCATGCACCACTCTGCTTGGCGCATGCTCAGGCCGCCCATTCGAACCACCGAGCTTGTATAGGCAACCGACCAAATGATGGTTTAGAGTGCTGTTCTGCGTCGTTCACAGGACAGTGTCATGACAGATAAGAGCCAACAATTCGCCAGCGACAACTATTCCGGCATCTGCCCCGAAGCCTGGGCAGCGATGGAAAAGGCCAACCATGGCCACGACCGCGCCTACGGCGACGACCAGTGGACCGAACGCGCCGCGGAATACTTCCGCAAGCTGTTCGAAACCGACTGCGAGGTGTTCTTCGCCTTCAACGGCACCGCCGCCAACTCCCTGGCCCTGGCCTCGCTGTGCCAGAGCTACCACAGCGTGATCTGCTCCGAGACCGCCCACGTCGAAACCGACGAGTGCGGTGCGCCGGAGTTCTTCTCCAACGGCTCCAAGCTGCTGACCGCGCCCAGCGTCAACGGCAAGCTGACACCACAGTCGATCCGCGAAGTGGCGCTGAAGCGCCAGGACATCCACTACCCCAAGCCACGGGTGGTGACCATTACCCAGGCCACCGAGGTGGGCACCGTCTATCGCCCCGATGAGCTGAAGGCGATCAGCGCCACCTGCAAGGAGCTGGGACTGAACCTGCACATGGACGGTGCCCGCTTCAGCAATGCCTGCTCGTTCCTGGGCTGCACCCCGGCAGAGCTGACCTGGAAGGCCGGCGTCGATGTGCTGTGTTTTGGCGGCACCAAGAACGGCATGGCAGTGGGCGAGGCGATCCTGTTCTTCAACCGTCAGCTGGCCGAGGACTTCGACTACCGCTGCAAGCAGGCCGGGCAACTGGCATCGAAGATGCGCTTCCTGTCGGCGCCTTGGGTGGGCCTGCTGGAAGATGGCGCCTGGTTGCGCCATGGCGCGCATGCCAACCATTGCGCGCAGTTGCTCGCCTCGCTGGTGAGTGACTTGCCGGGAGTGGATCTGATGTTCCCGGTTGAGGCCAACGGGGTGTTCCTGCAGATGCCGGAGCACGCGATCGAGGCACTGCGCGCCAAGGGGTGGCGGTTCTATACCTTCATTGGCAGTGGCGGGGCGCGGTTCATGTGCTCGTGGGATACCGAGGAAGAGCGGGTGCGCGAGCTGGCGGCGGATATCCGCGCCATCATCAGCGCCTGACAGGCCGCATTCGCGGGTAAACCCGCTCCCACAGGGATCGCGCAGGTTTCAAGGCCTGAGGTGAGCCTGTGGGAGCTACAGGTACAGCTCTGCCCTCAAGAGCAATGATGAACCTGTGGGAGCGGGTTTACCCGCGAAGAAGCCAACACTGATCTAAAGCCTGAACCCACCCATCTGCCGCGCTAGGTCATCCGCCAAGCCACGCAGCGCCTGGCACTCTTCGCGACAGCCCTGCACCTCCGCCGCGGTCTCCCGCGCCAGGTCGGAAATCCCCTGCACCGTACGATTGATCTCCTCGGTCACCGCCGACTGCTCTTCGGTCGCAGTAGCTACCTGATGGTTCATGTCGCTGATGTGCTCGACCTGGTCAGTGATCGCCCCCAATGACGCTCCGGTGCGCTGGCTAGACTCCACCCCGCTACCCGTCGCCTGCTGCCCAGCCTGCATCGAACTCACAGCCGAACCCGCGCCCTGCTTCAAGCGCTGGATCATCTGCTGCACTTCGTCGGTGGACAGCTGCGTGCGCCGGGCCAAGGTACGCACCTCATCGGCCACCACGGCAAATCCACGGCCCATCTCCCCTGCCCTGGCCGCCTCGATGGCGGCATTCAGCGCCAGCAGGTTGGTTTGCTCGGAAATACTACGAATAACCGCAAGAACTTCGTCGATCGAGGCTACTTCATCGGCAAGTTGGCTGACTGCCTCGGCAGCCTTGCCGATATCACCCGACATCCCCTCGATACCACGGATCGAGCGCTGCACCACTTCACGCGCCTGCAGGGCTTCGTCCCTCGCCGATTGCGAGGCCTGGGCAGCATCACCGGCATTGCGGGCAATGTCCTGCACGGTCAAACCCATTTCGTGCACGGCGGTAGCGACCATTTCGGTCATTTCCTGCTGGCGCCCGGAACGCTCGGCGGTGTTGTCCACCACCTGTGTCACCTGCTCGACCGCCAGGTGCAGCCGCTCGGAAGTGTGCAATACCTCGCCGATCAACCGGCGCTGGCTGTCGAGGAAGCGGTTGAAGCCACGCGCCAGGTCACCCAGTTCGTCCTGGCGTGAATCGTCCAGCCGATGGCTCAGGTCACCCGCGCCACTGCCAATCTGCACCAACGCCGCTGTGACGCGGCGGATCGGCCGCACCAGGCCACGCGCCAGCAGCACCACCAGCAACAGCGACACCAGGGCCACGGCACCACCGATCAGGCTGGTCAGCCATACCGCCTGGTGCATTGGCGCGTAGATTTCCTCCTCCGGCACCTCGGCCACCAGGGTCCAGTTGAGGTCGCGCAGGGGCAGGCCGAGCGCCAGGTAGCTTTCGCCGTCACGGCTGAAGCGGCTGCTGCGCAGGCCTTCGCCGCCGGTCATCAGCACCTTGGCGGCATCCGCGCCGAGCTGTTCGGTGAGCTGGCGTTTGCCGCTGAAGGCAGCGTCCGGATGAACCTGGATCAGGCCATCGTTACGCACCAGGAACACCTTGCCGTGCTCGCCAAATTTGAAGTCATGGATCAGCTTCGACAGTTCGGTCATGCGCAGGCCCATACCGGCCACACCGACCAGTTGGCCATTCTTTTCCACGCGATAATCGATGAACAGCGCGAGCTCGCCGGTGGCACCGTCGATGTCGATGTTGATCAGGCGTTCGGCACCGCTGTCGATGTAGCCGTAGAACCATTTGTCCTTGGGATTGCTTCGGCTGAGGGTACGGTCCAGGCCATTCTCGTTGTAGTAGTGGCCGGTGTCGGTCGAGACGAACAAGGTGGTGAAGGCCTGGTTGCGCTGCTTGGCGGCGGTCAGGTATTCGATGAATGGAGCGGCATGGGCGGGGTCTTCACCGGCGGCAAGCCAGTCGCGCAGCAGGGTGTTGCCGGCAATATCCGCCGCCGCCACCAGCGGCTGTCCGAGCATGCGCTCGATGTCGTTGCGGATGGCCTCGATGCTGGCGGGCAGCGCGGTATCGACCAGATAGCGTTCGGTGAGACGGTTTAGCGCCACCGTGAAAATGATGACCACCACCAGGATGCTCGCCAGCAGGGCTGCGCCCATGCTGGAGATCAACTGCCACTGGATGCTTTTACGCCAGATACGCATGCCCTACTCCCCGCATAATTATTGTTTTGCGGAAAGTGTATACACTTGCGTATCCAGTTAATCCAGTGACCTGAAGCAATCAGATACCCTGTGGGAGCGGGTTTACCCGCGAATGCGATGCTGAATACACTGACGCATTCGCGGGTGAATCCGCTCCCACAGAGGACGATGTAAGGCCTTATTGTTCGGCTATGGTCCGCACGATGGCATCCACCGTGGCATCGATCTGCGCCTGGGTACGCTCCAGCGTCTTGCGGTGCTCATCCTGCAGCTCGATCTGCCGCGAACACAGGTTCAGCGCGGCCAGCACCAGCAGCTTGTCGCCGATCAGGGTCGGGTACTGACGCTTGGTCTGGGCCAGGGCGGTGTTGAGCATCTGCACCGCCTGGGCCAGGGTCGCTTCCTGGCCTTCAGGCGCCTTGATCGAATAGTCGTTGCCGAGGATCGACACGACATTGATCGGCTGCGCTCGAAGTGTCATGCGCCTACGACGCCGGCGTTGGCGCGCTCGAGCAGGGCCTGCAGGCGTGCAGCAGTGCTGCCGTTCTTCTCTTCCTGCTCCATCAGCGACAGCTGCAGGGTTTCGTTCTCTTCCTTGGCCTGGGCCAGTTCCTGACCGAGGGCGGCGTTCTGCTCGGTGAGTTGAGCGTTCTTCTGCATCAGGTCGCTGACCAGTTGCTCGATTTGATTCAGGGAAGCTTCCAGCATGGGTCTATCTCAGGTTGTTGCGAGGGGCGCACACGATAAAGAAAAGTGCGGCCCATCGCCATTAAATATCGGATTCACAAAGTGTCTAACCCGCAGATTGACAGGGTAGCCGGCCCCTTGTTCCGACCTGGGTCAACCGCCGGTCAGGAAAAGGACAGACGAAAGCGCCCGCGGCCAGCAGCAGAACAACGAAATCGAACAGGCGGCCAGCACCCTCATAGAGATGATCAGCGCTGTGGAAGAAGTGGCGCGGAAAGTGGACGCAACCTGGCGAACATCATTGACCTGTCGGTGCAGAGTGCTACCGGGGCGCGACAGGCCCGTGCGGTGATTGCAGAATTGTCACGCCTTGCCTTGGACTTGAATGGGTTGGACGAGATACAGCCCTGATCTGTTCAGCAAGCTCCAAGGGGCTTGGAGACTCGCTGGCGGTGGTAGGGCCAACGAAGGGCGAAAAATCAGCCCCAGCCAAATCCATCATGAGAGGCCCAGAACTATTCTCAACCTGTTTCTTCAGCGACCTGCCGACCGAAAGTCCTTTTAACCCGACCTTCACAATACTCCCAGCAGTCGCCAACTCTTTACCACCAGGTACTCCGTAAAAAGCCAGGCTGCCTCCGATACCGGCCGTCCACTTAGCCGCTTCAGCCAACACCTTCAATCTAGCTGGACGAGCCCAAGCTGCTTTAATCCGCGAGCCTAGCCATATCGCGCTTTTGAGAAACGAGAGAATGCTGAATGCTCCGCTCGGATCTTGCCTGTTAACCGGATCTCCCAAGCAATAGGCATAAGCATTGATACCCCCCTTGGAAAATGGGCTTAGCTGGTCTGCAGACAAGAATCGCCTTGATGCGGAGCTATATGCTCTTCTGCCATTGCCGAGCAGATAAAAGCCTGTGAGGTTATCTCGGCGCTCGCCATTAAATGCGAGTACCCAAGCAGCATTGCCTGGATGTGCACCATAGGGGTCATATGCGCCGTGTGTTCTGCAGTGGCTGCCGTAAAACACTGAACCGCTCATATCCACAACTAGCAAATGGCAACGGTTCATGCTCAATACTCAAAGAGGACTGAGGCAATTCTATTTGGTACCTCGGGTAATCTGGAACTGTCGGAAATACCAGTTGTGAAACACAACAGGGCCGCTTTGCGGCCCTGGGAACACCGGATCAGTAATCGATCCGCACATCTCCTTTCGGCACACTGCAGCACGACAGGATGTAGCCCTCGGCTTCGTCCTCTTCGGTAATGCCGCCGTTGTGCTCCATCTCCACTTCGCCGCCCAGCTTGAGCACCTTGCAGGTGCCGCAAATGCCCATACCGCAGGCTTTCGGGATCATCAGGCCAACCTTGGCCGCCGCCGCGTGCACGGTCTCGCCCGGGGCGATGCGGATGCTCTTCTCGCTGCCGATGAACTCCACCAGGTTGAGGTCGGCCGCATCCAGTTCCGGCGCGTCGGCAGCCTGCTCGGCATGCTCCACCGCATCGGCCTTGGCCTCAGGCGGCGTCGCACCGAACGATTCCTCGTGATAGTTCTTCATGTCGAAGCCGACCGCTTCGAGCATGCGCTTGACCGCAGTCATGTATGGCGTCGGGCCGCAGCAGAACACCACACGGTCCATGTAGTCCGGCGCGATCAGCTCCATCAGGCGCTGGTTGAGGTAACCGCGATAACCCGCCCACGGCTCACCCAGGCCATGCTTTTCACAAATGATGTGCAGGCTGAAATTGGGGATGCGCGAGGCCATCTGCTCCAACTCGCGGTGGTAGATGATGTCCTTCGGCGAACGGGCGCTGTGCACGAACACCATGTCGACATTGCCGTTGGTGTCGTAGAACCAGCGCGCCATCGACATGACCGGGGTGATCCCGACACCGCCCGAGAGGTACAGCACCTTCTGCGCCGGGAAATCGATGGCGTTGAACAGCCCCACCGGGCCGTGCACCGGCAGCTCGGCGCCTTCGTGCATGGTGTCGTGGAGGAAGTTGGACACCAGGCCGCCCGGTACGCGCTTGACCGTGATCGAGAAGCTGTACGGCACCGAGGGTGAACTGGAGATGGTGTAGGAGCGCATCACCGGCTTCCCTTCGATCTCCAGCTCCAGGGTGACGAACTGCCCCGGCTTGAAGAAGAACATGATCGGTTGATCGGCCATGAAGCAGAAGGTGCGCACGTCCCAGGTCTCCTGGATGACCTTGACGCAGCGCACGATGTGGCGGCCGTTGGCCCAGGTCTGGGTAGTGACCGGATTGAGGAAGGTATCGGACATGTTCATCTCCAGCAGCCGACTATTGGCCGTTTTATGGCTTGGATAATGCGCAAGCTGAAGACGACGTACATTCCTGCCAGCGACATCGGCGTGCTTATCGCGACCAGCCCCGCACTGCAAGGGCTGGCGCGTCGTAATTCAAATCGGCCATGTCGCCCATGGATACGGTTCATGACGCCTTCGGACGCACACTCCACGGCAAAACAACTAGCTGTTTCTGATGAGCAGCCTTGCGGCACCACAACAACGATTAGCCACCTTTTGCCGGCCGCACACGGCCCCGAGGAATACACGATGGACGTCACCGCAACCCTGAGCCTGGGCGATCCACTGGAACCTGCACGCAAGGCCACCGCCGAGATGCTGCAGACCCGCGAGCGCACCTACTCGCTGCCCCAGCCTTTTTACACCGACGAGCGTCTGTTCCAGATCGACATGCAGGAGATCTTCCACAAGGAGTGGCTGATCGCGGGGCTGGTAAGCGAGATCCCGACAAAGGGCAACTTCCTGACCCTGCAGATCGGCAAGAACCCGATCATCGTGATCCGTGGTGCCGAGGGTAAGGTGCATGCCTTCCATAACGTCTGCCGCCACCGCGGCTCGCGTCTGTGCACCAGCGAAAAAGGCAAGGTGGCCAAGCTGGTCTGCCCTTACCACCAGTGGACCTACGAGCTGGACGGCCGCTTGCTGTTCGCCGGCACTGAAATGGGCGCCGACTTCGACATGAACCAGTATGGCCTGAAGCCGGTGAACGTGAAGGTCGCTGGCGGCTACATCTTCATCAGCCTGGCGGAAAACCCGCCCGCCATCGACGAGTTCCTGGCCACCCTGGACCACTACATGGAACCGTACGACATGGAGAACACCAAGGTGGCGGTACAAACCACCTTGATGGAAAAGGCCAACTGGAAACTGGTGCTGGAAAACAACCGCGAGTGCTACCACTGCAATGGGTCGCACCCTGAGCTGCTGAAAACCCTGCTGGAGTGGGATGACACCAACGACCCTCGCGCCGACCAGGCCTTCAAGGACCACGTAGCCGCCTCCGCCGCTGCCTGGGAAGCCGAGAAGATCCCGTACCTGCACAAGAGCCATGGCCTGCGTAACCGTATCGTGCGCATGCCGCTGCTCAAGGGGACCGTGTCGATGACCATGGATGGCAAGCAGGCGTGCAAGAAGCTGATGGGCCGCATCAAGAACCCGGACCTGGGCTCGATGCGCATCCTGCACCTGCCACACTCCTGGAACCACTGCATGGGCGACCACATGATCGTGTTCACCGTGTGGCCGATCAGCGCTCAGGAAACCATGGTCACCACCAAGTGGCTGGTGCACAAGGATGCCGTGGAAGGCGTGGACTACGACCCTGAGCAGATGCGCAAGGTCTGGGACGCGACCAACGATCAGGACCGCCGCCTGGCCGAAGAGAACCAGCGTGGTATCAACTCCACTGCGTACCAGCCTGGGCCATACTCGAAGACCTACGAGTTTGGCGTGGTCAACTTCATTGACTGGTACAGCCAGCGGCTGCTGAACAACCTGGGAGCGGAGCCGGCGCCGTATCTGAAAGAGGTTCAGGAGCAGTAACTCGCCCCACCTCCTGGCGCGTTATCACACGTGCCAGGAGGCGTCAGGGCCTGCGCACATCACGCATTTCGGTTTCAGACCGAGTCGTGCCCCTCCCCCACTGTCGCCAAGCTTGATAAGCGCCCTGAGCCGTATGGGCGATTCTGTCTGCCAGCTCCCAGCTCTTGCGACCAACGAATCTCACCGCCTCGCCCGCCATCCTGAGGCCAATCACCTCCACGAACGTACCAAATACGACGCTGCTCGACGGTATGCCTGGCTGTCCCATCAATGCCCAGGTCTCCCGCGCAGCATTAAAATTGGACGTAACGCCCCCCGCAATGTTACCTCCGGTATTGGCCAAGCCGAATTTAGTGCTGAGTGGTATCAATGAACCTTCTGCCCAACCGCTCTCGGCACTCGACAGCACGTTGGCTACAACTCCTGCTGCACCAGTTGCAGCAAACGCAGTGTTGCCAATGCGGCTCGACAGCGACGGTTCGGCGTAGGTGGAGGGCAGGCCTCGAGAAGTGCGGTGCCGGTGTTGAAGCCGTAATGCCTCGTTTCTTGCAGTTCTCACAATCGCGCCGATGGCGGTAACTGCACTTGACCCCGCCCCAAAGAAAGTCCGCCAACTCTGTCCGTCCAGATCGATCCTGTTGATTGGATCACCGCTGCAGTAGGCGTAGGTATTCAATCCACCTTCGTCGAACGGGCTGCATCTGTCAGCGCTCAAAAAACGCATAAGGACCGGGCTATAGGAGCGATGTCCATTTCCGCACAAGTATTGACCTGTCAAAGAACTCCGAGGTAGGCCACAAAAACCCAGAACTGGTTCTAAGCCAGCTTGCATGAAACCGTAGGGTGAATAGGCCTGCGGGTCGAAGGGAGACCGACCCAATACAGAATGCTGCTGATCAGTATTCAACAAGAATGTCGCCATGACTTATCCACAATTTTGCGCTCTTGCGGGCACGGTAACTATTAATCGTGTGTCTGTGTACTGACAAAAATGTCAGTCAGGCACCTGGTCATTATTTGATCACATCAGCCAAAGCCGCATTTCTATTGGGCTACAGCGGACTTCATACACCTTGTCCACAGAGACACCAACAGAGTTTGTGGGCAACCGATGAATTTTCTGCAATCGCCCTGTTGATAAGTGCCTTAAAGGCTTGATTTTCAGGCATCGCGTAGGATTCAGGCGGGGTTGATCAATTTTTGAACAAATCTGTCAAAGCCTTTTACTACGCCGCTTACAGGAGATACCGAACAGATTATCCACAGACCGGCTAACAGCGATTGTGGGCAAAATCAGGAGGGTGCTGCCGTGCTTGGCATGCGAAGGCAGGGATAAGATTGATCGCTTTTTGATCAAAAGCTTGGAGGCCACGTCATACAAGGGCTGCGGCCATGCGCCAACACTTTATCCACACCTTGGCGAACAGATTTGGTGGGCAAAAGCGACCGATCGAGGCTGTGTATGGAATGTAGGAGCGGCCTTGTGTCGCGATGGGCCGCAGCGCGGCCCCAGGATCTCGACTACGAGTCAAGATTGCTGGGGCTGCTGCGCAGCCCATCGCGACACAAGGCCGCTCCTACACCGGGACCGCGTGAGGCTCTAGCGCAGCACGCCCTCTTCCACCAGCAGCTTGAGAATGGCCTCGGCGCCTTCCTGTGGAGAAACGTCCTTCAACACCTTGCCACCGCCGCCACTGGCCTTGGCCGTCGCTGCCTTCATCCGGTCGGCACCGCTCTTGGCCTTGATCACCTTAAGCCGCTTGGGCCGTGGGCGGGCTGGCTGCAGTTCGGCTTCGGCCAGCAGTTCGTCCTCGACGATAGCCACGTTGCGTGCCGCCAACACACCCCGACGCGCCGGCCCGAAAGCGCTCTGGCGCGGCTTGGGCGCAGCGTTATCCACAGTCGCCAGCAACGGCAGGCGCACCTTCAACCGACGCCGCTGACCACGAGGCAGCGCCTGCAATACCTGGGCGGTGCCGTTGTCGATCGACTCCACTTCAGCCAACCCCACGATCAGCGGCCAGCCGAGCTTTTCGGCCAACAGGAACGGCAACATGCCCGACCCTTCTCCGGTCTCGGCCTGGCTGCCGGTCAGCACCAGCTGTGCCCCGGCATCGCGCAGGTAATCCCCGAGCACGCCCAGCACGTCGGCACCGGCCGGCTGCTCCAGTACATCCAGATGGTCCAGGCCCATCCCCAGGTAGGCGCGCAGCGCCTCCTCCCGTGGGTCGCCGGCATGCACCACCTGCAAGTTATCCCCAGCCAGCTGCAAACCCAGCTCCACGGCGCGCGCATCCTGCTCGGCGCGGCGAGCGCGGCCGGAGCTGGGGTGGGCACCGATGGAAACCAGGCTGATCACTTTCGTACTCATGCTTGTGCCCTTATGCCGCGTCGCGCTGGCCGCCGCTGCGGTAGTTGTCCACAGCCTCGATCAGTGCCTGGAGAATCGCCGAACTGTCGCCAATTACCGACAGGTCGGCCCGTTTGATCATGTCGCAGCCCGGGTCCATGTTGATCGCCACCACCTTGTCGCAGGCGCCGATGCCCTGAAGGTGCTGGATCGCGCCCGAGATACCCACAGCCACGTATACCCGCGCGGTAACCCAGGTACCGGTGGCACCCACCTGGCGGTTGCGCGGCATGAAGCCGTCGTCCACCGCCACCCGCGAGGCGCCTTCAGTGGCGCCAAGGGCCGCGGTGGCCTTGTGATACAGGTCCCAGTCTTTGACCCCGTTGCCGCCCGAGACGATGAACTCGGCTTCAGCCATGGCAATGGTGGCCGGGTCCACGGCCACCGAGCCGAGGTCTTCGATGCGCGACAGGCTGCGCGCCACGCTTGTGGACAACTCCACCGGCAGCGCTTCGTGACGGGTTTCGCTGACCGGCTCGGCGCACTCGGCCGCCGCCAGGATCAAGCGTGGTACGGCGCGCTGCAGGTCTTGCTGGCCGGCACCGGCACGGCCGATGCAATGGCCGTCCTTGACCTGCCATACCCGCGTTGCCGGGCGCTCGCCCAGTGCCGCGCCCAGGCGCCGGCCCAGTTCGCCACCACCGGTGCGGCTGTCGGGCAGCAGCCAGTGGCGCGGGGTGAACTGGTTATCCACAGCCCGCAGGCCTTGTACCAGTTGCTCCGGAGCATAACCTTCGAAAGCCTCGCCTTCGATGACCAGCAGGCGGTCGACCCCGGCTGTGGAAAAGTTGCTTTCCTTGTGCTCGCCAAACACCACTGCCAGCACCGCACCGTCGCTGCCGGCCAGGCTGTGGGCCAGGCCGAGCAGGTCGCGGTCGTGGCTGCTCAGGCGGCCACCGACCATGTCCGGCACCACGGCGATGTAGAACGCCGGCGCCGGCACCTGGTGCAGCGGCAGCTTGACCTCGGCCGCCGCCGTGCGTCGCCCGCCCACGGCGGTGCCCTGCTGGGCGCCGCTGCGGTCGATGCGCTTGATGCCGGCCGGGCCGATGAAGCCTGCGGCAATCGCGTGGGGGTTCTTGCGGATGAGGCCGTTGGGCCCCATCCAGCTGGTCTGCTGCGTCTGCATCGCTGCATGCAGCGGGTGCAGACGGTTACGGGCGATCCACTCGGCGCGTGGGTCGCGGCGGATAATGTCGCTCATCAGTGCACCTCCGCAGGTTCACGTTTGGCCGTTTGCGGCTTTGGGGCAGAGGGCGCGTCCTCTTCGATCAGCACGTCGGCAACCAGTTCGGCCAGGTCCTTGATCTGCGGGCGCGGTTCGACCACACCTTCGAGCATGGCGGTGCACTGTGGGCAACCCACAGCTACCAGCTCGGCCTCGGTCTCGCGGATGTCGTCCATGCGCATGTCCGGGATACGCTGCTTGCCAGGGATGTCGGTGATCGGCGCACCGCCACCACCGCCGCAGCAACGGGAACGGAAGCCCGAGCGCTGCATCTCGCGCACTTCGATACCCAGGGCCTTGAGCACGGCACGCGGAGCTTCGTACTCACCGTTGTAACGGCCCAGGTAGCACGGGTCGTGGTAGGTGACGCTGCCGCCCTTGTGCTGGCCGAGGTTGAGCTTGTTGGCCGCGATCAGTTCGGCGATGTAGGTGCTGTGGTGCTGCACCTGGTAGTCGCCGCCCAGGGCGCCGTACTCGTTCTTCAGCACATGGAAGCTGTGCGGGTCGCAGGTGACGATGCGCTGGAACTTGTACTTGGCCAGGGTCTGGATATTGCGTTTGGCCAGTTGCTGGAAGGTCGCTTCATCGCCCAGACGGCGCGCCACGTCGCCGCTGTCGCGCTCTTCCAGGCCGAGCACGGCAAAGTCCACACCCGACGCCTTGAGCACTTTGACGAACGAGCGCAGGGTGCGCTGGTTGCGCATGTCGAAGGCACCGTCACCGACCCAGAACAGCACCTCGGTGGTTTTCACCTCCGACAGCAGTTGCAGGTTGAGGTCGGCGGCCCAGTTCATGCGCCCGCCAGGGGCGAAGCCGCCCGGGTTGTCGGTAGCGATCAGGTTGTCCAGCACTTCGGCGCCCTTGTTCGGGGTGGCGCCTTTTTCCAGGGTGAGGTGACGACGCATGTCGACGATGGCATCGACGTGCTCGATCATCATCGGGCACTCCTCGACGCAGGCACGGCAAGTGGTGCACGACCATAGCGTTTCGGCGTCGACCAGGCCATTGACGATCGGCTGGTGCGGGTGGCCGCCATGCTCACCGATCGGTTTGCCCGGGTATGGGCTGCCGGCGAACTGCGCGTCGGTGCCACCGGCCAGGCCGATGACCATGTCCTGGATGAGCTTTTTCGGGTTCAGCGGCTGGCCGGCGGCAAAGGCCGGGCACATGGCTTCGCATTTACCACATTGCACGCAGGCGTCGAAGCCCAGCAGCTGGTTCCAGGTGAAGTCCACCGGCTTTTCCACGCCCAGCGGCGCGTTCGGGTCTTCCAGGTCCAGCGGCTTGAGGCCGGTGGAACGGCCGCCGCCAAAGCGTTCGGCGCGGCGGTGCCAGGCCAGGTGCAGGGCACCGGCGAAGGCGTGTTTCATCGGGCCGCCCCAGGTCATGCCGAAGAACAGCTCCGACACGCCCCACAGCACGCCCAGACCGAGAATGCCCACCATCACCCAGCCACCGGTGTTGGCCGGCAGGATGCCGGCAACCGGCAAGGTGGCGATGAAGAAGCTAACGGCAAACGCCAGCAAGCTCTTCGGCAGGCGCATCCACGGGCCCTTGGACAGGCGCGGAGGCGGGTTGAGGCGGCGCTTGAAGACGAAGATGGCGCCGCTGAACATGATCACCGTGGCCACCAGCAACGCGTAGCCGAGGATCTTGCTCTGCAGGCCGAAGCCGTGCACCAGGATCGCCAGTACGGCCGACAGCACGAAGCCGCCAGCGGTGGCCACGTGGGTCTTGGACATGTACTTGTCGCGCTCGACCACATGGTGCAGGTCCACCAGGTAGCGGCGCGGCATGGCCAGCAGGCCGCCGATCAGGTTGACCTTGGACGGCCGGCCACGCCGCCACATGCGCACCCGGCGCAGGGCGCCGAGCACTGCCAGGCCAAGGGCAGCGAACAGCAGGATTGGTAGAAGGGTGTTCAACATGGGAGGCTCCCACAACAGCTGGATTCTTGCGCCACTCTGAAGATGGGATTGGCCCCTTGTAGGAGCGGGTTTACCCGCGAATGCGTCAGATCAGACAACTCTGTTGCTTGTGCTGACGCTTTCGCGGGTGAACCCGCTCCCACAGGGACCGCGCCCGGTGGCGACGATTTTTCTCGATCAGAAGTCCTTGCACAGGCGCAAGGCGTCGTAGATCGCCGCATGCACGTTGCGCTGGGCCACGCAGTCGCCGATGCGGTACAGCAGGTAGCCTTCGCCCGGCTGGCTGAGGATCGGCTGTGGCTTGATGGCGAACAGCGCCTCCACGTCGATCTGGCCTTTGTTGCGCGAACCTTCCTTCAGTGCGTAGTACAGCTGCTCGTCAGGACGCACGCCGTTCTCCACCACCACCTGGTCGACCACGCGCTCTTCCTTGGCGCCGGTGTATTCGTTTTCCAGCACCGCCACCAGCTTGTCGCCTTCGCGGTAGACCTTTTCCAGCATCATGTCGCCGGTCATGATCACTTCTTTCGGATACATGCTGCGGTAGTAGGTCGGGAAGGTAGTACCGCCCATGGCCACGCCTGGCTTGATATCGTCGGTGACGATCTCGACCTGGCTGCCCTTGTCGGCGATGAAGTCTGCCACCGACATGCCAGTGAACTCGCAGATGGTGTCGTACACCAGCACGTTCTTGCCCGGCGCAACCTTGCCGTCGAGCACGTCCCAGCTGCTGACTACCAGCCCTTCGGCGGCGCCCCAGTGCTCGTTCTGCTCCAGGAAGGAATGCCCACCTACCGCCAGCACGATGATGTCCGGGCGCAGGTCCTGGATGGCAGCCACGTCGGCGGCGGTGCCCAGGCGCAGGTCGACCTTCAGGCGTGCCAGCTCCAGCTGGTACCAACGGGTGATACCGGCGATCTGGTCACGCTGCGGGGCCTTGGCGGCGATGGTGATCTGCCCGCCAATCTGCTCCTTCTTCTCGAACAGGGTCACATCGTGGCCACGTTCGGCAGCCACACGGGCCGCTTCCATGCCGGCCGGGCCGGCACCAACCACCACCACCTTGCGCTTGGCGCCGGTGGTCTTCTCGATGATGTGCGGCACGCCCATGTATTCACGGGAGGTCGCGGCGTTCTGGATGCACAGCACATCCAGGCCCTGGTACTGGCGGTCGATGCAGTAGTTGGCACCGACGCACTGCTTGATCTGGTCGATCTGGCCCATCTTGATCTTGGCGATCAGGTGCGGGTCGGCCATGTGCGCACGGGTCATGCCGACCATGTCCACGTAGCCACCTTCGAGGATACGGGTAGCCTGGTTCGGGTCCTTGATGTTCTGCGCGTGCAGCACCGGTACCTTGACCACTTCCTTGATGCCGGCCGCCAGGTGCAGGAACGGCTCCGGCGGGTAGCTCATGTTCGGGATGACGTTGGCCAGGGTGTTGTGGGTGTCGCAACCCGAGCCGACCACGCCGATGAAGTCGAGCATGCCGGTGGCGTCGTAGTAGGCAGCGATCTGCTTCATGTCCTCGTGGCTGAGGCCATCGGGGTGGAATTCGTCGCCACAGATACGCATGCCCACGCAGAAGTCGTCACCGACTTCGGCGCGCACGGCCTTCAGTACTTCCAGGCCGAACTTCATGCGCCCTTCGAAGGTGCCGCCCCATTCGTCAGTACGCTTGTTGACCCGTGGGCTCCAGAACTGGTCGATCATGTGCTGGTGCACGGCCGACAGTTCCACGCCGTCCAGGCCGCCTTCCTTCGCACGGCGGGCAGCTTGCGCATAGTTGCCGATCACGCGCCAGATCTCTTCCACCTCGATGGTCTTGCAGGTGGCGCGGTGCACGGGTTCACGGATACCCGACGGCGACATCAGGGTCGGCCAGTTGAAGCCGTCCCAGCGCGAGCGACGGCCCATGTGGGTAATCTGGATCATGATCTTGGCGCCATGCTTGTGCATGGCGTCGGCCAGGTTCTGGAAGTGCGGAATGATGCGGTCGGTCGACAGGTTGACCGACGACCACCACTCCTGCGGGCTGTCGATTGCCACTACCGACGAGCCGCCGCAGATCGCCAGGCCGATACCGCCCTTGGCCTTTTCTTCGTAGTACTTCACGTAGCGGTCGGTAGTCATGCCGCCGTCAGTGGCGTAGACCTCAGCGTGCGCGGTGCTGAGCACACGGTTGCGGATGGTCAGTTTGCCGATCTGGATCGGCTGGAACATTGCTTCGAATGCCATGACGCTATCTCCGGCTTACAACGGCTTTGTAACGAACAGGCCATCTTCGTGGCCTTCTTCCGACCCGCCATAGACCTGTTCGGCCACGGTGCGGATCGAGCTGCCGCGGGCAGCGAGAATCTGGTCCATGGCGCCGGCGAACCAGCCGGTGAACATGTAATCGACCTTGCGGCCGCACTTGCCATAGACGTACACGAATGCGGAGTGCTTGAGCTTGACGCTGCAGGTGCCTTTGTCGAGGTCGATGTCCTGGATTTCGAACAGGCCCCAGCCACGCTGGCTCAGACGCTTCATGTAGTGCTCGAACACCGCCACGCCTTCCAGGCCATGGCACTCGGCCTCTTTTTCACACCAGTGCCAGGCGGACTTGTAGCCGGCCTTGTAGAGAATCTCGGCGTACTTGTCGGCGCCCAGGACTTCTTCGATGCCCATGTGGTTGTTGACGAAGAAATGGCGCGGCACATACAGCATCGGCAAGGCGTCGCTGGTCCAGACACCGGTCTCGCTGTCTACTTCGATTGGCAATTGCGGGGCGATCTTGGCCATGGAAACTCAACTCCATAAAATTTTTTATCGGGATGCCCCGGCGTTGCTGGCAGGGGCTTTCAGGCTTGGAGAGCGGCTTATTCGCCCCACACGTCCTTGAGGACGTTGACCCAGTTCTCACCCATGATCTTGCGCACCACGCGCTCGGAGTGGCCGCGCTTGAGCAAGGTTTCGGTGAGGTTGGGGAATTCGCCCACAGTGCGGATGCCCAGTGGGTTGATGATCTTGCCGAAGTTGGTCAGGCGACGGGCGTAACCCTTGTCGTGGGTCAGGTATTCGAAGAAGTCCTGGCCGTGGCCCTGGGTGAAGTCGGTACCGATACCGATGGCGTCTTCACCGACGATGTTCATGGTGTACTCGATGGCTTCGGCGTAGTCGTCGATGGTCGAGTCGATGCCCTTGGCCAGGAACGGCGCGAACATGGTCACGCCGACGAAACCGCCGTGGTCGGCGATGAACTTCAGCTCTTCGTCCGACTTGTTGCGCGGGTGCTCTTTCAGGCCCGAAGGCAGGCAGTGCGAATAGCAGACCGGCTTTTTCGACTCGAGGATGACTTCTTCGGAGGTCTTGGAGCCCACGTGGGACAGGTCGCACATGATGCCGACGCGGTTCATTTCGGCAACGATCTCGCGGCCGAAGCCCGACAGGCCGCCATCACGCTCGTAGCAACCGGTACCGACCAGGTTCTGGGTGTTGTAGCACATCTGCACGATACCCACGCCCAGCTGCTTGAACACGTCGACGTAGGCGATCTGGTCTTCGAAGGCGTGGGCGTTCTGGAAGCCGAAGAGAATGCCGGTCTTGCCCAGTTCCTTGGCCTTGCGGATGTCGGCGGTGGTGCGTACCGGCATCACCAGGTCGCTGTTATCGCGGATCAGCTTCTGGCTGGCGGCGATGTTGTCGACGGTAGCCTTGAAGCCTTCCCAGACCGACACCGTGCAGTTGGCCGCAGTCAGCCCGCCTTTGCGCATGTCTTCGAACAGCTCGCGGTTCCACTTGGCAATGATCAGGCCGTCGATGACGATGCTGTCGGCGTGAAGTTCGGCTGGGCTCATCAGGCTGTCCCCTTTTATTGAATGGGTTTGCGCCAAACCTTATTGCCGGCGCTTTGGGGCCAGCATATGCCTGTGCCCAAAGGCGCCCCGATGCAAAAACGACAGGGGGTTTGCCGAAAGCGTCAATGCGCGACATCGCGCCCTCTGGCGCGCCGTCTGGCGATGAGAGACAGTCTCGATAACGACATTTCCGGCCGTTTCATGAACATTTCTTCAGGGAGCTATCGTCTTGTCGGCGGCTGAGCGAGAATCCAGCCGATTCGTCAGCCTTGTTGAGGAGAAAACGGATGAAATCAATGGCATGGCTGGTACTGCTGGCTGTCGTATCGGGCGCCCAGGCCGGCGAGGAAGAAAGCACCCCGTGCGACAACGTCGAGACCGACCAGCAGACATTCGCTTGCGCGGCGTTCAACAAGCAGACGGCCGAACGTGAACTTAAGTCGGCCTATGACGACCTGATACAGCGCATTCGCGACCAGTACGCCGACGAAGACGACAAGGCAGACGCCTTGGCCGGGCGTATGGAGGCGGCCGAGAAACTGTGGACGCAACTGCGCGATGCCGACTGCAAGGTCGAAACCTATGCCGAGAAACCGGGCAGCAAGGCGTTCGAAGCAGCGTGGAACACCTGCGTGGCACAACGCAGCGATGACCGCTCGGAGTACCTGCAGTCCATCGGCCAGCAGTAAGGGAGTTCCTCGGCAGGAAAGGCTTTCGGCTTATCTGTCTTGACGATCCGAACCAAAGTGCGTCCCCGGCGCCTCACCCGAGGTGCCGATGATGAACTCGATCGGAAACCAAGACATGACCTCTACTATCAGCAAGACCGACATGAACAGCGCCATTGCCGCCCTGAAGAAAGAAGGCGAAGAACGCGCCGTCATGGTTGCCAACACCGTCTGCATCTTTGCCCCGGATGTACCTGCCAGCGTTGCCGAAGACGTGCTCGATGGCATGCGCTTGATGAACCTGTCGGCAAACAAGAAGTTCGACAAGGAAACCCAGCAGCGCGAGTGGTACAACTTCTACAACGACGGCCTGGGCAAGTTCGGCTGGACGCTGACCGGCGCCGCCCATGTCGAGGAAGCAATCGACAAGGACACCCACACGCTGGCCACCCTGGTGCCGCAGATCGTCACCGTCCAGATCGGCGCCAGCCACCGCCTGAGCCGCTGTGTAAAACGTTCCTTCGAAGTGATCGTGCAAACACCCAAGGCGCAGCAACTGCTCGAAGAAAGCAGCGTGAGCGTTTCGGGCAAATCCAGCACCATTCAGATTTCGGCTTGCGAGATGACACCGCAAGGCCTGCCGATCATGCACATGACCAGCGTTCAGCTGAGCTATGACAAGGCCGAGAAAACCGCAGGTTCCGCTGGCCGCATCATCGACAAGTCGAACACCAGGGTATACCGGGCCTCGCAGCAGGGCTCGTTCAGTGTTCGCCACTTCGACGCCATGCGCGAAGCCGTCAGGATGAAGCTGGCCAGCCAGGCGTTCGACATCCTGGCGCTGGACATCTGACCTGCGCCTGGCGCCGCCATGCGGCGCCAGGTTCCCCTTCCTACGCCTACGGCGAGGGCCAGAAGCATGCCCACCAAACCTGCCACCCAACCCTGGGAAGACCTTCATGCCTGCTTGCGCCTGGCGCAACTGGAAGCCAACCAGGTTCACGATCGCCAACAGGATGGCCAGCGCTGGTTCAACCGTTTTCTGCAGGGCCTGGAAAACAGCGGTGTCGAACTGATCGAGCGGACAACGAAAAGCATCAACTGCGTACCCACGGATGCTGTGTTTCAAGACGTCTTCAACGGCTGGATTCCAGCGCCCCAACGTCGCAACCTCAAGTTCGAGCGGGTTGCCAACGACATACTTAATGGCTTGAAACAGCCAGACCTCGCCCTGCTGCGCAGCACCTCGGCCAGCTCCCACCTGCGCATCGAGTTTGACCTGGATGACAGCGGCAGCCCGCTGGCGATCGTCTTCAACCTGTGCTGTTCGACCGACCCGGATGCCCCACGTACGCGCCTTACCCTGCAACTGGACCACATGGGCGCGAAACTCGACGCCCGGGCTTTCGAGGCCCGACGAGTACAGGTCGAAAACCGCCTCCAGGCGCTTTCTGACCTCGATCAGTTCTAACCAGGCGGCATTGCACGCTCCACGGCCGAGGGTGGTCGCCACCGTGCAAATATTGGTCGCCAGAACGCATGGCCCAGAGCATGGGCCGCGCAAAGGATTTCAGTTACTTTTTCACCCTGTTTGGCTTCTGCTCGGTAGACAACTTGGCCGATTCGCTCGATACCTCCTACCGATTGCGCCATGCTCAGCCCCTTAGGCAGCGGATGCTCCTGATACATGTCTGGGACGTTGAATCACCAAGGTGATCAAAGATGAATGATTCGATTAACAATATTAAAGAAATAGAATTTTTGGAGTTTGTGAACAAAATTTACCTAGTTGACTACCCTAGCGACGAAGCTCACCGTAGCGCTGTGGAGAAGTTTGAGAAACTGTCAGAGCACCCCGCTGGATCAGATCTTCTTTTTTACCCAGAGGAAGGGAAAGATAGCCCTGAGCAAACTGTGGCCGAGGTGAAGGCTTGGCGTGCTGCAAACGGCAAACCAGGGTTTGCTCAACCTTAATATGTGTCCCCCGATCAAAAAACTGATCGGGGCTCCCACCTCGTCTAACCAAACAAGTTTCCAAGGAGGCGAGAGTTGAACCTCGATGGCTCACGAGGACCAGTCACACCACCCGGGCCAACCGATCCTCCCGCGGACACCGCTCGAACCGTGCCCGGTAGCTGCGTGTGAAATACGACGCCGACTCGAACCCGCACGCCACCGCCACCTCCAGCACACTCATGTCGGTCTGGCGCAATAGCTGCCGAGCCTTGTCCAGTCGCAATCGCAGATAGAAGCCACTGGGCGTGTCGTCCAGATGCAAGCGGAACAGGCGCTCCAGTTGCCGCCGGGTCACCTGCACTGCATCGGCCAGCACCTGGGTGTTGAGCGGCTGCTCGATATTTCGCTCCATTTCTCCGATCACCTTCACGAGCTTCTTGTTGCTGATGCCGTAACGGCTCGCGATCTGCATGCGCTGGTGGTCCTGGCGCTGGCGAATGCGCCCGAGCACGAACTGCTCGGACACCTGCACCGCCAGCTCGCTGCCATGGGCCTGGCCGATCAGGTCGAGCATCAGGTCGATCGACGCGGTACCGCCTGCGCAGGTGATGCGACGCCGATCGATCTCGAACAGCTCCTGGGTCACCTGCAAGCGTGGATAGCGCTCCTTGAACGCCTCCAGCGCCTCCCAGTGCACGGTGGCGCGGTGGCCGTCGAGCAGGCCGGCCTCGGCCAGCACCACCGCGCCGGTATCGATGCCACCCAGAACCACCCCCTCATGGTCCAGGCGGCGTAGCGCCTGCTGCAGCGCCGGCCCATAACAAGCCAATGGCTCGAAACCGGCGACGATCAGCAGGATGCCACCAGGCTCGTCCGCCGCCAGCGCTGCATCGGCGTTCACCGACATGCCATTGCTGGCCAGCACCGCCCCGCCGTCCAGGCTCAATACCTGCCAGCGATACAACGGGCCCTTGAAGCGGTTGGCCACCCGCAGTGGTTCCAGGGCACTGATGAAACCGATGGCCGAGAACCCGGGCAACAACAGGAAGTGAATGATTTGCGGCATTGCATGCTCCACGGCAAAGGTGGTCGCCTCCGTGCAAATGTTGGTCGCCAGGGTGCGATTTTCCACCCTGACAGCAGCGTAGCTTCTTCATACGACCCAGAGAGGTCGAACCCCAATAACAATATGCACTGCCGATGGAGAGCCACCATGCACAGCTTGATCCGCCGCAGCCTGTTGACCCTTGCCCTGAGCAGCATCGCCACTTCCCCACTATTCGCCGCCGAGCCCGCGGCTTGCAAGAACGTCCGTCTGGGCGTGGTCAACTGGACCGACGTCATCGCCACCAGCGCCATGGCGCAGGTGCTGCTCGATGGCCTTGGCTACCAGACCAAGCAGACCAGCGCTTCACAGCAGATCATCTTCGCCGGCATCCGCGACAAGCGCCTGGACATGTTCCTGGGTTACTGGAACCCTATCATGACCCAGACCATCACACCGTTCGTCGACGCCAAACAGGTCAAGGTGCTCGACAAGCCGAGCCTGGAAGACGCCCGCGCCACCCTGGCGGTGCCCAAGTACCTGGCCGACAAGGGCCTGAAGACCTTCGCCGACATCCACAAGTTCGAAAAGGAACTGGGCGGGAAAATCTACGGCATCGAACCGGGTTCCGGCGCCAACACCCAGATCAAAGCGATGATCGCCAAGAACCAGTTCGGCCTGGGCAAGTTCCAGCTGGTCGAGTCCAGCGAGGCCGGCATGCTCGCCGCCGTCGACCGCGCGGTGCGGCGCAACGAAGCCGTGGTGTTCTTTGGCTGGGCACCGCACCCGATGAACGTGAATATCGACATGGTCTACCTGGGCGACAGCCAGGACGCCCTGGGCCCTGACGAAGGCCGCGCGACAGTGTGGACGGTGACCGCGCCGGACTACGCCGAACGCTGCCCCAACGCCCACCGCCTGCTGGCCAACCTGAATTTCAGTGCCGAGGACGAGAGCCGCATGATGCAGCCGCTGCTCGACCACAAGGATGCGCTGGAGTCGGCCCGCCAGTGGCTCAAGGACCACCCCGAGGACAAGGCCCGCTGGCTGGAGGGTGTGACCACCTTCGATGGCAAGCCGGCTGCTGACAACCTCAAGCTCACTGCCAACTGATCCGGCCCATTCGCGGGTAAACCCGCTCCCACAAGTCATGCACATGCCAGGGGCAACATCGTCCCCTGTGGGAGCGGGTTTACCCGCGAAAAGGCCACCAGACACCACAAGGAACCCCGCCATGAACCACGACGTCATCATCACCTGCGCCCTCACCGGCGCCGGCGACACCGCCTCTAAAAGCCACCTTGTTCCAGTCACCCCCAAGCAGATCGCCGAGTCTGCCGTAGAGGCCGCCAAAGCCGGCGCCACCGTGGTCCACTGCCATGTGCGCGACCCGCAAACCGGCCGCTTCAGCCGTGACGTGGCGCTGTATCGCGAAGTCATGGAGCGCATCCGCGAAGCCGACGTGGACATCATCGTCAACCTTACCGCGGGCATGGGTGGTGACCTGGAAATCGGCCCGGGTGAAACACCACTGGAGTTCGGCGCGGGTACCGACCTGATCGGCCCACTGGAGCGTCTGGCCCATGTCGAAGCGCTGCTGCCGGAAATCTGCACCCTCGACTGCGGCACCCTCAACTTCGGCGACGGCAACTCGATCTACGTCTCCACCCCGGCACAACTGCGCGCCGGTGCCAAGCGAATTACCGAGCTGGGGGTAAAAGCCGAACTGGAAATCTTCGACACCGGCCACCTGTGGTTCGCCAAGCAGATGATGAAGGAAGGCCTGCTCGAAGACCCGCTGTTCCAGCTGTGCCTGGGTATCCCGTGGGGCGCTCCGGCCGATACCACCACCATGAAGGCGATGGTCGACAACTTGCCGCCAAACGTCACCTGGGCCGGGTTCGGTATCGGTCGCATGCAGATGCCGATGGCCGCACAGGCGGTGCTGCTGGGCGGCAACGTGCGGGTGGGCCTGGAGGACAACCTTTACCTGGACCGTGGCGTGCTGGCCAGCAACGGCCAGTTGGTCGAGCGCGCGGTGGAAATCATTTCGCGCCTTGGCGCCCGTGTGCTGACCCCGGCCGAAGGCCGGGAAAAGATGAACCTCAAACGCCGCTGACACCTTCAGGAGCTCAACATGACCTTCATCACCGAGATCAAGACCTTCGCCGCGCTGGGTAGTGGCGTGATCGGCAGCGGCTGGGTCGCGCGCGCCCTGGCCCACGGGCTGGACGTGGTCGCCTGGGACCCGGCGCCAGGCGCCGAGCAGGCCTTGCGCAAGCGCATCGCCAACGCCTGGCCGGCACTGGAAAAACAAGGCCTGGCACCAGGCGCATCACAAGACCGACTGAAGTTCGTCGCCACCATCGAGGAATGTGTCCGCGACGCCGATTTCATCCAGGAAAGCGCCCCTGAGCGCCTGGACCTGAAGCTCGACCTGCACGCAAAGATCAGCGCCGCCGCCAAACCCGACGCGATCATCGGTTCCAGCACCTCGGGCCTGCTGCCCAGCGAGTTCTACGAGTCGGCCACCCACCCCGAGCGCTGCGTGGTCGGCCACCCGTTCAATCCGGTGTACCTGCTGCCGCTGGTGGAAATCGTCGGTGGCAACCGCACCGCCCCCGAGGCCATCGAAGCGGCCCGGACCATCTACACCGCCCTGGGCATGCGCCCGCTACACGTACGCAAGGAAGTGCCCGGGTTCATCGCCGACCGCCTGCTCGAAGCGCTGTGGCGCGAAGCACTGCACTTGGTCAACGACGGCGTGGCCAGTACCGGCGAGATAGACGATGCCATCCGTTTCGGTGCCGGCTTGCGCTGGTCGTTCATGGGCACGTTCCTCACCTACACGCTGGCCGGTGGTGATGCGGGCATGCGTCACTTCATGGCCCAGTTCGGCCCGGCGTTGAAACTGCCCTGGACCTACCTGCCGGCGCCGGAACTCACCGACAAGTTGATCGACGATGTGGTCGAAGGGACCTCCGAGCAACTGGCGGATCGCAGCATCGCCGCGCTGGAGCGCTATCGTGATGACACCCTGTTGGCAGTGCTGGAAGCGGTAAAGACCAGCAAAGCCAGCCACGGTATGGCTTTCGGCGACTGAGGAGACCGCGATGCCCGCACTGATCACCTACCGCACCCCGGTCCAGGAGGACTGGGTCGACTACAACGGGCACCTGCGCGATGCCTACTACCTGCTGATCTTCAGCTACGCCACCGACGCGCTGATGGAGCGCATCGGCCTGGATGCCGACAGCCGCGGCCAGAGCGGTAACTCGCTGTTCACCCTGGAGGCGCACATCAACTACCTGCACGAAGTAAAGCTGGGCACCGAGGTATGGGTGCAGACGCAGATCATCGGCTTTGATCGCAAGCGCCTGCATGTCTACCACAGCCTGCACCGGGCAGGGTTCGCCGAAGCGCTGGCGGCCAGTGAGCAGATGCTGCTGCATGTCGACCTGGCGGGGCCGAAGTCGGCGCCGTTCAGTGAGCGTAGTGTCGAGTTGCTGCAAGGGTTGGTGGATGAGCAGCAGGATGTGCCCCCGGCTGAGTTCGTCGGCCGGGTGATTGGTTTGAACACCCGATCCTGAACAAAACTGCGTACCCTGTGGGAGCGGGTTCACCCGCGAATGCGATGGTGAAGCTACCGACGCATTCGCGGGTGAACCCGCTCCCACAGAGGCATGCCTGCAAGTATTGAGCAAGATAGTGAGCCAACAGCGGTGGCGGTGTTGCTCCGGGCAAAAAAATAACCCCGGAAAGCCGTGAGCATCCGGGGCCAAGAGCGAGCAACATCCACTGTACACGAACGAGGGTGACCAAACCCTCCGTTGCGGCAGATGGCTTGAGTTTGCGCACTTCCCGAACACTGGATTTAGCCGTAAACGACCTGTTCTTAGCCAAAGCAGCCATGGCGCCATTCTGTTGTTGCGGGCATGTCGCTGGCGTCACAGAATCGGTCGTAAATCACAGCAGCACTCTCTTAGCGATAAAAGGGACAACAGCCATGATGCATGCGGATTTGATTGACCAGGACGATCTGGCAGGCCACCTGCGCGCGCGCGGGTTCGAGATTCCGGCCGGCGCTACTGCCGAGCAGGCGTGCGAAGCGGTGGTGCGTGGGCTGACCGAGCCCAATGCACGGGCGCTGAAGGGGATGGTGGAGCAGATGTATACCGGTAGTGCGACGATCCTGCCGGCGGTGCGCCAGGCCATCGACAAACAGCTGTTGCCGGCGTTGGCGCAGTTCAACAAGCGCGGCTGATTCGTTTTCCTGTACTGGCCTCTTCGCGGGTAAACCCGCTCCCACAGGTACTGCACTGAATTCAAAAGCAGTGCAGTACCTGTGGGAGCGGGTTTACCCGCGAAGAGGCCAGTGCTGTTTCAGAGCCTTACACTGGCAAAGGTCGACTCGTTGCGCGCCTGGCTCAGGGCCGCCATCGGCCCGCTGTGCGGCGACAGGGTCATGGCCTGTGGGATCGGCATCATCGCCACCTGCTGCGCGGTGTTGGAGCCCACGCGCTCGTCACGCGGCGGAATGCCGAAATACTCGCGGTAGCATTTGGAGAAGTGCGGGGTAGACACGAAGCCGCACACCGACGCCACTTCGATGATCGACATCGGCGTCTGCTTCAGCAGCTGCCGGGCGCGGATCAGGCGCAGCTTCAGGTAGTAACGCGACGGCGAACAGTGCAAGTACTTCTGGAACAGGCGCTCGAGCTGCCGGCGCGATACCGACACGTATACCGCCAGTTCGTCCAGGTCGATCGGCTCTTCGAGGTTGGCCTCCATCAGCGCAACGATTTCCTGCAGCTTCGGCTGGTTGGTGCCAAGCATGTGCTTGAGCGGCACGCGCTGGTGATCCTGCTCGTTGCGGATGCGCTCGTAGACGAACATTTCGGAGATCGCCGCCGACAGTTCACGGCCGTGGTCGCGGCTGATCAGGTGCAGCATCATGTCCAGCGGCGCAGTACCACCGGAGCTGGTGAAGCGGTTACGGTCGAGGGTGAACAGGCGGGTGCTCATGTTGACGCGCGGGAAAGCCTCTTGCATCGCGGCCAGGCACTCCCAGTGCACACTGCAATCGAAACCATCCAGCAACCCGGCACAGGCCAAGGCCCAGCTGCCGGTGCATACCGCGCCCAGGCGGCGCGACTGGCGGGCCTGGGTTTGCAACCAGGTGACATGCTCGCGGGTGACACTGCGCTGGATGCCCACGCCGCCGCAAACAATCACGGTATCGATGGGAGGCGCACTGTGCATCGCGGCGTCAGGGGTTATCTGCAAGCCATCGCTGGCCCACACCTGTCCACCATCGGCGGTGAGGGTGTGCCAGCGGTACAGCTCGCGGCCGGACAGCTGGTTGGCCATGCGCAGCGGCTCGACGGCCGACGCCAGGGAAATCAGGGTGAAATTGTCCAATAGGAGAAACCCGATGGACTGGGGGGCTGTGCGGTTCTGGGTTGGGTTCCCGGAGGTGTACGACGTCATCGCGATTTCTCCTCACACAAATGCAGGGGGTGCCTCAGGCGAGCACTGATTTCTTGTTATGTATGGCCCCGGTTTCATGTGTGGGGGCCTTGGTACCAATCTCTACGCAAACGCCGTGCCTGAAGTTGAACGGCCATCCAAAAAAACCTGAAAACGACGCCTTTGTTAGGCAAATCAGGTGCTTTGATCGAGTTGGTCAATCATCGTAGAACGGGCGTGCTAGGCGGTGCGCGTGGAATGGCTGAGCAATTTGGTGACACGCGCAGTGTAGGATGCCCAGAAACGACACTCTTGAGTGTCACCGACAATGCCCGAACTGATTACGACACCCGACGATTGGTATGCGTCGCACTGCACCATAAGGATGCATTGGGGGGGCTGTGCTGCACCTGCGTCAAACTCAAGGGCCTCTTCACGGTTTCACCCGCGAAGAGGCCCTTGAGGTCCGGTCAAGCTATCAGCACTCGATCGCGCTGACCGCCAAACCACCGCGCGAAGTCTCTTTATACTTGTCGTGCATGTCGGCCCCGGTATCGCGCATGGTGCGGATCACCTGGTCGAGGGAAATGAAGTGCTCGCCGTCACCACGCAGGGCCATCTGCACTGCGTTGATGGCCTTGACCGCAGCAATCGCGTTGCGCTCGATGCACGGCACCTGCACCAATCCGCCAACCGGGTCGCAGGTCAGGCCCAGGTTGTGCTCCAGGGCGATCTCGGCAGCGTTCTCCACCTGTGGCGGGGTCGCGCCCAGCACTTCGGCAAGACCCGCCGCTGCCATGGCGCAAGCCGAACCGACTTCCCCTTGGCAACCCACTTCGGCACCAGAGATCGAGGCGTTCTTCTTGCACAGGATGCCCACCGCGGCAGCACCGAGGAAGAAGTCGACCACGCTGGACTCGTCCACCGCATCGCTGAAGCGCATGTAGTAGTGCAACACCGCCGGGATGATGCCCGCCGCACCGTTGGTCGGTGCGGTAACCATACGCCCGCCGGCAGCGTTTTCTTCATTGACCGCCAAGGCGAACAGGTTGACCCACTCCATGGCGCTCATGGTCGAGCCGATCACGTTGGGTTTGCCGATTTCCTGCAGGCTGCGGTGCAGCTTGGCGGCGCGGCGGCGCACGTTCAATCCGCCGGGCAGCGTGCCTTCGTACTTGAGGCCGTTGTTGACGCATTCCTGCATGGCTTCCCAGAGCTTGTGCAGGCCGGAGCGGATCTCTTCCTCGCTGCGCCAGACCTTCTCGTTGGCCATCATCAATTGCGACACGCTGAGGTCGTTTTGCTTGCACAGGCGCAGCAGTTCGGCAGCGCTATTGAAATCGTAAGGCAGCACCGTCTGGTCAGCATCCAGCACGCCGCTGGCGGCCTGGGCGGCATCGACCACGAAGCCGCCACCCACCGAGTAGTAGGTGTCGCGGTGCAGCTCGCCCTGTTCGCCTTCGGCAACCAGGGTCATGGCGTTGGGGTGGTACGGCAAATTCTCGTCCAGCAACAGCATGTCGCGGGCCCAGACGAATTCGATGGGCAGGCGGCTGTCCAGCTGCAGGGTGTTGGTTTCGCGCAGGTCGGCTATACGCGGCACGATCTGGGTCGGGTCGATGGCGTCAGGCCATTCACCCATCAAGCCCATGATGGTGGCATTGTCGGTGCCGTGCCCCACACCTGTGGCCGACAGCGAGCCATACAGGCGCACTTCGATCCGCTTCACATGTTCCAGCTCGCCGCGTTCGCGCAGGCCCTGGACGAACAGGGCGCCAGCACGCATGGGGCCTACGGTGTGGGAGCTGGAGGGCCCGACACCGATCTTGAACAGGTCGAACACGCTGATGGCCATTGTCGAATCACCTCTTGCTGGGCTTGTCTCTGCGCGCCATGCGCAGGGCGGGGCAACTGCTAGGCTGAAGCAGCGGGCCGCCTTGAATGCACGCATCATCGGGCTTTTACCAACCCCCTCGCCGTCTGCAACCGACGTACTTTTGTCCAGCAGCGCCGCGCTGTTTTCAACCGGGGAGCTGCCGTTGCCACGCCGCTTTACGGCGGCCTGGTGACGTAAAAATGCGGCTGAGGGGGTGGAAAAATCCATAAACGACATCGCCCATACTGGATACGACCCGTTCCGTACTGGTTACGACCCCACCAGTAGGCGATTGCCCGGCGCTGGAGGATTATCGAAAGCGACTCGTAAAGCACGGCCACGCATCCTGCCCTCTGCAGGCCTGGTCGACCGGACCCTGAGAAAGCCCGGCGACCCACGCGAACCCGAAGACAAAATCACAGGAGTCCATCCATGAAAGGTTCACCCTCGCTGTTGCTGGTTGCGTTGCTGTCCGCGCCTTTGCTGGCCCAGGCCGCCGAACCCGAGCAATGCCAGACGGTACGGTTCTCGGATGTCGGCTGGACCGACATCACGGTCACTACCGCGACCACCAGCGTTGTGCTCGAAGCACTGGGTTACAAGACCCACACCACCATGATCTCGGTACCGGTGACCTACAAGTCGCTGGCCACCGGCAAGGACCTGGACGTGTTTCTCGGCAACTGGATGCCGACCATGGAGAACGACATCAAGCAGTATCGCGACGCCGGCACCGTGGAAACCGTGCGCGCCAACCTGGAAAACGCCAAGTACACCCTGGCAGTGCCCCAGGCGCTGTATGACAAGGGCCTGAAGGATTTCAGCGACATTCCCAAGTTCAAGCAGGAACTGGACGGCAAGATCTACGGCATCGAGCCCGGCAACGATGGCAACCGCACCATCCAGAGCATGATCGACAAGAACGCCTTCGGCCTGAAGGACGCCGGATTCAAGATCGTTCAGTCCAGCGAGGCCGGCATGCTGTCGCAGGTCGACCGCGCGCAGAAACGCGGCGAGGCCATCGTGTTCCTCGGCTGGGAACCGCACCCGATGAACACCCGCTTCAAGATGCAGTACCTGACCGGCGGAGACGAATTCTTCGGCCCCGACTTCGGCAAGGCGACCGTATTGACCAACACCCGCAAGGGCTATGTGCAGGAATGCAGCAACGTTGGCCAGCTGTTGAAGAACCTGTCGTTCGAGCTCAAGGATGAAAGCACCATGATGGGCTATGTCCTGGACGACAAGATGAAACCCGAGGCGGCTGCCAAGAAGTGGCTCAAGGACAACCCTGGCAAACTGGATGCCTGGCTGGCCGGCGTAACCACCGTGGATGGCAAACCCGGCCTTGAGGCGGCCAAGGCCAAGCTGACGCAATAACGAAATACGCAATAGCGCTACCTCGGGGCAGGACCGTGCCTGCCCCGGGTTGAGTTCAATCTATGCAGGTGGAAGCTCGCTATCATGCTTATCGATCAGAAAATACCCCTGGGCCAGTACATCGCATCGTTCGTCGAGTGGCTGACCCAGAACGGCGCGAATTACTTCGACGCCATCGCGCAAGGCCTGGAGTTCATGATCCATGGCGTAACCAGTGCCCTGACTTTCTTCAATCCGTTCGTGCTCATCGCTCTGTTCGCCGCCCTGGCGCATTTCATCCAGCGCAAGTGGGCGCTGACCGCATTCGTCGCCCTGTCGTTCCTGCTGATCCTCAACCTGGGTTACTGGCAGGAAACCATGGAAACCCTGGCGCAAGTCACCTTCGCCACGGTGGTTTGCGTGGCCATCGGCGTGCCACTGGGCATCGTCGCCGCGCACAAACCGATGTTCTATACCGCCATGCGCCCGGTACTCGACCTGATGCAGACGGTACCTACCTTCGTCTACCTGATCCCCACCCTGACCCTGTTCGGCCTGGGTGTGGTGCCGGGGCTGATCTCGACAGTGGTGTTCGCCATCGCCGCGCCGATCCGTCTCACCTATCTGGGCATCTGCGACGTCCCGCAGGAGCTGATGGATGCCGGCAAGGCCTTTGGCTGCTCACGGCGCCAGCTGCTCACCCGTATCGAACTGCCGCACGCGATGCCAAGCATCGCCGCCGGCGTTACCCAGTGCATCATGCTGTCGCTATCGATGGTGGTGATCGCCGCCCTGGTCGGCGCTGACGGCCTGGGCAAACCTGTGGTCAACGCACTGAACACCGCCGATATTTCCCTGGGCTTCGAAGCGGGCCTGGCGATCGTGCTGCTGGCGATCATGCTCGACCGTATCTGCAAGCAACCGGACCTGCCGGTAAGGGGTGAAGCATGAGCATCATTCGTTTCGAAGACGTCGACGTCATCTTCTCCAACAAGCCGCGCGAAGCGCTGGCGCTGCTCGACCAAGGCCAGACCCGCGAGCAGATTCTCAAGCAGACCGGCCTGGTTGTGGGTGTCGAGAAGGCCAACCTGGATATCCAGAAGGGCGAGATCTGCGTGCTGATGGGCCTGTCCGGCTCGGGCAAGTCGAGTTTGCTGCGCTGCATCAACGGCCTGAACACCGTCAGCCGCGGCAAGCTGTTCGTCGAGCACGAAGGCAAGCACATCGATATTGCCCACTGCACCCCGGCCGAACTGAAGATGATGCGCACCAAGCGCATTGCCATGGTGTTCCAGAAATTCGCCCTGATGCCCTGGCTGACGGTGCGCGAGAACATCAGCTTTGGCCTGGAAATGCAGGGCCGCCCCGAGAAGGAACGGCGCAAGCTGGTAGACGAGAAGCTCGAACTGGTGGGCCTGACCCAGTGGCGCAACAAGAAGCCGGACGAACTGTCTGGCGGCATGCAGCAGCGCGTGGGCCTGGCCCGGGCGCTGGCGATGGATGCCGACATCCTGCTGATGGACGAACCGTTCTCGGCACTGGACCCGCTGATCCGCCAGGGCCTGCAGGACGAGTTGCTTGGCCTGCAGGCCAAGCTTAGCAAGACCATCGTGTTCGTCAGCCACGACCTGGACGAGGCACTGAAACTGGGTAGCCGCATCGCCATCATGAAGGACGGGCGGATCATCCAGTACAGCAAGCCGGAAGAGATCGTGCTCAACCCGGCCGACGAGTATGTGCGTACCTTTGTCGCCCATACCAACCCACTGAACGTGCTGTGCGGGCGCAGCCTGATGCGCAGCCTGGACAACTGCAAGCGGGTGAACGGTTCGGTGTGCCTGGACCCCGGCATCGACTCGTGGCTGGACCTTGGCGAAGGCGGCTCGATCAAGCGCGCACGCCAGGGGCAGAACGGGCTTGACCTGCAAAACTGGGCACCAGGGCAGGATGTGGAGCTGCTGGGCCGCCGCCCAACGTTGGTAAATGCCGATATCGGCATGCGCGAGGCGCTGCAGATTCGTTATCAGACCGGCAACAAGCTGGTGTTGCAGGATAACGACAAGGTGGTGGGGATACTTGGGGATACCGAGCTTTATCACGCATTGCTCGGCAAGAACCACGGCTGATGCCATTGGGGCCGCTTTGCGGCCCTTTCGCGACACAAGGCCGCTCCTACAGGGGAACGCATATCCCTGTAGGAGCGGCCTTGTGTCGCGAAAGGAGGGCAAAGCCCTCCCAACAATGGGTCAGCGAACGACGATCCCGCGCGAAGCCATGTAGGCCTTGGCTTCCGGCACCGTGTACTCACCAAAGTGGAAGATACTGGCAGCCAGCACCGCACTGGCATGCCCTTCCAGAATGCCGTCAGCCAAGTGCTGCAGGTTACCCACACCGCCCGAGGCAATCACCGGAATACCCAGCGCATCACTGATCGCACGGGTAACACCCAGGTCGAAGCCGTTCTTCATGCCGTCCTGATCCATGCTGGTCAGCAGGATCTCGCCAGCACCCAGGCCTTCCATCTTCTTCGCCCATTCAACGGCATCCAGCCCGGTCGGCTTACGCCCGCCGTGGGTGAAGATTTCCCAGCGTGGTTCTTCGCCCGGCCCGGACACCTTCTTGGCATCAATGGCGACGACGATGCACTGCGAACCGAAACGGTCCGCTGCCTCGCCGACGAACTCTGGGTTGAACACCGCGGCCGTGTTGATCGAGACCTTGTCGGCACCGGCATTGAGCAGGTTGCGGATGTCCTGCACGGTGCGCACGCCACCGCCCACGGTCAGCGGGATGAACACCTGGCTGGCCATGCGCTCGACGGTATGCAGGGTAGTGTCGCGGCCGTCGACGCTGGCAGTGATGTCGAGGAAGGTGATTTCGTCGGCACCTTGCTCGTCGTAGCGACGGGCGATTTCCACCGGGTCGCCGGCATCACGGATGTTCTCGAACTTGACGCCCTTGACCACCCGGCCGTTGTCCACGTCCAGGCAAGGGATGATGCGCTTGGCCAGTGCCATGGTTCAGTCCTCAGCCTTGGTAGTTGTCGCAGAAGGCCTGGGCCTCGGCGACATCGAGGGTGCCTTCGTAGATGGCACGGCCGGTGATGGCGCCGATGATGCCCGGGGCCTTGGCGTCCAGCAGGGCCTTGATGTCGCCCAGGTTGTGGATGCCGCCCGAGGCGATCACCGGGATCGAAGTGGCTTCTGCCAGCGCCTTGGTGAACGGCACGTTGCAGCCCTGCATCATGCCGTCCTTGGCGATGTCGGTGTAGACGATCGCCGAGACGCCATCGGCCTCGAAACGCTTGGCCAGGTCGATGACCTGAACCGAGCTCACTTCAGCCCAGCCGTCGGTGGCGACAAAGCCGTCCTTGGCGTCCAGGCCGACGATGACCTTGCCTGGGAAGGCCTTGCACGCTTCGGCAACGAACTCCGGCTGCTTGACCGCCTTGGTGCCGATGATCACGTAGCCGACGCCGGCCTTGACGTAGTGCTCGATGGTTTCCAGCGAGCGAATACCGCCGCCGATCTGGATCGGCAAAGTCGGGTAGCGCTTGGCAATGGCAGTGACCACTTCACCATTGACCGGCTGGCCTTCGAAGGCACCGTTGAGGTCGACCAGGTGCAGGCGGCGGCAGCCACCCTCGACCCACTTGGCGGCCATGCTCACCGGGTCGTCGGAAAATACCGTGGAGTCTTCCATGCGGCCCTGGCGCAGGCGCACGCAGGCACCGTCCTTCAGATCGATAGCGGGGATAATCAGCATCTTGGGAACCTGTCTGTTCTTGGGGTTTCAGGGCTTCTCGAGCGCCCACAGATCGCTTTCGATGCTCTCGAACCGCTCCTTGAGGTGCAGCTGAACATCGGCAATCGCCCTGTTGTAGTAAAGGGGTGCAATTTCTTTGCTGAACAGTTCGAGGACTTCGGCCACTTCGAACGACCCCAGCTCCAGCTCGAAACGGTCTTCGAGGAAGCGCTTGAGCGTGTGCAGCGCTTCGCGCTCCTGCTCAGGGGCCAGGGTGATGACCGGGGCCTTGGTCTTCGACCTGCTCATTTACCAGCGCCCGTCCCAGGCGACGAAGTTCTGCAGCAGCTGCAGGCCATGGGTATGGCTCTTCTCCGGGTGGAACTGCACGGCAAAGCGCGAGCCATCGGCCAGTGCAGCGGCGAAATCGACACCGTAATGGCCGCGACCGACCACCTGAGCCGGCTTGCCGGCATTGATGTAATAGCTGTGCACGAAGTAGAACCGCGCACGATCGGGGATGTCGTGCCACAGCGGGTGGTCGTTGGTCTGGCCGACTTCGTTCCAGCCCATGTGCGGCACCTTCAGGTGCTCGCCGTCTTCCTGCAGGTCTTTGCCGAAGAAGCGAACCTGGCCGGGGAACAGGCCGATACAGTCGACACCGTCGTTTTCTTCGCTGTGGTCGAGCAGTGCCTGCATACCCACGCAGATGCCGAGGAACGGGCGGTCCTGGCTGACTTCACGCACCAGGCTGTCGAAGCCCAGGCGGCGGATTTCTGCCATGCAGTCGCGAATTGCGCCCACGCCCGGGAATACCACGCGGTCGGCTTCGCGGATGACCGTGGCATCACTGGTGACCAGCACCTTGCCGGCACCTACATGCTCGAGCGCCTTGGCCACCGAGTGCAGGTTGCCCATGCCATAGTCGATTACGGCTACCGTCTGCATTTACAGGCACCCTTTGGTGGAAGGCATCTGCCCGGCCATGCGCTCGTCGAGGGTAATGGCCATGCGCAGGGCGCGGCCGAAAGCCTTGAACACGGTCTCGATCTGGTGGTGGGTGTTGTGGCCACGCAGGTTGTCGATGTGCAGGGTGACCAGGGCGTGGTTGACGAAGCCCTGGAAGAACTCCTGGAACAGGTCGACATCGAAGCCGCCGACGCTGGCGCGGGTGTACGGCACATGCATCTGCAGGCCCGGGCGACCGGAGAAGTCGATGACCACGCGCGACAGCGCTTCGTCCAGCGGCACATAGGCGTGGCCGTAGCGGAAGATGCCCTTCTTGTCACCGATGGCCTGAGCAAATGCCATGCCCAAGGTGATGCCGACGTCTTCGACGGTATGGTGATCGTCGATATGCGTGTCACCCTTGCACTCGATATCCAGATCGATCAGCCCATGGCGGGCAATCTGGTCCAGCATGTGTTCAAGGAAAGGCACACCGATATCGAATCGGGCCTTGCCACTGCCATCGAGGTTGATCGAGCACTTGACCTGGGTTTCCAGGGTATTGCGCTCGACGGAAGCCTTACGTTCGACCATCACCAGCTCCGCAAAATCATTAGGCGAAAAGGGCTTCATTATAGGCCTAGAACGCGCCGGCTTGAAACGCGGATGACATATGGCAAAACGAGGAATTACGCAGGCTGGATACCGTTACAGGTCTATACAACCGGGGGGCCTGGGGCTGCTTTGCAGCCCATCGCGACACAAGGCCGCTCCTACAGGGGTCACCTGTAGGAGCGGCCTTGTGTCGCGATGGGGTGCAAAGCGCCCCCAATCAATGGAACAGCACAGCCGTCTTCTGCAGGGTAATCCAAACGCCCCAGGCCAACGGCACGACCACCACTGCCCAGGCCAGCAGCACCAGCGGCAGGCTACCCGGCGCCGCCTTCCACTCCAGCGAGCGCGCCCCGTCGGCGCCCTTGTCATGGCTCAACGCCCGCTCGGCAGCCAGTTCGGCATCGCTCATGAAATGCTTGTCGGCCACCGGTCGCACCAGCATGTTGCAGACAAAGCCCAGCACCAGCAGGCCGGCGAGGATGTACAGGGTCATGTCATAAGCAGCCGCACGCTCCACCCCGGCCGCCAATTGGTACTCGCGCAGGTAGGTGATAAGCACCGGCCCCAGCACCCCCGCCGCCGCCCAGGCAGTCAGCAGGCGGCCATGAATTGCGCCGACCATCTGCGTGCCGAACAGGTCGGCCAGGTAGGCCGGTACCGTGGCAAAACCACCACCGTACATCGACAGGATGATGCAGAACGCCGCCACGAACAGCGCCACGTTACCCAGGTGCCCCATGTTCGGCACCAGGCTGTACAAGCCCACGCCCAAGGCAAAGAAGGCGAAATAGGTATTCTTGCGGCCAATGTAGTCCGAGAACGACGCCCAGAAGAACCGCCCGCCGATGTTGAACAGGCTCAGCAGGCCGGTGAAGCCGGCGGCGATCGCGGCAATCTGCGCCAACTGGGCGCTGTTCAGCTCGCTGAAGCTCAGCCCGTTGCCCAGCAGCTTGCCGGCGAACACTTCCTGCAGCAACGGCGAAGCCATGCCGAGGATGCCGATACCCGCCGACACGTTCAGGCACAGCACCAGCCAGATCAGCGCGAACTGCGGGGTCTTCCAGGCCACGCTGACGTGAACGTGGCGGTCAGTGACCATGGTGTTGCCAGCTTTCTTCACTGGGGCGCTCCAGCCTTCGGGCTTCCAGCCGGTTGGCGGTACGCGATACGCCAGGGCACCAGCGGTCATGAACACGAAGTAGATCGCCGCCATGACGACGAAGCTCTGCCACACGCCCACTTCCTGCGCATTGCCGAAATGGCCCATCAGCGCGGTGGCCAGCGGTGCACCGACCATGGCCCCGCCACCGAAGCCCATGATCGCCATGCCGGTGGCCATGCCGCGCTTGTCCGGGAACCACTTGATCAAGGTCGACACCGGCGAGATGTAGCCCAGGCCCAGGCCGATACCGCCGATTACGCCGGAACCCAGCCACATCAGCCACAGCTGATGGGTTTTCACGCCAATCGCCGAAATCAGCATGCCACCGCACCAGCACAGCGCCGACACCAGGCCGGCCTTGCGCGGGCCAGCGTGTTCCAGCCAACCACCCAGCACGGCCGCCGAGCAACCGAGGAAGACGAAGAACAGGGTGTAGATCCAGCTCAGCATGGAAATCGGCCAATCGCATTCGGCGCTGAACATACGGGCCATGAAGCCCATGTCCGCTGCGCAGGCGACCGGGGCGGTGATGCCTAGGGCTTGCGACAACGGCAGCCAGAACACCGAGAAGCCATAGGCCATGCCGATGCACAGATGAATGGCAAGGGCGGCCGGTGGGACCAGCCAGCGGTTGAAGCCCGGACGGGCGATGATGCGCTCCTTCGACAGGAAGCCTGGCGCACTGGCCAAGGTCCCCGCCGCGACGGTACTGCTCATGGATCAGATCCTTCTTATAGGGAGGGTGCAGGCAAAGCGGCGCAAGGGTAGCAGTATCAAGTAGCGTGAAAGCAATCTGATATCGTTAATTTTTGCTCGGCTGAAACGGTCATGTTGCCTATACCGGCCCTATCGCCGGCAAGCCACACAGGGATCCCACCGACCTCGGGGACAGCGGGATCCCTGTGGGAGCTGGCTTGCCGGCGATAGGGCCAGTACAGGCCACACATTCGGAACTGACAAAATCATGGCTGTCGAAAGCCGTACCATCTGCTGTACGCGTAGGAAATGCCCCGTATCTCTAGTCGAATACGCAGGGGTAACCACTGCGGCGCTATACTCTGGCGCTTGAATTTCAAAAACGGACTACAAGGACTCGCCCATGAAAGCGTTCGGCAAAATCCTGGGACTTGGGCTTCTCGGGTTGCTGCTGATCATCGTGGCGCTGGGCTTCGCCCTGACCCACCTCTTCGATCCCAACGACTACAAAGACGAGATTCGCCAGCTGGCACGTGACAAGGCTCACGTCGAGCTGACCCTCAACGGTGATATTGGCTGGAGCCTGTTCCCATGGCTGGGCCTGGAGTTGCACGACGCAAGCATCGCTACCTTGAACAAACCCAAGGAGCCGTTCGCCGACCTGCAGATGCTCGGGCTTTCTGTACGTGTGCTGCCACTGCTGCGCCGCGAAGTGCAGATGAGCGACGTGCGCGTCGAGGGCCTGAACCTGACCCTGGCCCGTGACGAACAGGGCCATGGCAACTGGGAAGACATCGGTAAACCGCTGCCCGCGCAGAACGGCGCCAGTGCCGATGGGCAGGCCAGTGCTCCAGCCCAGGCACCGGCCGAACAGGCGTCGGCACCGGTCGCCAGCAACGAACGCGCCGTCAAGCTTGACATCGACAGCCTGACCGTGAACAACGCCCGCGTACAGTACACCGATGCCAAGACCGGCCAGAGCTACAGCGCCGAAAGCATCCAGCTGAGCACCGGCCCGGTCCACGAAGGGGCGAACATTCCGCTCAAGGCCAGCGCCTTCCTCAGCGCCAGCCAGCCGAACATCAAGGCCCGCACCGAACTGGCCGGCGAGCTGCGCTTCGACCGCAAGCTCAAGCGCTACAACTTCGAAGACATGCGCCTGTCGGGCGAAACCTCGGGTGAACCCACCGGCGGCAAGACCGTGACCTTCGCCGCCCAAGGCCAGTTGCTGGTCGACCTGGCCGCCAATGTCGCCTCGTGGAACGGCCTGAAAGTCTCGGCCAACCAGCTACGCGCCCTGGGCGAGCTGAACCTGCGAGACCTGGACAAGGCACCGCAGCTGAGCGGCGGCCTGTCCATCGCCCAGTTCGACCTGCGCACCTTCCTCGACAGCATCGGCCGCCCGCTGCCGGCCACCAACGACCCGGCGGCCTTCGCCAAGCTGGAACTGGTCACCCGCCTGCAGGGCACGCCTAACAGCCTGGCCCTGGAAGACCTGGCGGTGAAGCTGGACGACAGCACCTTCACTGGCCGCGTGGCCGTCGAAGACTTCGCAAAACAGGCCCTGCGCCTGCAGCTCAAGGGTGACACCTTCAACGCCGACCGCTACCTGCCGGCCAAGAGTGAAGAGGCCAAGGGCGCCACCGCCGCGCGCCAGGCCGAGGTCAAGCAACAGGAAGCCAGCGCGGTCGCCGGCCCTGGCACCACGCCGCTCCCCAACGCCCCGACCCAGGTCGCCTGGAGCGACGACAAGCTGCTGCCGGTCGACCGCCTGCGCGCCCTCGACCTGCAGGCCGACCTGGCCTTCGGCTCGCTGACTCTGGACAAACTGCCGATCGAAGACGCCCAGCTCAAGGCCATCGGCCAGGGCGGCCTGCTGACCCTGCAAACCCTGCGCGGTGAACTGTACAACGGCACCTTCGAGGCCAAGGGCACCGTCGACGTGCGCCCTGCCGTGCCGCAACTGGGCGTCAACACCAGCATCCAGCGGGTGCCGGTGGAACACTTCATCAAGACCGAGGGCAAGGAGCAGACGCCACCGGTCAAAGGCCTGCTGACCCTGACCAGCGACCTGACCGCCACCGGCAACAGCCAGAAGGCCCTGGTCGACACCCTCAACGGCAACGCCAACTTCGTCATCAACGACGGCGTGCTGGTCAATGCCAACCTGGAACAGCAGCTGTGCAAGGCCATCGCCACGCTGAACCGCAAATCGCTCACCGGCGAGCCTCGCGGCAAGGACACCCCGTTCCAGGAACTGCGTGGCAGCCTGGTAGTACGCAATGGCGTCGCCAACAACCCGGACCTCAAGGCACGCATTCCGGGCCTGACCGTCAATGGCCATGGTGACCTCGACCTGCGTGTACTGGGCATGGACTACAACGTTGGCGTGGTCGTCGAAGGCGACCAGCGCGCCATGCCGGACCCGGCCTGCCAGGTCAACGAACGCTATGTCGGTGTCGAAATACCGCTGCGTTGCCGCGGCCCGCTGGAGCTGGGCGCCAAAGCCTGCCGCCTGGACCAGGACGGCCTGGGTAAGGTTGCCGCCAAGGTGGCCGGCAATCGTCTGCAAGACAAGATCGATGAAAAACTCGGAGACAAAGTGAGCCCGGAATTGAAAGACGCGCTCAAGGGGCTGTTCAAGCGATGAGCCCCGAGCAGTTCTCCAGCGCAGTGCTGGATTGGTATGACGAACACGGCCGGCACGACCTGCCCTGGCAACAGGGCATCAACCCGTACCGGGTGTGGGTGTCGGAAATCATGTTGCAGCAGACCCAGGTCAGCACCGTACTCAACTACTTCGACCGCTTCATGCAGGCCCTGCCGACCGTGCAGGCCCTTGCCGAGGCGCCGGAGGACGAAGTGCTGCACCTGTGGACAGGCCTGGGTTACTACACCCGGGCACGCAACCTGCAAAAGGCCGCGAAGATCGTGGTCGAACAGCATGGCGGCGAATTCCCGCGCAGTGTCGAGCAGCTCACCGAACTGCCCGGCATCGGCCGCTCCACCGCCGGCGCCATCGCCAGTATCAGCATGGGCATCCGCGCACCGATCCTCGACGGCAACGTCAAGCGCGTGCTGGCCCGCTACACCGCCCAGGCCGGCTACCCCGGCGAGCCCAAGGTGGCCAACCAGCTGTGGGCCACGGCCGAACGCTTTACCCCACAGCAGCGCGCCAACCACTACACCCAGGCGATGATGGACATGGGTGCCACGCTGTGCACCCGCAGCAAGCCCAGCTGCCTGATCTGCCCGCTGCAGCGCGGCTGCGAAGCGCACCTGCACGGTGAAGAAACCCGCTACCCCGAGCCCAAGCCGCGCAAGGCACTGCCGCAGCGCCGCACGCTGATGCCGCTGCTGGCCAACCACGAAGGCGCCATCCTGCTTTACCGCCGTCCGTCCAGCGGCCTGTGGGGTGGTTTGTGGAGCCTGCCGGAACTGGACGACATTGCCCAGCTCGATGACCTGGCCTACCAGCACGGCCTGCGCCTGGCTGACAGCCGCGCCATGGACGGCCTGACCCATACCTTCAGCCACTTCCAGCTGGCGATCGAGCCCTGGCTGGTGCGCGTCGACCCGGTCGGCCAGCACGTGGCCGAGGCCGACTGGCTCTGGTATAACCTCGCCACCCCGCCGCGCCTGGGCCTCGCCGCCCCGGTGAAAAAGCTGCTCAAACGCGCGGCCGACGAACTGATTGCAGGAGACGCCCGATGACCCGCACCGTGATGTGCCGCAAGTACAAAGAAGAACTGCCAGGCCTGGAGCGCCCGCCCTACCCCGGCGCCAAGGGCCAGGACATCTTCGAACACATCTCGCAGAAAGCCTGGGCCGACTGGCAGAAGCACCAAACCATGCTGATCAACGAAAAGCGCCTGAACATGATGAACGCCGAGGACCGCAAATTCCTCCAGGGCGAGATGGACAAGTTTTTCGCCGGCGAAGAATACGCCCAGGCGGAAGGCTACGTTCCACCCTCGGAATGACCCCACGGAACGTAAGCGACGGAATTAATTTAAAATTTTTTCAAAAAGTCGTTGACGAGCGGTCTGAAAGTCTATTTAATTCACCTCGTCGCCCAGATAGCTCAGTCGGTAGAGCAGAGGATTGAAAATCCTCGTGTCGGCGGTTCGACTCCGTCTCTGGGCACCACCTTCAAGCTTCTGGTGGTTGCAAAGTTACCCGAAGCGACAACAAGAAACCCGCCTAGTGCGGGTTTTTTGTTGTCTGTCATTTTTGCTGGAGGCTCGGCAGTTACCTGCCGTTACTGCCCCTCCCGATCGCTAAACCTTACCCCGCCGCGCGCGGCAGCACCTCGGCATGAAGCCTGACCCCGAGGGCCGCCATCACTTTCATGATGGTCGCCAAACTCGGGTTACCCTCTGCAGACAACGCCTTATACAACCCTTCTCGTGTCAGGCCGGTATCACGCGCCAACTGAGCCATACCCCGGGCACGAGCGATATCACCCAGGGCAGCAGCAAGCAGTGCTGGATCGTTTTCTTCAAGACAGGCCTCAAGGTAGAGGGCCATGTCTTCCTCTGTCTTCAAATGGTCTACAGCGTCCCATTTGGTCAGCTTGATATTTGTCATGGCGGCCTCCTAAAGGTCGCGTGCCAGCTTGAGGGCAGATTTGATATCTCTGGCCTGGCTGGTTTTATCGCCACCCGCCAGGAGGATGATCACTTCATAGCCTCGTTGAACAAAATACACCCGATAACCCGGACCATAGTCGATCCGAAGCTCGGATACTCCCTCGGCAACCGGTTTACAGTCCCCCATCACTCCAAGCTCCACTCGACGCAGCCTGACGTTTATCCGGGCCTTTGCCCGCGGATCCCGTAAAGCAGCGAACCACCTTCGGAAGGTTTCGGTTTGAATTAGTGTGCGCATGAGAAAAATGTAAACCGCAGTTCACACTACATTCAATTTGTAGCTGTTTCAAACTGTTTGTGGACGCGCCGTTGACCGATATCAAAGTGCCGCCGATCGCTCGACTTAAAATGCCAGATGGACATCCGACTCGACCCGCAAGGACCTCCATGAGCGAAGAATCCCCCCTCCTGCTCCCCGCCCCCAGCGAGCCCGCCATCACCCCAGCCCGCACGCGTCGCCCACGCCAGCGCAAGCCGGAGCCGACGATCACCAGCATCAGCCAGCAACCTGCTGCACTGGAAGTCGCCACCGCCCCCAAGGGCAGCAACGAAGACAGCACCTCGGCCCACCTGCCGGCCAGCTACCCCTACCGCACCCGCATGCGTCGCCAGGACTACGAAAAGGCCAAGCACGCGCTGCAGATCGAGTTGCTGAAGGTACAGAGCTGGGTGAAGGAAACCGGCCAGCGCGTGGTGATCCTGTTCGAAGGGCGCGATGCCGCAGGCAAGGGCGGCACCATCAAGCGGTTCATGGAGCACCTCAACCCTCGTGGTGCTCGCATCGTTGCCCTGGAAAAGCCTTCCGAGCAGGAAAAAGGCCAGTGGTACTTCCAGCGCTATATCCAGCATCTGCCCACGGCAGGTGAAATGGTGTTCTTCGACCGCTCCTGGTACAACCGCGCCGGCGTCGAAAAGGTGATGGATTTCTGCTCGCCACTGCAGTACCTGGAGTTCATGCGCCAGGCGCCGGAGCTGGAGCGCATGCTGTGCAACAGCGGCATCCTGCTGTTCAAGTACTGGTTCTCGGTGAACCGCGAAGAGCAGCTGCGCCGCTTCATCTCGCGCCGGGACGACCCGCTCAAGCACTGGAAGCTGTCGCCCATCGACATCAAGTCGCTGGACAAGTGGGAAGATTACACCGCAGCCAAGGAGGCGATGTTCTTCCATACCGATACTGCCGATGCGCCATGGACGGTGATCAAGTCCGATGACAAGAAGCGTGCGCGGATCAATTGCATCCGGCACTTCCTGCATTCGCTGGATTATCCGGGGAAGAACCACAGTGTGGCGCATGCGCCGGATGAGTTGCTGGTCGGTCGGGCGTCGCGAGGTTTCGAGGAAGATGAGGCAGAGCCGCAGGCCAGTTGAATCGGCGTGCCTGCTGCGCTTCAATACGCGCAATTTCCGCCCCACCAAGGATTCACCCCATGGCCACCCCCACCAAGCAACAGAAACGCGCCAAGCGCGCCGCCAGCAAGGCCAAGCAGAACCGCATGGTACGCAGCGGCCAGGCAGTCAAGGCCAGCGCTGGCGACAGCGCCAGCATCGAGCAGGTGTACAACAAGGCCATGGAATCGGGCAGCTACGACCCGCTGTTCAAGAAAATGAAGGAAGCCCAGGAAGGCGGCCTGGTGCCGATGATTTCGGTGTTCCTGGTAGACCCGCTGCTGGCCCTGGTGCTCAAGGGGCACAAGGAAGAACACGCCACCGACTACATCGTGCTGGTGTTCAATGCCTACCGCAAATGGCTGGACGGGGCCGACGAAGAGGCCACCATGGCCTGGCTGGAGAGCGATGAGTTCCAGGCAGCCTATGTGGCGGCTTCGGAGCTGGTTGCCAAGCAGCAACAGCAGCAGAAGCAGTTTGGCTGACAGGGCTGGATAACCTGCCCGGGCCCTATCGCCGGCAAGCCGGCTCCCACATGAACACCACAGGCCCGAAGGCAATGCCGTCCCTGTGGGCAAGCCCGCGAAAGGGCCGGAACAGGCAACAAAAAAGGCCGCGCCCTTCACAGGACGCGGCCTTTTCATTTCAGCCAGCGCGGATCAGTTGTCCAGCGCCACCCGCCCGGCAGCTTCACGCTTGCGGTGCACCAGCAAGCCAGCCGCCACCACACCAATGCTCAGCAATGCTGTCGCGATGATTTCGGCGCGGTGGTCCTCACGAAGCGCCATTACCACCAGAATGGCAATGATGAAGGCAATGGTCGCCCAGGTCAGGCCCGGGAACAGCCACATCTTGAAGGTGATCTTCTCGCCGCGGGCCTCACGCTGGGCACGCATGCGCAGCTGCGACACGGCAATCACCAGGTACACCAGCAGCGCAATGGCACCAGAGCTGGCCAGCAGGAACTCGAACACCTGGGCCGGGGCCACGAAGTTGGCGAACACACAGAGGAAGGCCGCTGCAGTGGACAGCAGAACCGCCACATGCGGGGTAGCCGACTTGGTGGTGCGCTGGGCAATGGCCGGGGCGTCACCACGCTTGCTCAGCGAGAACAGCATGCGCGACGAGGTGTACAGCGCCGAGTTCAGGCAGCTGGTCACGGCGATCAGCACGACGATGTCGACGATCAGCTTGGCATTCGGCACGCCGATGCGGCTCAGCACGGTCTGGTAGGAACCGGTCTCGGCCAGGGCCGGGTCGTTCCACGGCACCAGGGCCACGACCAGGAAGATCGACACCAGGTAGAACAGGCAGATACGCCAGATCACCGAGTTGGTGGCGCGGCTGATCTGCTTGCCCGGGTCCTTCGACTCGGCAGCGGCGATGGTAACGATTTCGGTACCCATGAACGAGAACATGGTGGTCAGCATGGCTGCCAGCACCGCGCCCAGGCCGTTAGGCATGAAGCCCTGGGTGTCGAACAGGTGGCTGGCACCGCTTACCTGGCTGCTCGGCACAAAGCCGAACATGGCAGCACAACCCACAGCGATGAAGCCGATGATCGCCAGCACCTTGAGCAGGGCGAACCAGAACTCGAACTCGCCGTAGTTCTTCACGCTGCACAGGTTGGTCAGGGTCAGCGCCAAGGTGATGACCAGGGAGAACGCCCACAGGTCGACCGCAGGGAACCAGGCATGCAGGATGGCTGCGGCGGCGTTGGCCTCCAGCGGAATTACCAGTACCCAGAACCACCAGTACAGCCAGCCAATGGTGAAACCGGCCCAGCGCCCGATGGCGCGGTCGGCATAGGTAGAGAACGAACCGGTGTCAGGCGAGGCGACAGCCATTTCACCCAGCATGCGCATGACCAGCACGACCAGCGTACCGGCGGCAGCGTAAGCCAGCAGCACGGCAGGGCCGGCAGCAGCAATGGCGTGGCCGGAGCCAACGAAAAGGCCGGCACCGATGACGCCAGCGATGGACAGCATGGTCACATGCCGTTGTTTGAGCCCCTGAGCGAGGTCATTGGAATTGTTACCGCTCATTGAAACTACCTTTGTAAGGAGTGGACCACTCCGACTGCGGTTACGGAGCGCGCCCGGGGTTGACCTGGGCGTCGCTGCAATCGGCGGTTTCCTACTGGCAATAAGCGCGCCATGTGCTGAATGCATTCGTCAGAAAAGTCGGTAGCCCTTTTAGCATGCGGTTTGGAGGGCTTTCGGCCAACGGCTGACCGAAAGACCATCAAATCATCGGATTACTGAAATACCCACTTACAAACGCACCAAAGGTGCTCCCCGGTAACACCTGTGCACCGCTGCAATGCAAAAAAGTGCAACCTAGAGGTACAACCTAAAGACCTGGCCGCCCCCGTTCGCGGGCATGCCCGCTCCCACAGGTCAGGTGCAACCATTTGAGCCCTTTTAAAGAACCTGTGGGAGCGGGCGTGCCCGCGAAAGGTCTAAAACCGCTTCCATGAGCGGGCCAAAGCTGGCACCATCGCGCCTTTTTTCATCAAGGCTCTGGTGCTGGGCGACACCTTCGCGGACATCCGCGCGACGTTGCGCTGCAACGATGCGACAAACTGCCCCACCAGCGCCCCGAGTCCCCAGCGACCCTGTTGGCCGTGATAATGCCGCTATGCTAGCGTGGCGCACGCCAGGAAGGCCGCCAACAGCTGGGAACGCACCCGTACACATGAGGACCGCACATGGCTCAGGCCACGCCCGCGCTGGAAATCCGCAATCTGCACAAACGCTACGGCGAGCAGGAAATTCTCAAGGGCATTTCGCTGACCGCACGCGACGGTGACGTGATCTCCATCCTGGGGTCGTCCGGCTCCGGCAAGTCCACCCTGCTGCGCTGCATCAACCTGCTCGAAAACCCGCACCAGGGCGAAATCCTGGTTGCCGGTGAAGCCCTCAAGCTCAAGGCCGCCAAGAACGGCGACCTGGTCGCCGCCGACAACCGCCAGATCAACCGCCTGCGCAGCGAGATCGGTTTCGTCTTCCAGAACTTCAACCTGTGGCCGCACATGTCGATCCTCGACAACATCATCGAGGCGCCGCGCCGCGTGCTCGGCCAGAGCAAGGCCGAGGCCATCGAAGCCGCCGAAGCCCTGTTGAACAAGGTGGGCATCTACGACAAGCGTCACAGCTACCCCGCCCAGCTTTCCGGTGGCCAGCAGCAGCGCGCCGCCATTGCCCGTACCCTGGCCATGAAGCCCAAGGTCATCCTGTTCGACGAGCCAACTTCGGCGCTCGATCCGGAAATGGTCCAGGAAGTGCTAAACGTTATCCGCGCATTGGCCGAAGAAGGCCGTACCATGCTGCTGGTGACGCACGAGATGAGCTTTGCCCGCCATGTGTCCAGTGAAGTCGTCTTCCTGCACCAGGGCCTGGTCGAAGAGCAGGGATCGCCGCAGCAGGTCTTCGAGAACCCGACCTCGGCGCGTTGCAAGCAATTCATGTCCAGCCACCGCTAACGGAGCAATACATGCACACTTACAAGAAGTTCCTCCTGGCAGCTGCTGCCACGCTGGTGATGTCGGCCAACGCCCTGGCCGCAGAAAAACTGCGCATGGGTATCGAAGCCGCCTACCCACCGTTCAACAACAAGGATGCCAGCGGTAACGTGGTCGGCTTCGACAAAGACATCGGCGACGCCCTGTGCGCCAAGATGAAAGTCGAGTGCTCGGTCGTCACCTCCGACTGGGACGGCATCATCCCGGCCCTGAACGCCAAGAAGTTCGACTTCCTGGTGTCGTCGCTGTCGATCACCGACGAGCGCAAACAGGCCGTGGACTTCACCGAGCCGTACTACTCCAACAAGCTGCAGTTCATCGCGCCGAAAAACGTCGACTTCAAGACTGACAAACCTTCGCTGAAGGGCAAGGTCATTGGCACCCAGCGCGCAACCTTGGCTGGCACCTACCTTGAAGATAACTACCCGGATGTCGAGATCAAACTCTACGACACCCAGGAAAACGCCTACCTCGACCTGGTTTCCGGCCGCATCGACGGCATCCTGGCCGACAAGTACGTGCAGTACGAGTGGCTGAAGAGCAAAGACGGCTCGAACTTCGAGTTCAAGGGTGAGCCAGTGATGGACAGCGACAAGATCGGCATTGCCGTGCGCAAGGGTGACACCAAGCTGCGCGACGACCTGAACAAGGCCCTGGCAGAAATCAAGGCCGACGGCACGTACAAGAAGATCAACGACAAGTACTTCCCGTTCAGCATCGAATGATCCGCCCCGACCGGCGCGCCCTTGCGGCGCGCCAGTCCCTAGAATGACCTGCCCATGAATATCGACCTGCACGGATTCGGTCCGGCCATGATGGCCGGCACCCTGATGACCGTAAAACTGGCGCTTTGCGCCTTGCTGCTGGGCCTGGTCCTGGGCCTGCTCGGCGCCCTGGCCAAGACTTCCGCGATCAAGCCGCTGCAATGGCTTGGTGGCTTCTATTCGACCCTGGTTCGCGGCGTGCCCGAACTGCTGTGGGTACTGCTTATCTATTTCGGCACCGTCGGCTTGATGAACGCCCTCGGTGAAGCCCTGAACATGCCGGGCCTGGAGCTCAGCGCCTTCGCTGCGGGCGTGATCGCCCTGGGCCTGTGCTTCGGCGCCTACGCCACCGAAGTGTTCCGTGGCGCCATCCTGGCGATCCCCAAGGGCCACCGTGAAGCTGGCCTGGCGCTTGGCCTGTCCAAAGGCCGCATTCTGTCGCGGATCATCCTGCCGCAGATGTGGCGCATCGCCCTGCCCGGCCTTGGCAACCTGTTCATGATCCTGATGAAGGACACCGCCCTGGTGTCGGTGATCGGCCTGGAAGAAATCATGCGCCACGCACAAATCGGCGTGACCGTGACCAAAGAGCCGTTCACCTTCTACATGGTCGCGGCCTGCATCTACCTGAGCCTGACCATCATTGCCATGACCGGCATGCACTTCATGGAAAAACGCGCCGCTCGCGGCTTTGCGAGGGCCGAATAATGAATTGGGAAGTCATCATCAAATGGCTGCCACGCCTGGCCCAGGGTGCGACCCTGACCCTGGAGCTGGTGGCCATCGCGGTGGTTGCCGGGTTGATCCTGGCCATCCCGCTGGGCATCGCCCGCTCCTCGCGCCACTGGTATGTGCGCGCGGTGCCGTTCAGCTACATCTTCTTCTTCCGTGGCACGCCGCTGCTGGTGCAGCTGTTCCTGGTCTACTACGGCCTGGCGCAGTTCGACCTGGTGCGTTCGAGTTCGCTGTGGCCGTACCTGCGCGACCCGTTCTGGTGCACCGTGCTGACCATGACCCTGCACACTGCTGCCTACATCGCCGAGATCCTGCGCGGTGCGCTGCAGTCGATCCCCAAGGGGGAGATCGAGGCGGCGCGGGCGCTGGGCATGTCTCGGGCTAAGACTCTGTTCTACATCATGCTGCCACGCGCCGCGCGCATCGGCCTGCCGGCGTACAGCAACGAAGTGATCCTGATGCTCAAGGCCAGCGCCCTGGCCAGTACCGTGACCCTGCTGGAACTGACCGGCATGGCCCGTACCATCATCGCCCGTACCTACCTGCCGGTAGAGATCTTCTTTGCCGCCGGGGTGTTCTACCTGGTGATCTCGTTCGTGCTGGTGCAGGGCTTCAAGCTGCTGGAGCGCTGGTTGCGCGTGGATGCGTGCCAGGGCCGCTGAGACCTCACTGACTGCTTCGCGGGCACGCCCGCTCCCACAGGGACCCCACAGCCCTCAAGCTGTGCACTATACCTGTGGGAGCGGGTTCACCCGCGAAGAGGCCCTGAAAACCAACACACATCCCATGCCCAACCACCTCCACAGCCCCCACCTAAGCACCCGCTTCCAGGCCCTCGACCAGTTCCTGATCGAGCACCAGCAACTGTGGAAACCCCGCCCCTTCACCAGCCTGCAGCTGGCTTGGGAAACCGCCCACCCCGAGCTTGCCGCCCACCTGCGCCAATGCTCCCTGGAAGACGCCGAAACCGACACCACCGCTGCCCCGTTGCCCGCCCCGTTCCCGCAACTGGCCCAGCAAGCCCGACAGCTTTCGGCACTCGGCAACCTCCCGGAAACCGACCTGCCCCCCGCCGCGCATCGCCTCGACGTAGCCGTCCCCGGCCGCAAATGGCAGCAGATCGAAGCCTTCGCCAGCCACCTGGCCTTCCGCGAACAGCCCCGTCACTGGCTGGACTGGTGCTCCGGAAAAGGCCACCTGGGCCGCCGCCTGCTGCAACCCGGCCAACACCTGACCTGCCTGGAATACGACGCCGAACTGGTCGCCGCCGGCCAGGCCCTGAGCACGCACCACCACTTGCCGGCGCAGCATGTGCACCAGGATGTGATGGCCAACGACAGCGCCCGCCACCTGGCTGGCGACAAAAGCGTGGTCGCCCTGCACGCCTGTGGCGACCTGCATGTGCGCTTGATGCATCTGGCCAGCCAGCAAGGTTGCCGGCAACTGGCCGTGGCCCCCTGCTGCTACAACCGCATCGCGGCGCAGCAATACCAGGCGTTATCCACAGCCGCCCAAGCCTCCAGCCTGCGGCTGTCGCTGGACGACCTGGGCCTGCCCTTGAGCGAAACCGTCACCGCCGGCGCCCGCGTGCGGCGCCAGCGCGACACCTCAATGGCCCGGCGCCTGGGCTTCGACCTGCTGCAACGCCAGCAGCGCCAGACCGACGAGTACCTGCCGACACCGTCGCTACCCGTGGCCTGGCTGGAGAAGCCCTTCGAGCAGTACTGCCGCGACCTGGCCGAACTCAAGCAATTGCAGCTGACTGGCAACCCGGACTGGGCTGCCCTGGAAGCCGCCGGTTGGCAGCGCCTGGCCGAGGTCCGCAACCTGGAGCGCGTGCGCAACCTGTTCCGCCGGCCGCTGGAGCTATGGCTGGTACTCGATCGAGCCCTGTTCCTCGAAGAACAAGGCTACAACGTGCGCCTTGGCCTGTTCTGCGACTACCCACTCACCCCGCGCAACCTGCTAATCCTTGCCGAACGCGACCGTTAGCCGCAGCACAACCTGTGGATAACTCTGTGAACAAGCTTGTGATTACCTGTTGGATCCAAGCGCTATTTCAAGCGTCTGGCTTATTCCGGCTTGCGCGTCAAGGCCAGTAAAAACAGGCGTTTGCGCAAAGACCGGCGGTGTATCGATCCGGCATGCCTTTCGCGCAACGCGCCGATGCCACTTGTGCATAAACATTTCTTGTGGTTGGCGACTGCGTCTAAAGCCTTACCCAGAATGGCTTGATTTACGCGGTCCCTTGTAGGAGCGGCCTTGTGTCGCGAAAGGGCTGCAACGCAGCCCCAGCGATCTCTGCAAATACGCCAAAAACGGGGGCCGCCTTGCGGCCCATCGCGACACAAGGCCGCTCCTACACTAACCGCGTGGGCCTTCAATGCGCCTTGTTCTTGGCAATCTCGATATCGTTCATCAGCGCCTTGGCCATGTCGCACAGATAATCGGCGGCGCCCAGGAATTTATGGTCATCCTCCATATCCCCTTCGCGCACCAGATGCTTGATGTAGCCCATCAGGATCGAGACATGCTCATAGGCAGCATCGACGGGGACGCCAGGCTCCACGCGTAGCAGATTGAGGGATGGGTTACCGGCTGCGAGGAAGGTTTCCACGCCTGCGGTGGTGATTGGCTTTGGGCTGCGGGGATCAGTATCAATCGTTTTCAATTTTCAAACTCCTAGTTCAAAGGAGTTGCCGTGTTCATTCTTTCTCACGGAACAAAGGCGGCAACCGTGCACGAGGTGAGAAACCGAGTGAACATAGGAAGCTCGGCCAGACCAAGGTCTGCCCGCGCACGGTCGCCATTACGCAGCCGATACGTTCAAAATCGGGTTCTCACACCCGGTCGCCAGAGCGACCCGAAAACGGTATCCGTGAGCCATTTCCCCGACAACAGCGATACTTCGGCGGCGCGCGTAGGATAGTTCCGAAGCCACCAAACCCTGAAGCTGTTAGCCCTAAAGTTCAGAATCTTCGTACAGCTGATGGCCCTTTCGCGGGTAAACCCACACACAGGAATCTCACAAGGCTTGAGAACAGTGATATCCCTGTGGGAGCGGGTTCACCCGCGAAGAGGCCAGAACAGGCAACAAAAAGCTAAAGCCTCACCGCTGATCCCGCCCAACGGTGTATCATCCGCCCCCCAAATGATTAAAAAGTGACGTCGCGCGCTGCCCGCCAGCCCCGCGACCTTCTGGCGTTGCGCCAGAACCGACAATGGACTAACGGACCCGACCATCGTGACCCAAGCCAAGCCCCTCGCCCTGCTGACCCTCACCCTGGCTCTGACCGCCTGCACCAGCGGCACCGCTCCCCACCCCACCAGCAGCCTGGGCTGGAACCACCCCGGCATGCAGCTGGGCGGCGACAACGGCCTGCCCCTGCGCACCGAAAGCCCCTGCCGCAAGCGCGGCTGCGACAACGACAAGCTGTTCTTCAACCCGGGCAAAACCGAGCCGAGCGTCACCACCATCCATCGCGGCTGGTAGGAAAATTCTTCTTTCAGGTCGGTGACTTAGGTCATTTGCGAACATTCGCAACGAAGTGGTTTACAGGCGCCAACCGATCGTTATAATGACGCCCCATTGCCGGTATAGCTCAGATGGTAGAGCAACTGACTTGTAATCAGTAGGTCCCGGGTTCGATTCCTGGTGCCGGCACCATACGCAGTATCAAAAAAGGCTCACCGAAAGGTGGGCCTTTTTTGTTTTCAGTGCCCCGCGATCCCGGCGCCCCCTACCGATTTCAAACCACCCCATGCATGAAAAACTCGACCGGCACGCTGAAAAACTCAGCAAAGCCCTTTATCTGGGCAACCGTCATCTTCCGCTTGTTGTTCAGAATCTCTGAAACCGCACTCTGGGTCGCTATCGAGGCAAGGTCCTTCTGCTTCACGCCCCTGTCCGACAGCAGGAAGGCCAACGCTTCGGCCTGGCTCGCAAACGGCACGAGTACCGACTCACTCTCATACTCGTAGACACGATCCGCCACCATCTCCGCAAAGCGCGCTGCTGCGTGACCTTCGCTGTCGGCATGCGAGTAGAGTTCATCGATCAATGCCATCCGCGCCTGGAGCTCTGCATCGTCCTTGATAGGGTCATGGCAGGCAGCAAGAAGCTGGGCCATGGTTGCCATCTGGGCGTTCAGGCCATCCAGCATGGGTGAAATATTAGCGATGAAGGCATCTAGTCCATTGGCTTCGATTTTATCCCGCTTCATGGTTGTCACCTGTCGAATCGGTAGGTTTTGGGCAAGTGCCAGGCGGCTACCTGACATCGCTCTTGCACCACTTGTCGTACTCCGCGTGCGACAGAATGGCCTTGATATAGAGGGTGCCCGTTCGTGTGTTGAGCCATGCGATCAGACGGCATTCGTTTTTCTTGATATCAAACACATAGACATCAAGCGGCCCTTTTCGGCTGGAGGGCCTGAGTTTTGAACAAGGAATGCGGTCAACGTTCCAGCCAGAGGCGGTAGACCACGTATCCCTTAGCTGCTCAAAAGACTCGAAGCGCAGCGTCGCCCTATCAAAGGTCGTGAGCCACAGGCTCAGGGGTGCTTTCCACTGGGCGTGAGCTTCGATGGCTTTGGTAACCGCCGCTTTCGTTATCACCCGCATTGTGTTGTCCCGGCGTACCAAGGTGCCTACAAATTATTCCGGATCAAGATATCTGTCAAGCAGATATCTTGATCCGGAATATACGCTCCGCTGAGGGTCACCTGGATATTGATGTCGATCAAGCTGAGTAGCGGGCCGAGGTATAGGTTGGGGACATAGTCCTGAGGGAAGCTGACCATGGCCAAGAAATTCCCCACAAACCCCAGCCACCCGGAGCGCATTTGCTGGGGCTGCGACCTGTATTGCCCGGCCAAGGCGTTGGCCTGTGGCAATGGCGCGAGCCGGACCATGCACCCGGTGGAACTGTTTGGTGAGGACTGGGATAGTTTCGAAGACCGGCTGGAGAAGTCGGTTGATCGCCAGCAAGAGACTGGCCCTAGGTGAAATAGGGCAGCTTTGTGGCCCATAGCCGGCAAGCCGCGCTCTCATAGAACTGCAGATAACTCATTGAATTAGCAGGGGCCCTGTGGGCTTTAGCCGCGAACACCGGCGCAGCCGGTGCCATACACCGCGTTGGATTCTTCGCGGCTAAAGCCGCTCCCACAGGGTACGCGGATTGCTTGCAATTTCAGTTATCTACGCGACAGCGCAGCCCAAAGGGCTGGGCCATCTACCACAGGTACAGCGCATGGTTTGAGCCTGGCGCCGACCCAGCGAATCAGGTGCTGCGGTGGATGGCACGGGCTTCGCCCGTGTTCGCGGGCGCGCCCGCTCCCACAGGGATCGCGCCACCTGTTAGAAATGGAGCAAGGCTGTTGCTACCAAAATACCTGTGGGAGCCCGGCTTGCCGGCGATGGGCTGCGCAGCAGCCCAAGGTGCGTTTGATCAGAACGCCGTGCTGACCGTCAGCGACAGGTTGCGCGGGTCGCCGTAGATCGCCCCGGCATAGAACCCGTAGCGGGTGTAGTAGTGCTTGTCGAACAGGTTGTTGGCGTTGAGGCTGACGCTGGTGTCGTCGGTCAGCTGATACTTGGCCATGGCATTCCAGATGGCATAACCGGACCAGTTCACGTCAGTGGCACCATTGCTCGGCTGGCCTGCCGGGCTGGAGATTGCGCGGATGTTGCTCTGTGCAGTAACCCCGGCGCCCAGGGTCAGGCGGTCGAGTGGGCCGGAAAGGCGGTAGGTGGTCGAGGCCTTGAACAGGTGCGACGGGTCGCTGCGGCCGTCGCTGTCGACGCGGCGGAAGTGCAGGTAGGTGTAGCCGGCGTACACATTCCAGCTGGGGGTCAGGGCGCCGGCGATTTCCAGGTCGATACCGTCGGTTTCCTGGCCGGAACCGGCCTTGTAGGCGTCACTACCGGTCGGGGTGGTGAGGTCGCCGTCGAGCACTGCCTTGTTTTCCTGCTTGGTACGGAAGTACGCCGCCGAGGCGTTCAGGCGGCCCTCGAACCACTCTCCCTTGATACCCGTCTCGTAGCTTTGCCCGCGAATCGGCTCGACCTTGCTGCCGCTGCTGGTTTCAGCGGTTTGCGGGGTGAAGATGTCGGTGTAGCTGGCATACAGCGAGTAGTTGTCGTTGAGGTCGTACACGGCGCCCAGGTACGGGGTGACGATGCCGTTCTCTTCCTGGCTGGTACGTGCGCCAGCCACGCTGCGGGTGGTGGCCGAGTAGTTGCTGGTGCGCACGCCGAGGATGACCGACAGTGGGTCGGTGATGCTCAGGCGGGTTGCCGCGTACATGCCCTGCAGGCGGGTGGTGGTCTTGCTGTGGCGGCCGGTGCGCGAGGCGATGATGTTGTAGTCGTCATCCACACCATTGCGCCAGTCGGTCAGCGGGAAGCCGTTGTTGGCGCGGAACTGGCAACCCAGCGCAGGCGCACTGGCCATGCCGTCGCCAACCATGGTGCAGGTGTATTCCGGTGACCAGGCCACGGTGCGGCTGTCGTTGTAGCCAACCATCGCCTGGTGGGTACGGCCGAACAACTGGAACGGGCCGGACAGGTCGATCTGCGCCGACTGCTGGGTGGTGTCGGTGGAGCTGTGCAGGCCGTTGAGCACGGCGCCGCTGCCATCCTGGTCCCAGTAGCCGCCGTAGCTGCCACGGCCCGCCGAGTTGACCTTGGCCAGGCCGCGGTGGCTGAGGGTTTCGGCGGTGCTCTGGGCGGCTTTCAGGTCCAGCGTCCAGTCGTTGTCGAAGCGGTGCTCCAGCGAGCCGAACGCGGTGCGGGTGGTGTACTCGCCAAAGCTCCAGCTGGGTACCACGTTGGTGCTGCGCGGCAGGTCGGTCTTGCTGCCATCGCTGTACCAGATCGGGATGTTCGCACCCCAGCCACCGCCAACAATCTTGTTGTACTCGTACTGGTAGCCGGCACCAAGGGTGGTGGCGTCGTCCAGGTCGAACTCGAAGTTGGCCAGCGCGGCGCGGGAGCGCTCGGACTGGTTGTCGCGGAATGAGTTGGCGTCCTGCTGGGTCATCACGAAGCGCGAACGCAGGCGGCCGTCTTCGGACAGCGGCAAGTTGAGGTCGGCGCCCAGGCGGCGCTTGTCCCAGCTGCCGTAGGTGGCATAAGCGCTACCGCCGAACGTCCTGGTCGGTGCCTTGCGGATCAGGTTGACGGTGGCCGACGGGTCGCCGGTACCGCCCAACAGGCCGTTGGCGCCGCGCACGATGTCGATGCGCTCGTACAGGTCCATGTTCAGTGCGTTGCCGCCGCCACTGAAATCGGACCCGCCCTGGAACTGCAGGCCATCGACCTTCCAGTTGCTGATCGAGTAACCACGGGCACGGTAGTCGGTACGCCCGCCCACTTCGGACTTGCTCGCGGTCACGCCTGGGGTGGTTTCCAGCGCTTGCTCGATGGTGTGGATGTCGCGGTCATCCATTTGCTGGCGGGTAATGGTGGTGACCGACTGCGGCGTCTGGCGCGGCGTCAGGGCCAGGCCGGTGGAGCTGCGGGTGCTTTCGACGGTGTAACCCAGCTGACCAGCTTCGTCGGCAGGCAGCAGGGCGCTGTCTTCGATCTGCGTGGCCTCCAGTTCCAGGGGCTTGCTGTCGGCAGCCATCGCGCCACCGCTGACGGCCACGGCAATGAACAGGGCCAGCGGTTTGAGGCGCGTGCCGCCTCGGCTGATGGAGGGGAAGGCGTTCGGGGTGCTCTCGGAGTTCATTTGGGAAGGCTTCGTATTTGCAGATGATTTTTTGTTAGGATTCTAGGGATCGGCCCCCCGAGCTCCAGACCCGGCTTGTACGGGGATGTAATCGAACGTAACGAGCGCCACCGGCCCTCACCGAACAGGTGTTTTTCTGCATGAGCACAACTTTGCTTGTTGTCGATGATGACGACGAGATCCGCGAACTTCTTTGTGATTACCTGACAGATGCCGGCTATAACGTGCTGGCAGCGGCTGACGGCGAGCAGATGCGCGAGCACCTGGCCCGGCACAAGGTGGAGCTGGTGGTGCTGGACCTGATGCTGCCGGGCGAAGACGGCTTGAGCCTGTGCCGCCAGCTGCAAGCCACGCCGGGGCTCGCGGTGATCATGCTGTCGGCCAAGGGCAGCACGCTGGACCGTATCATCGGCCTGGAGGTGGGTGCCGATGACTACCTGGCCAAGCCCTTCGAGCCACGCGAGCTGATCGCCCGGATCAAGGCCGTGCTGCGTCGTCCGCAACGCCTGGATGCCCCCGCCGAAGAGCCGGTAGAAGATGCCCAGCTGTTCGCCGGCTTCCGCCTGGAACACGTGAAGCGCCTGCTCACCCGCCCCGATGGCGAGACCCTGACCCTGCCCCGCTCCGACTACCGCGTACTGCGCGAGCTGCTGGAAGCCAACAACCGCGTGGTGTCCCGCGACCAGCTGACGCGCAGTGCGTTCGGCCGCGACCACCTGCCCGACGACCGTTCGGTGGACATGTGCGTCAGCCGCCTGCGCCAGCACCTGCGCCACGCGCCGGCGGGTGCCGCGCAAATTCTCACCATCCGCAACGAAGGCTATTTGCTGAGCATCGCCGCCAACGGGGCCGATGCCTGACATGCGCTGGCTGCGCCGGCTGTGGCCACGCACGTTGTTCGGCCAGTTGCTGCTGATAATGGTCAGCGGCACCGTGCTGATTCAGTTGATGTCCAGCAGCATCTGGTTCGATGTGCGTTTTGCCCAGGTTCTCGAGGCCCCTGTCCGGCTGATTGCCGCACGCAGCGCTCCGTTGATCGCCCAGGCCGACTGCCGTGCCGGTGCACTGCAGGCGCCAGCGCATTACCAACTGCGTTGCAGCGAAGCCCTGCCCACGCCGGTGCAGGACGAGCGCCGCGGGCGCAGGCGTGTCGAGCTGTTGCTGCACCAGGCCCTCGAGTACGAGTTGGGGCATGCCCAGGACGTGCGCCTGATGAAAGTGCAGTTGACCGACGAACAGGGCCAGCCGATCGTCTGGCGCAGCCTGTTCGGCCTGCGCACGGCCCAGGCGCATCTGCAGTTCGCGGTGCCGTTGGCCGGTGGGCACTGGCTGACCATCGAGGGCCAGGAACTGCAAGGCTGGAGCGGCGAGTCGGCCTGGGTGCTGATCAGCGATTACCTGTTGCGGGTGTACGCGCTGCGCATCGTCGCGGTATTGCTGGTGTGCCTGATAGCCGTGCGCCTGTGCCTGCGCCCGCTTCGGCGCCTGGCCGATGCCGCGCGCGGCCTGGGTAGCAACCTCGAGCAGCCGCCCTTGGCGCTGGATGGCCCGGAGGAAGTGCGCCAGGCGGCCCAAGCCTTCAACGCCATGCAGCAGCGGCTGATCGCGATGGTCAACGACAAGGCCTACTTCCTGGCCGCCGTGTCCCACGACCTGCGCACCCCGCTGACGCGCATGCGCCTGCGCCTGGAGCGCTTGCCGGACGACGAAAACCGGCAACGCCTGCGGCAGAACATCGCGCAGATGGACAACATGATCGGCCAGGTGCTCGATTACCTGCGCGCGGGGGAGCAGCAGAACTTGCAACAGGTAGACCTGGACCGGCTGGTGGTGCGCCAGTGCGCGGAGCTGGCCACTGCCGAAGAGCCACTGCCGGTGCATGGCCAGGCGGGCAGCCTGCAGGCCGATGCCCTGCTGCTGCAGCGCTGCCTGCAGAACCTGCTGGTCAATGCATTGCGTTATGCCAAGGAGGTTTCGGTCACGCTGGAGCGCGCGACCACGGGGGTGTTCATTCATATCGATGACCGCGGGCCGGGGATTGCGCCGAGCCTGCTGGCGAGCATCATCGACCCGTTCGTGCGTGGTGAAGGGTCGCGCAACCAGGCGTCCGGGGGGTATGGGCTGGGGTTGAGCATCGCCCAGCGGATTGCTGCCAGCCATGGGGGCGAGTTGCTGTTGGCGAACCGCGAGGGGGGTGGGTTGCGGGTCAGCGTGTTGCTACCCAATCAGCCTTTACGCGCCCCCCTGTAGGAGCGCATGAGCCTGGAAATACGCGATCAGGTAACAGTCTTTTACCGATTACCCAGGTTTTCCCCTCCCCGCCTTTGCCTATCCTATGCCCGGTCATCCTGCCTGCGATGGACCCATGAAACACTCTCTACCCAGCCGCTACGCCTGCCTCGCCCTCTGCCTACTGTTCACCTTCGCCAGCCTGCCGCTGCTACCCCAGCATGCCTGGCTGTGGCCGTTGACACTGATCACCGCGCTGCTCAGCCTGGTCGGCCTGAACGACCTGCGGCAAAGCCACCACGCCGTGCGCCGCAACTACCCGATCCTGGGCAACATCCGCTACCTGATCGAAACCATCCGCCCGGAAATCCGCCAGTACCTGATCGAGGGCGACGACGACAAGCTGCCGTTCTCCCGCTCGCAGCGCTCGCTGGTCTACGCCCGGGCCAAGAACGAAAGCGCCGAGAAAGCCTTTGGCACCCTCAACGATGCCTACAAGCCCGGCTTTGAGTTCATCAGCCATTCCATGCTGCCAGTGGCCACGCCAGACCCGGCATCGTTCCGCATCGCCATTGGCGGGCCGCAATGCCGCCTACCCTATTTGGCATCGATCTTCAACATCTCGGCCATGAGCTTCGGCGCCCTCAGCGCCAACGCCATCGCTGCCCTGAACCGCGGTGCACGCATGGGCCGTTTTGCCCATGACACCGGCGAAGGCAGCATCAGCCCGTACCACCGCGAACATGGCGGTGACCTGATCTGGGAAATCGGCAGTGGCTACTTCGGCTGCCGCACCGAGGACGGCCGCTTCGACCCGCAGCGATTCGCCGAGCAGGCGCGCTCGCCACAGGTGAAGATGATCGAGATCAAGCTCAGCCAGGGCGCCAAGCCGGGCCACGGCGGCATCCTGCCGGGGCACAAGGTCAGCCCCGAAATTGCCGCAACCCGTGGCGTGCGCGTGGGTGAGGATTGCATCTCGCCAGCGGCGCACAGTGCCTTCCGCACGCCAGTCGAGCTGCTGCAGTTCGTGGCCAGCCTGCGCGAGCTGTCGGGCGGCAAGCCGGTGGGGTTCAAATTCTGCCTGGGCCACCCTTGGGAGTTCATGGGCATTGCCAAGGCTATGCTGGCCACTGGCATCACTCCGGACTTCATCGTTGTCGATGGCAAGGAAGGCGGCACCGGGGCGGCGCCACGCGAGTTCAGCGACAACATGGGCGTGCCGATGCGCGAGGGCCTGATGTTCGTGCACAACACCCTGGTCGGCCTGAACCTGCGCGCCGGCATCCGCATTGGCGCGGCGGGCAAGATCGTCAGCGCCTTCGACATCGCCAGCGTGTTGGCCATCGGGGCGGACTGGGTGAACTCCGCGCGCGGCTTCATGTTCGCCATTGGCTGCATCCAGTCGCAGAGCTGCCATACCAACAAATGCCCGACCGGGGTGGCCACGCAAGACCCACTGCGCCAGCGCGCCTTGGTGGTGCCGGACAAGGCCGAGCGGGTGGCCAGCTTCCACCGCAACACGCTGCATACGTTGGCCGAAATGTTGGCTGCCGCGGGCCTGGAACACCCGTCGGAACTCAAGCCCAAGCACCTGGTGCGGCGTATCAGCCCTAGCGAAATCGGGCTGTTCTCGGACCTGCACACGTTCCTCAAGCCGGGCGAATTGCTCAGTGGCTCGATTGAAAGCGAGTTTTATGCGCGGATGTGGCGGATGGCGCGTAGTGACAGCTTTGCGCCGGAAACTGGGGAGGGAGAGGTGAAGGTTGCTGGGGTGCGGCGCAGGGAAGTGGTGGAGACGGCGTGAAAGCCGGGGGCCGCTTTGCGGCCCTTTCGCGACACAAGGCCGCTCCTACAGAATCGTGTGGGAGCGGCCTTGTGTCGCGATGGGCTGCAAAGCAGCCCCTAGGCCATCAGATCAGGATCAGAAGATGCTGATCGGGTACTCGACGAATACGCGGACTTCGTTGCCGTCGTCGTTGTAACCGTTCTGCTGCACGGCGTTGTTGGTCCGCACGAACGAGCTACGCAGCTTGATCGACAGGTCCTTGGCCGGGCCGTCCTGCACCACGTAACGGATCTGGTTGAAGATTTCGCGCTCTTTACCTTCACCGAAGCCCTGCGGGTTGTCGACGTTGCGGGTGTTGATGTTGTCACCCACCACGTAGGCCAGCTTGTAGGTCAGGCCCGGGATGCCGTAGGCACCGAAGTCCAGGCCGTAGCCCAGCTGCCAGGAGCGCTCGTCTTCGGCGTTGAAGTCGGACCAGTACGAGTTGGCCAGGTAGATGGTCGAACCACCGTCACCCACGCCACCCTCGTTCTGGTACCAGCCGTAGTTGTAGCCGGTGCTGCCGGTGCTGCGCTGATGAGCGATGGTGAACGAGTGGGCACCGTAGGCGTAGGTGGCTGCCAGGCTCCAGATGGTGTTGGAGTCGCCGTTCAGCCCAGCGGATTTCACGAACTTGTTGTCGATGTCCGACTTGTAGCCGTTGAAGTCCAGGGTCAGGGACTGGTCGTTGGCAATCGGGAAGACGTAGTTCAGGCCCAGGTAGTGCTTCTTCATCACGTCTTCGTTGTCGGCGGTGTACAGCGAAGCGGTGAAGTTGTCGGTGAACTTGTAGCTACCACCAAGGACGTTGATCGACTTCAGGCCACCACCGTCACGGCGCTCGGCGCTCTTGCGCGCTTCCTGGGTGAAGCGGCCGGCGTTCAGTTCCAGGCCCTGGATCTCTTTGGAGGTGATCAGGGTACCGGTGAAGCTTTCTGGCAGCAGACGGGCGTCGTCGTACTGCAGCACTGGCAGTGCCGGCATCTGGTCACCGTACTTGAGCACGGTGTTGGAGATGCGGAACTTCACTGCAGCGCCACCACGGGCCAGGTTGTGCGGCGAGTTGGCGTTGCCGTTCTCGTCCTTGAAGTCCGAAGGCTTGAAGAAGTCGACACCGGCGCCACCGTTGTGGCCCTTGCCGCCGTCCAGACGCACGGCGTACAGGCCGAATGCATCGACGCCGACACCGACGGTGCCCTGGGTGAAGCCGGAGGAGAAGTTGGCGATGACGCCCTGGCCCCATTCGATCTGGTCGTCGGTGCCGTGCTTCTTGTCACGATTGATGTAGGCGTTGCGCAGCAGGACGTTGGCGTGGCTGTCCTCGATGAAGCCTTTGCTGTCGGCCTGATCATTGGCCTGTGCCTGGGTCGCGGCGATCATCGCCAGGGCGACCAGGCTGATCCTGGTTTTCAACATGTTGTTTTCCTTATTTCTTAATCAAAAACGCTCTGCAATATGACGCCAGGAACCAACGCCCCTTCGTAGGTTCGACGCTATGCGGATCCAGACTGGAAGGCCTGCCGGTAATCACACGGCGGCCTCTGGCAGCAGCATGGCCAAGATCATGGCCAGCAGGCGTTGGCCGAATCCTAGCCGTGTGCGATTACAAATGTCAAAAAGTCGTGAAATGCAGGTTGATATAACCAAAATCGCGCGCTTGCCTGGTGCATTTCCATGCAGGTTTGCGCTATCAGCGGACAATTTATCTTGTGTGAGAAATAGCCTTTTGATCGAACGGACAATTTTCCTGTCAGGGCGCCTTCGCAGCGCAAGGCTGCTCCTACAAGGAAACGCGGGGCGGCAGAGACCGTAACAAACTGACACAGATGTAATGACAAGCCTTTACAAATACTCAAGCAATAGCAAATAACAAGCATTACCATCCGCACCTCTTTTTCACCTGCTCGATCCGGATGTGCCCATGCTTGTACCCTGCCGTCTTTCACCCCTGACGCTTGGCCTGTCGCTGCTGTTCGGCGCCGGCCTGGCCAGTGCCGCCACCACCACCCTGCCGGAACTGTCGGTAACCGCCGACAGTGAACGCGAAGAGGACAACCCGCGGGTCAAGGAGGTAAGCACCGCGACCCGCACCTCGACGCCAGTACGCTATGTGCCGCAGGCCATCGACACGGTGAAGACCGTCAACGTGCTGGATTACGGCAGCAACACCCTGGGCAAGGCGCTGGAAGGCATCCCCAACGTCAGCAGCGGTGCCGACACCCGCTTCGACAGCGTGCGCATCCGCGGCTTCGAAGCCAGCAACGACTTCTACCTGGACGGCATTCGCGACGACAGCCAGTACATCCGCGACCTGCATAACATCGAGCGGGTCGAAGTGCTCAAGGGGCCGGCAGCGGTGCTTTATGGCCGTGGCAGCCAGGGCGGTATCGTCAACCGGGTGAGCAAGGCGCCGGAGCACGGCCGCCGTTCGAGCATCGAGGCGCAGGCCGGCAGCGAAGACCTGCGCAGCCTGTATGCCGACCTCAGTGCCGACCCCAGCGACACCGTCAGCCTGCGCCTGAACATGGGCAACCAGGACAACAACAGCTTCCGCGACGGCATCGACGGCAGCCGCCAGCTGTTCGCCCCGTCGATCAGTTGGCAGGTCACCCCCGACCTGAACTGGCTGGTGCAATACGAATACAGCCGCTACAACCGCACCCCGGACCGAGGCATCCCCGGGGTCAACGGCCGCCCGGCCGATGTCGGCCGCAGCACCACCTATGGCGACACCCAGCGCGACTACATCGACGACCGCGCCCAGTCGCTGCGCTCGCGCCTTAACTACCAGTTGAACGAAACCTGGCAGTTGCGCCATACCCTGGGCCTGTTCAAGCTCGACAGTGAGTTCGACAACACCTACGTCACGGGCTACGACGCCAGCACCGACACCTTGACCCGCCAGCGCTGGCAGCAGGACCTGAACACCAGAAACCTGTTCAACACCCTGGAGGCCGAGGGCGACTTCGACACCTTGGGCCTGGAGCACAAGCTGTTGCTGGGCCTGGAGTTCGGCAACCAGAAGCGCGACCCGGTGCTGTACAAAGCGGTCGACCAGAAATTGCAGGGCCTGGGCAAGCCCGGCCGCAACCAGCAGCTCAATGACCCAATGACGTTGTTTAGTGACAACCATACCGTGGTCGATAGCCGCGGCCTTTATCTGCAAGACCAGATCCGCCTGAACGATCAGTGGCAGGTTCTTGCCGGTGTACGCTTCGACCAGTTCGACGTGCAGACCACCAACAAGGATGGCGTGCGCGAAACACAGGACAGCAACAGCACCAGCCCACGCTTGGGTGTGGTCTATACACCGTGGCGCGACCATTCGTTCTACGCCTCGTGGAGCAAGACCTTCTCGCCGGTTGGCGGCGGGCTGATCGGCATCACCCCAGGCGCAAAAGGCAACGGTAACGACGCCAAGCCGGAAGAAACCCGTCAGAAGGAAATCGGCGTGAAGAGCGACTGGCTCGACCAGCGCCTGACCACCACCCTGGCCATCTACGAGCTGGAGCTGTACAACCGCCGCACCCGCGACCCGCTTGTCCCGGAAAACATCTTGCTCAGCGGCATGCAGCGTTCGCGCGGTATCGAGCTGACCGCCACCGGCAACATCGTTGGCAACTGGTACGTGCGCGGTGGCATCGGCCTGCAGGACGCGACCATCGTCAAGGACAACAACGGCCAGGAAGGCAACCGCATCAATGACGTGGCCAAGCGCAACGGCAGCCTGTTCGTGACCTGGAAACCGGAACTGGGCTGGTACGCCGAAACCGGCCTGACGTTGGTAGGCGAGCGTTATGCGGACAACCAGAACACCACGGTGCTGCCGGGGTATGGCCGCTGGGATGCATTGGCGGGGTACCGCACGCATGACTGGGATGTGCGGGCGGCGCTGAGCAATATCGCCGACAAGACCTACTACAGCTCGGCGACCAGTGCGGCGCAGATCGAGGTGGGTGAGCCGCGTAGCCTGGTGGTGACTGGTAGCTACAGCTTCTGATCTTTATTGCCTGTGCCGGCCTCTTCGCGGCTAAAGCCGCTCCCACAGGTACCCAACATGTATCGAGCCCAGTGGGGTACCTGTGGGAGCGGCTTTAGCCGCGAAGGGGCCAGCACAGGTTTAAGCAATCGATCAGTGCCATACCGCCATCAGCGCCTGCATTTCTGCTTCGCTGATCAGCCCTTGGGGGTATCGTCCGGCAAGCAGACGTCGTGGGTCGGTCGTCCTGACCCTGATGCTTCCATGGTGTTTCAACCACTTCGCCACAAGCCTGAGCGATTGGTGATTCACTGCCGATGGGCGCAAAGCCGACTCACTTGCTGCGTTCATTTCTACACGTACTCCCTGGCCCGTGAGCGGCTAATCTACGTAAGGATTGTTACAGGTCCGAGAGCGCGGCATGGCCGAGCTATCTCACTGAAAACAATACAAAACTTATGCCAGCACCAGCCTGCGGACGGCCCTCGCGAATAAAAAAGGCCCGTCATGACGGGCCTCTTGATTCACCGTGCGCTCAACGCTTTACCGGTGCCGGTTGCTGCTGGGTCAGGCAGTGGATGTTGCCACCACCCAACAGCAGCTCACGACCAGGGATCATCACCACCTCGTGGTCGGGGAAAATCTTCGCCAGGATCGCTCTGGCCTCGGCATCTGCCGGGTCGTCGAAGCTAGGCGCGATGATGCCGCCGTTGACGATCAGGAAGTTCACGTACGAGCCTGCCAGGCGCACCGATGGGTCACGCTCCTGGCTGCCTGCCACCTGATCGACCCCGGCACACTCTTCGGCAGTAGCGAACAGCGGGCCCGGGATCGGCATTTTGTGCACGATGAACTCGCGGCCCTTGGCATCGCGGGTGTTCTTCAGCACCTCCATGGCGGAATGGCAGCGTGCATAGTTGGGGTCGTTGGAATCATCGGTCCAGGCCAGTAACACTTCGCCCGGGCGCACGTAACAGCAGAAGTTGTCGACATGGCCATCGGTCTCGTCGTTGTACAGGCCATCCGGCAACCAGACCACGGTGTCCACCGCCAGATGATCGCGCAGCACCGCTTCGATCTGCTCGCGGTTCAGGTGCGGGTTGCGGTTGCGATTGAGCAGGCATTCTTCGGTAGTAATCACCGTGCCTTCGCCGTCCACGTGGATCGAGCCGCCCTCGAGCACGAAGCCTTCGGTGTGGTAGCGCTGGCAGCGCTCCATTTCCAGGACCTTGGCCGCCAGCTCCTCGTCACGGTTCCACGGTGCGTACAGGCCGCCGTCGAAGCCGCCCCAGGCATTGAAGCCCCAGTCCACACCACGCACTTCACCCTGGTCGTTGATGACGAAGGTCGGGCCGGTGTCACGCACCCAGGCATCGTCATTGCTGATCTCGACCACGCGAATGTTCGGCTGGTCGAGCTGGCGGCGGGCATTTTCGTACTGGCCAGCGGAAACCGCGACGGTTACCGGCTCGAAGCGGGCAATGGCCTTGGCCAGGGTCACATGGGCAGCCTGCGCCGGCTTGCCGCCAAGGCGCCAGTTGTCCGGGCGCTCCGGCCAGACCATCCACACCTGGGTTTGCGGGGCCCACTCGGCGGGCATGTGGAAACCATCGGCACGGGGAGTGGAGTTGAGGGTTTTCATGATTGACCTCTGTGATGGCCCTGAGCCGGACTGTGCTGGGGCGTTTGTCAATTTATAACCGATATATATCGATATTTGAAGCCCGATAATCGGGAAAATCATGAGAATGCAAGGGAATTAAATCGATAACAATCGATACACCCCCAACCTTGAACGAGAAGCAAAACGGCACGACATCTACCATAGCCAGCCCTTGTGAACGCCGTTGAAGCCCGAGGCGGAAAAAACGGCCAGACCGGCTAGGGTCAATACATGAGCAGAACGGGCCAGCGAACCGCCATGAACATCATCCCTACCGCGATCCCTGAAGTACTGATCATCGAGCCGAAGGTTTTCGGTGATAGCCGTGGTTTTTTCTTCGAGGCATTCAACGCCCGTGAGTTCGCCCGGCAAACCGGCGTGAATGTCCAGTTCGTCCAGGACAACCACTCGCGCTCCATCAAGGGTGTGCTGCGTGGCCTGCACTACCAGGTGGAAAACACCCAAGGCAAGCTGGTGCGCGTGGTGCAGGGGGAAATCCGTGATATTGCCGTGGACGTGCGCAAGAGCTCGCCAACCTTCGGCCAATGGGTCGCGGTGCAGCTGTCGGCCGACAATCATCGCCAGTTATGGATTCCCCCCGGCTTCGCCCATGGCTTTGCGGTGATGAGCGAGTCGGCCGAGTTCCTCTACAAGACCACCGACTACTACAACCCGGGCGCCGACCGCTGCATCCGCTGGGATGACCCGACGCTGGCCATAGACTGGGGGTTGCAGCAGCCACCCGTGCTCTCGGACAAGGACAAGCTCGGCCTGCCGCTGGCAGAAGCGGAACTGCTGCCTTAACTAGCGCATAATTGCGGCAGACTTTTCTGGCGCATTTACGTGATGATTGCAAAACCCACGCCCCCACGCCGTCCCCGCTGGCGCAGCCTGGCCCTGTTGGCCGTGTGCCTGGCCCCGTTATTGTGGCCCCTGCATCACCTGGCCGAACGTTACTACCAGGAAGAACTGGCCTCGCAGAACCGCCAGACCCTCGACCTGTACGTCGCCAACCTGCTCGGTACCCTGCACCGCTATGAAACCCTGCCACAGATACTCGGCGACCTGCCGGCGCTGCGCGGTGTGCTGGCCGACCCGTTCCGCCTGGAGGCAGTGACCAATGCCAACCGCCTGCTCAAGGACATCGTCCAGCAGACCGGCGCCGAGGTGATGTACCTGATGGACGTCAGCGGCAATACCCTGGCTGCCTCCAACTGGGACAAGCGCGACAGCTTCGTCGGCCGCAACTTCGCCTTCCGCCCCTACTTCAACGAAGCCATGGCCGGCCGCCTGGGGCGCTTCTTTGGCCAGGGCACCACATCGGCCAAGCGCGGTTACTTCTTCGCCGCCGCCGTGCGAGACCGTGAACGCATCGTTGGCGTACTGGTGGTCAAGGTCGACCTCGACCACACCGAAACCCTGTGGGGCCGCACCCCAGAGCAGCTGTTGCTGACCGACCACAATGGCGTGGTCATCCTGACCTCGCGGCCCGACTGGCGCTTCCGCGCGACCCGCGCGCTGACCGAGGCCGAGCGTCAGGCCATCATCGCCATCCAGCCCTACCCGACCCAGGCCCCGCAACCGCTGGTACTCAACCCGGACGCCTGGATCAGCCAGACCCGCAACATCAAGGAAACCGGATGGCAGGTCAGCATCCTCGCCCCGCGCATGCTGGTCGACCGTTCGGTGCAAACCGTGATGGCCATCGGCGCTGGCACCCTACTGGTGCTGATACTGCTGGCTGGCCTGGTGATGCAGCGGCGCCGTCACTACATCGACCGCATCGACTTCGAGGCACGCGGCCGCCAGGAACTGGAAAAACGCGTGGCCGAGCGCACTGCCGACCTCGAAGGCCTGAACACCCGGCTCAAGAGTGCCGTACTGGAGCGTGAGAACGCCCAACAGGAGGCCGTGCGCGCCCAGGACGAACTGGTACAGGCCGGCAAGCTGTCGGTGCTCGGCACCATGTCGGCCAGCATCAGCCACGAACTCAACCAGCCGCTGGCCGCCATCCGCAGCTACGCGGAAAACGCCGAGATCCTGCTCGACCACCAGCGAACCGAAGAAGCCCGCGGCAACCTCAAGCTGATTGGCGAGCTGACCGGGCGCATGGCCTCGATCATCGCCCACCTGCGCGCCTTCGCCCGCCGTGACCGCCATGCCCCGGAGAGCGTGGCCTTGCAGCCGGCCCTGGACGACGCCCTGGCGCTGCTGGCCAAGCGCCGCCGGGCAATGGCCGTGGAGCTGATCCGCGACCTGCCGGAGGCCACCTTGTGGGTACAGGCCGGCGAGACCCGCCTGCGCCAGGTGCTCGGCAACCTGCTGGCCAATGCCCTCGACGCCCTGACCGAAAAAGCCAACCCGCGCCGCCTGTGGCTAAGTGCCGAACAGCGCGATGACTGCGTCTACCTGTACATTCGCGACAACGGCCCCGGCTTCAGTCGCCAGGCCCTGGAGCACGCCAAGGAGCCGTTCTTCACCACCAAGACCCGCACCCAGGGCCTGGGCCTGGGCCTGGCCATCTGCGAAAGCCTGATGCGTGCCCTGGGCGGTGAACTGCTGCTGGCCAACCACCCGGAAGGTGGCGCACTGCTGACCCTGCAGCTGCGTGTGGCCGCGCCTGGCGCTACTTTGCCCAATTCGGAGGACCCCTCGGCATGACCACCGAGACACTGATCGACAGCCGAGCCCAGGTCATCCTGGTCGATGATGACCCGCACCTGCGCCAGGCCCTGAGCCAGACCCTGGACCTGGCCGGGCTCAAGGTGGTCGCCCTGGCCGACGCCCAGGGCCTGGCCGAACGCATCGAGGCCGACTGGCCCGGCGTGGTGGTCAGCGACATCCGCATGCCGGGTATCGATGGCCTGCAGCTGCTGGAACAACTGCACGGCCGTGACAACGAGCTGCCGGTATTGCTGATCACCGGCCACGGTGATGTGCCGCTGGCGGTGCAGGCAATGCGCACCGGGGCTTATGACTTCCTGGAAAAACCCTTTGCCAGCGACGCCCTGCTGGACAGCGTGCGCCGCGCCCTGGCCCTGCGCCGCCTGGTGCTGGACAACCGCAGCTTGCGCCTGGCCCTGAGCGACCGCCAGCAACTGGCCACCCGACTGGTGGGCCAGTCGCCGTCCATGCAGCGCTTGCGCGAGCAGATCGGCGCCTTGGCCGGCACTCGCGCCGACGTGCTGATCCTGGGTGAGACCGGTGCCGGCAAAGAGGTGGTGGCCCGCGCCCTGCACGACCTGTCCAGCCGCCGCGACGGGCCGTTCGTGGCGATCAACGCCGGCGCACTGGCCGAGTCGGTGGTCGAAAGCGAGCTGTTCGGCCATGAGCCCGGGGCGTTCACCGGCGCGCAGAAACGCCGCATCGGCAAGTTCGAGTTCGCCAACGGCGGCACGCTGTTCCTCGACGAAATCGAGAGCATGAGCCTGGATGTGCAGGTGAAACTGCTGCGCATGCTTCAGGAACGGGTGGTCGAGCGCTTGGGTGGCAACCAGCTGATCCCGCTGGACATCCGCATCATCGCCGCGACCAAGGAGGACCTGCGCCAGTCCGCTGACCAAGGGCGGTTCCGCGCCGATTTGTATTACCGCCTGAACGTGGCGCCGCTGCGTATTCCACCGCTGCGCGAACGCGGCGATGACATCCTGGTGCTTTTCCAGCACTTCGCCGACGCCGCCAGCGAGCGCCATGGTCTGCCGCCACACTCCCTGCAGCCGGCCCAGCGCGCCATGCTGCTGCGTCACGACTGGCCCGGTAACGTACGCGAGCTGCAGAACGCCGCCGAGCGTTTCGCCCTTGGCCTGGAACTGGCTCTGGACGGCCAGGCGCCGCCGGCGGCAATGCCTTCGGCACCGATGCCGAGCGGCAACCTCAGCGAACAGGTCGAGCAGTTCGAACGCTCGCTGATCGCTGCCGAACTGGCCCAGCCACACAGCTCCATGCGCAGCCTGGCCGAGGCGCTGGGTATCCCCCGCAAAACCTTGCACGACAAGCTGCGCAAGCATGGCTTGAGCTTCGATGGCGGTAGCGGCGGGCATGACGATCAAGAGGACAACCGTTAATGAACACCGATAGCCAGTACCTGCAGACCGTCCTGCACGGCGACATCCCCCTGACCCGCGAAATGGGCCTGGAAGTGCTCGATTGGCAGCAGCACACCCTGCGCCTGCAATTGCCGCTAGCGGCCAACGTCAACCACAAGAGCACCATGTTCGGCGGCAGCCTGTACTGCGCCGCAGTGCTGGTGGGCTGGGGCTGGCTGCACCTGCGCCTGCGCGAGTCGGGTATCGATGACGGGCATATCGTCATCCAGGAAGGGCAGATCAGTTATCCGCTGCCGGTTACCGGGGCGGCGGTGGCGCGCTGTGCGCCGCCGGATGAGAAGACCTGGGAGCGGTTCCTGACCATGTACCAGCGGCGCGGGCGGGCACGGTTGACGCTGGAGACCACGGTGAGCAATGCCGGTAGTGACGAGCCTGCTGTTACCTTCAGCGGCCAATACGTGCTGCACCGCTGAAACCAATGGACTGTCGCGACTCCTGTAGGAGCGGCCTTGTGTCGCGATCGGGCCGCGAAGCGGCCCCGGCAATTAATGCGGCAATGCTGAAACCCTGGGGCCGCGCTGCGGCCCGATCGCGACACAAGGCCGCTCCTACACGATCATGTCCGCCTGTCAGATCAGGCTCAGGAAGGCTTGACGCCACACAGCATTTGCCGGCAACGCCAGGAAATGCGGGTTGAGCAACGACTCCCGCGCCGGGTACCGGAACGGCAAGCCATCCAGCCCGATTACCTCCCCACCAGCCCCTTCCACCACCCCCTGCGCCGCCGCGGTATCCCACTGCGAGGTCGGTGCCAGGCGGGGATAGCAATCGGCGCTGCCCTCGGCCAACAGGCAGAATTTCAACGAACTGCCGATATTGGCCAGCTCCAGTTCCCCCAACGCAGCCCCCAACCCGGCCAACAGCGCTTCCTGTTCCGGGCTGGAATGGCGACGGCTGGCAACCACGGTGAAACGCCCACCTGCCGGCGGCTCGTCGCGAACCTGGATCGGCTGCGGAGCCTCACCCGCTTCCGCACGCCAGGCGCCCAACCCACGCCCACCGAAGTAGCAGCGCCCGTTGGTCGGCATGGATACCACGCCGAACACCACCTCGCCGTTTTCGACCAGGGCGATGTTGACCGTGAACTCCTCGCTGCCGGTGATGAATTCCTTGGTGCCATCCAGCGGGTCGACCAGCCACCAGCGGCTCCAGCCCTGACGCTCGGCCAGCGGAATGTTGCAGTCCTCTTCGGACAGCACCGGGATCTGCGGCGCCAGCGCCAGCAGGCCATCGGCAATCACCCGGTGCGCCGCCAGGTCGGCGGCGGTGACCGGCGAATCGTCGGCCTTGTTGGTCACGGCCACATCGGCGCGCCAGAACGGCAAGATCGCCTCGCCCGCCAACAGGGCCAGCTTGACCACTTCGTGCATCAGTTGCAGGTCGTTCATGCTTCCAGCAGCCCCCGCTGAATCAGCAGGTCACGCGCCAGGTACAGCGCCGCCAAGGCACGCCCCTCGGTGAACTGTGGGTGCATGGCCAGGGCCGAGAGCTCGCGCAGGTTAACCTTGTCGACCCGCATCGGCTCCGGCTCATCGCCCTCCAGGCGCTCCTCGTACAGGTCGCTGGCCAGCACCACCTGGATCTTCTGGCTCATGTAGCCCGGCGACAGCGACAGCTCGGTCAGGTGCTCCAGCTGGCGCGCGCCAAAACCGGCCTCTTCCTTGAGCTCCCGGTCGGCTGCCGCCAGCACGTCCTCGCCCGGCTCGATCAGGCCTTTGGGCAACGACAGCTCGTATTCGTCGGTGCCGCCGCAGTATTCCTCCACCAGCACCGCGTGCTCGGCATCGAGCATGGCCACGATCATCACCGCGCCGTAACCATTACCCCGGCCCACGAGGCGCTCGTAGGTACGCTCGTTGCCATTGCTGAAGCGCAATTGCACGGCTTCGACGCGAAACAGGCGGCTGCTGGCGACTATTTCGCGGCTGAGGACGGTGGGTTTCTGGCGCATGGGGCGGCTCCTTGGCGTGAACGGGTTACTATACCGTGGCTTGCCGACTGATCGAGAGTTTCCCATGCCTGTTCTTCCCTGGTCCGCCATCGATACCGTCCTGCTGGACATGGATGGCACCCTGCTCGACCTGCATTACGACAACCGCTTCTGGCTGGACCACCTGCCCCAGCGCTATGCCGAGCTGCACGGGGTGAGCCGGGCCATGGCGGAAATGGAGCTGCAGCCGCTGTTCGAACGCAATGCCGGCACGCTGAACTGGTATTGCCTGGACTTCTGGAGCCGCGAACTTCGGCTGCCGATCCGTGAGCTGAAACAGGAAATCGCCGACCTGATCGCCCTGCGCCCGGATGCCGACACTTTCCTTGCCGCGATCCGCGACGCGGGCAAGCGCGTGGTGATGATCACCAATGCGCACCGGGATTCGCTGTCACTGAAGCTGGAGCGGGTGGAGCTGGCGCCGTACTTCGAACGGCTGATCAGCTCGCATGACTACGGCTACCCGAAGGAAAGCCCGCAGTTCTGGGACGCATTGCAGGCGGACATCGGCTTTGAACCGGAGCGCAGCCTGTTCATCGATGACACCTTGGCGATTCTGCGCAGTGCGCGACGGTTTGGCGTGGGGCATCTGCTGGCGGTACGCCAGCCGGATAGCCAGGCCGGGCCGCGCGATACCGAAGAGTTTGCGGCGGTCGAGGATTACCGGGAATTATTGGTAGGCCTGTGAGGGCCCTTTCGCGGGTAAACCCGCTCCCACAGGATCACCACAGGTCTGAACTGTGTGCGATCCCTGTGGGAGCGGGTTTACCCGCGAAGAGGCCGGTACAGGCTGCAGAGATCAGTCAGGAATACGCAGCACCTGCCCCGGATAGATCTTGTCCGGGTGCTTGAGCATCGGTTTGTTGGCCTCGAAGATCTTCTGGTACTTGTTGGGGTCGCCATACACCTTCTTCGAAATCGCGCTCAACGTATCCCCCTTCTCCACCGTCACGAACCGCGCAGCCTGGGCCACCGGCCCGATCACGGTGATCTGGTCATCCACACTGGCAACGCCTGCGACGTTACCCGCCGCCAGGATGATCTTCTCCTTCTCCTCCTGGCTGGCCACCTCACCCTTGAGGATGATCGTGTCTCCCTCTACAGTGGCCGTGATATTCGGGTTGCCCAGGCCGACACTTTCCACGTGTTTCTTCAGTTGCTCTTCGGCATTGGCATTGCCGGGGGTCAGCAGGTCGATCAACTTCTCGCCCGCTTCCTTGACGAAACTGAACAAGCTCATAGCGCTCTCCTTGTTGGCGAAACCTCGGACACAGCAGTCTAGGCCAGCTTTTCCCCTGGCGCCCCATGCGACCAATCGACGCGGTCTATCAAGGCATAGACCCTAGCGATTAGACGCCGCCGGCCCGCACGCCTAGGCTTGTGCTATCTGAAAGTTGCCGATAGTCCGATGAACAGTCAGCCCCGATGAACAGCAAGCCTCCAGTCTGCGCGGCCTCATCGCCCTTGACCATGCCCGCCGCCAGCAATACCTACGATTACGTCCAGCTCAACGATGCCAGACGCGACAGCACGCCCCTGGCCGAAGAAGTGGCCCTGGCCATTGCCTACAACGGCCTGAACCAGGCGGTGATGCTGGTCAGCCCCACCGACCTGGAAGACTTCGCCGTCGGCTTCAGTGTCGGCAGCGGTATAGTCGAAGGCACAACGGAAATCTACGACCTGAAACTCTCCGGCAGCGGCTCGGCAATGTACGCCGACCTGGAGATTTCCAGCCGTGCGTTCTGGAACCTGAAAAACCAACGCCGCCAGTTGGCCGGCACCAGTGGTTGCGGCCTGTGCGGGGTCGAAGCGCTGGAGCAGGCACTGCCAGAGCTGGCCAAGCTGCCTGGCGCACCTTTGCCACCCGCGCAATGGTTGGTCGGCCTGCGTGAGCGCATCGATGCCTTCCAGCCCCTCGGCCAACACTGCGGCGCGGTGCATGCGGCGCTGTTCATGGACCGCCATGGCGAGCTGCTGCTAGGCCGTGAAGACATCGGCCGACACAACGCCCTCGACAAGCTGATCGGCGCCTTGCTTCGCCAAGATATCGACAGCCAGGGTGGCCTGGCCATCGTCACCAGCCGCTGCAGCCTGGAGCTGATCCAGAAGGTGCTGCGGGCCGGTATCCAGACCCTGGTCAGCCTGTCGGCGCCCACCGGCCTTGCCCTGCAATGGGCGCGCAAGCACAACCTCAACCTTATCCATCTGCCCAAGCACAGCGCACCGCGGGTCTACAGCCCAGCGGCGGAGTCGTAACAGTCGTGACCTCGTACCAACACCTCCCGGACAACGCCCCAGCCTCTCCACCTCGTTACAAGCCCTACCACGGCCCCGCCGGTGGCTGGGGCGCGCTGCGCAGCGTGGCCAAGGCCTGGGTCGGCAGCGATAACGCGCTGAAGAACATTCGCGCGCTGCTCAAGACCAACCAGAACGGCGGTTTCGACTGCCCCGGCTGCGCATGGGGCGACTCGCCGGAAAGCGGCATGGTCAAGTTCTGCGAGAACGGTGCCAAGGCAGTGAACTGGGAGGCGACCAAGCGCCGCGTCGATGCCGCGTTTTTCGCCCGCTACAGCGTCACCTCGCTACTGCAACAGAGCGACTACTGGCTGGAGTACCAGGGGCGCCTGACCGAGCCGATGGTCTATGACGCGTCCAGCGACCGCTACCAGCCGACCAGCTGGGACGCCGCGTTCACCCTGATCGCTCGCGAGCTGAACAAGCTGGCCAGCCCTGACCAGGCCGAGTTCTACACTTCGGGGCGCGCCAGCAACGAAGCAGCGTACCTGTACCAGCTTTTCGTGCGGGCCTACGGCACCAACAACTTCCCCGACTGCTCGAACATGTGCCACGAGGCCAGCGGCGTGGCCCTGGGGCAAAGCGTCGGGGTCGGCAAGGGCACCGTCACCTTCGACGACTTCGAGCACGCCGATGCGATTTTCGTCTGGGGCCAGAACCCTGGTACCAACCACCCGCGCATGCTTGACCCGCTGCGCGATGCGGTAAAACGCGGCGCCCAGGTGGTGTGCATCAACCCGCTCAAGGAACGTGGCCTGGAGCGCTTCCAGCACCCGCAGAACCCGTTGGAAATGCTGACCAACAGCGACCGGCCGACCAACACCGCATTCTTCCGCCCGGCCTTGGGCGGCGACATGGCGATGCTGCGCGGCATGGCCAAATTCGTCCTGCAATGGGAGCGCGAAGCCCAGGCCAACGGAGAACCGGCAGTCTTCGACCATGCCTTCATCGCTGAACATGGCCATGGCGTCGACGACTACCTGGCGGTAGTGGATGCCACCCCGTGGGAGCATATCCAGGCCCAGTCCCGCCTGGCGCTGGCCGACATCGAACTGGCCGCGCGCATGTACTGCCGTGGCAAGCGGGTGATCATGTGCTGGGCGATGGGCATTACCCAGCACCGCCACTCGGTGCCGACCATTCAGGAAATCGTCAACCTGCAAATGCTGCGCGGCAATATCGGCGTGCCAGGCGCAGGCTTGTGCCCGGTGCGTGGTCACAGCAACGTGCAGGGTGACCGAACCATGGGCATCAACGAGCGCCCGCCGGTGGCCCTGCTGGACGCCATCGAGCAGCGCTTCGGCTTCCCCGTGCCCCGGCACAATGGCCACAACACCGTCGAGGCGATCCACGCCATGCTCGACGGCCGGGCCAAGGTATTCATCGGCCTGGGCGGCAACTTCGCCCAGGCAACGCCGGACACCGAGCGCACCGCCCAGGCACTGCGCAACTGCGAGCTGACCGTGCATATCAGCACCAAGCTCAACCGCAGCCACCTGGTGCACGGCAAGCAGGCACTGATCCTGCCGTGCCTGGGGCGCACTGACATCGACCTGCAGGCAGAAGGGCCACAGGCGGTAACGGTAGAGGACTCGTTCAGCATGGTCCACGCCTCCAATGGCCAGCTGAAGCCGCTGTCGACGCAGATGCGCTCGGAGCCGGCGGTCATCGCTGGTATCGCCGCCGCCACCCTGGGCAAGAAGCCCGTGGACTGGCACTGGCTGGTGGCTGACTACGACCGTATCCGCGAGCTGATCGGCGACACCATCGCCGGCTTCAGCGGCTTCAACCAGCGCCTGCGCGAGCCGGGCGGTTTCTACCTGGGCAACAGCGCCGCCAGCCGCGAATGGAATACCAGCACCGGCCGCGCGAACTTCAAGGCCAACCTGCTGCCCGACACGCTGCTCGACGAGCGTGTACGCGCCAGCGGCCAGGTGCCAGACCTGATCATGCAGTCGATGCGCTCGCACGATCAGTACAACACCACCATCTACGGCCTGGACGACCGCTACCGTGGCGTGCGTGGCCAGCGCGAGGTGCTGTTCGCCAACGAAGCCGACATCATCCGCCTGGGCTTCCAGCCGGGGCAGCAAGTCGACATCGTGTCGTTGTGGGGGGATGAGCATGTGCGCCGTGTGCACGGCTTCACCCTGCTGGCCTTCGACATCCCGGCCGGGCAGGCGGCGGCGTACTACCCGGAGGTGAACCCGCTGGTGCCGCTGGAAAGCATTGGCGATGGCAGCCATACGCCGACGTCAAAGTTCATCGCCATCAAGCTGGAGCGGGCGCGGGACGACGGGCGCATCCTGTAGGAATGGTGTTGGCCTCTTCGCGGGTAAACCCGCTCCCACAGAGGTAACTCAAGGTCTGAGAGCGGTGGTATCCCTGTAGGAGCGGGTTCACCCGCGAAAAGGCCGGCAGCCATGCCGCCAAAAACGAAAAAAGCCCTGTTCCATCAAGGTTCAGGGCTTCGTCATAAAGGTCTCAGACAGCGAAAAAACGATAAAGTTTCACAGTAAATACAGTAAGTTAGAGAATTGTGTACAACTCGTGTTACTCGTCGGATTTCCGTTGCCAGCCGCGCCTGTAAGGCTCAAAAATCGCCCCGTCATCCTAATGAGGCTCTCTTGATGAAGAAGTACTCCTCGATACTGTTGTTGTCTTTCAGCTTGCTCAGCGGCGTTGCCATGGCAGGCGGCACCACCGAGGCCGGCATTGGCGGCGCATTGGGTGGGGTACTGGGCTCCGTGGTGGGCAACTCCATCGGTGGTAGCACCGGCGGCGCCATTGGTGCCGGCCTGGGCGGCGCGGCTGGCGGTGCCTTGGGTGCCGACAAGCGTCAGCGTGGGGAAGCCGCAATCGGCGGCGCGCTGGGCGCAGCAGGCGGTAACGTGGTCGGCCGCTCCGTGGGCGGCACTACCGGTAGCTACATTGGCGCGGCAGCCGGCGGTGGTGCCGGTGGCGCACTGGGTAACTACATGGGTAAGGAGGCCGACAGAGACGATTACCACGAAGGCCGCCGCTACCGTCGTGGCTATGACGACGACCGCCGCCACTGGGACCGTGGCCATCATTACGGCCATCGCAAGCACAAGCGCCACTGGCGCGACTAACGCCTGAGGGCCCTGCCCCGGCAACAAAAGCCCCGCCCCTGCCAGCGGGGCTTTTTTATGCCTGCTGTTCCAGCACTACACCAGACAGGATCACCTGCAGCGTCTCTGGCAATGCCACTGGCCGGCCACTGGCGCGTTCGATGAACACCTGCACCACCGTGCCTGCCGCACACGCCTCCGGCTCCCCTGGGCGGAACAGGGCCAGGCGGTACTCCACCGTGCTGCCCGCCAGGCGCATCACCCCCAGCCCCACTTCCAGCACATCCGGGAAGCCGGGCAGTGCGTAGAAATCCGCCGCCGAACTGACCACGAAGGCCGCCAGCTCGCCGTCACGCAGGTCCAGTTCGGCCTGTTCGACGAGGAACGCCTGGATGGCGGTTTCGAAAAAGCCGTGCACGGTGGCACCGGCGACGTGGCCATTCAGGTCATTGTCCTGGGGGCGAGTGAGGATGGGGTGGAAGTGGGAGAAGGCAGTGCGCTGAGGGGATTCGGTCATCTGGCTGGCTCTTGTCTTCGCAATGAATGCTGACAGTGAAACAGAAAAACCGGTTTCCCGCTGCTTGTGCCGGCCTCTTCGCGGCTAAAGCCGCTCCCACAGGTACACCACCAACGTTGAATGCAGTGCAGTACCTGTAGGAGCGGCTTTAGCCGCGAAGAGGCCGGTACAGGCAGTAGAAAACGAAAAGGCCGCCCGTTGGGGCGGCCTTTTCGTTACCGGCAAGCTCAGCTTACAGCTGCGGGCCAGCGGCCTTGATGGCGTCGGAAACTTCGAACTTCTTGAAGTTTTCGATGAACAGCTTGGCCAGGCCTTTGGCGGCCTCGTCGTAGGCAGCCTTGTCAGCCCAGTTGGTGCGCGGGTTGAGCAGCTCGGTATCAACGCCCGGAACGGCCTTAGGCACGTCCAGGTTGATGATGTCCAGGTGCTCGGTTTCGGCACCGATCAGCGCGCCGCTCTGGATCGCAGCGATCACGGCACGGGTGGTCGGGATGCTGAAGCGCTTGCCAACGCCGTAGCCACCGCCGGTCCAGCCGGTGTTGACCAGGTAGACCTTCGAGTCGAAGCCCTTGATACGCTTGATCAGCAGCTCGGCGTACTCGCCAGCCGGGCGCGGGAAGAACGGGGCGCCGAAGCAGGTGGAGAAAGTCGACTTGATACCGCTGCCCGAACCCATTTCGGTGGAACCGACCAGCGCGGTGTAGCCGGACAGGAAGTGGTAGGCCGCCTGCTCGTTGTTCAGGATAGAAACCGGAGGCAGAACACCAGTCAGGTCGCAGGTCAGGAAGATGACTGCGTTCGGCTCGCCACCCAGGTTCGCTGCGGAACGCTTGGCAACGTGCTCCAGCGGGTAGGCCGCACGGCTGTTCTGGGTCAGGCTGACATCGGTGTAGTCGGCGTGCTTGTTGGCGTCGAGGACGACGTTTTCCAGCACGGCGCCATGCTTGATGGCTTTCCAGATGACCGGCTCGTTCTTCTCGGACAAGTCGATGCACTTGGCGTAGCAGCCGCCTTCGATGTTGAAGACCACGCCCTCGCCCCAGCCGTGCTCGTCGTCACCGATCAGGTAACGGCTTTCGTCGGCCGACAGGGTGGTCTTGCCGGTGCCGGACAGGCCGAAGAACAGGGTCACATCGCCTGCTTCGCCGATGTTGGCGGCGCAGTGCATTGGCAGCACGTCGGCAGCCGGCAGCAGGAAGTTCTGCACCGAGAACATGGCTTTCTTCATTTCACCGGCGTAGCGCATGCCAGCGATCAGCACCTTCTTCTGGGCGAAGTTGATGATCACGCAACCATCGGAGTTGGTGCCGTCACGCTCAGGCTCGCACACGAAGTTGGCGACGTTGAGGACTTGCCACTCGCCACGGCCAGCCGGGTTGTACTGTTCCGGGTTGATGAACAGGCAACGACCGAACAGGTTCTGCCAGGCAGTCTGGGTGGTCATCTTCACCGGCAGGTAGTGCTCGGCGGCCGCCCCTACGTGAACGTAGGAAACGAAGTGATCCTGGGCGTTGTTGAACGCCTCGACGCGGTCCCACAGGGCATCGAACTTGTCGGCCGGGAACTTGCGGTTGATCGGGCCCCAGGAAATGGCGTCCTGGGTGGAAGGCTCTTCGACGATGAAACGGTCAGCCGGCGAACGGCCAGTACGGTGACCGGTCTCCACGACCAGTGCGCCAGTATCGGCTAGTACGCCTTCACCGCGTTGCAGCGCTTCTTTTACCAGCTCATCGACGCTCAGGTCGGTGTACACGGTGTTGTTGGCTTGCGTCATGAGATACCCCATCCGGCCCGAGGCCGAGTGCTCCAAACGTTTTGTAGTTGTCTTGAAAAAACTACTACAGCGAAAAAAGTGGCCGGATTATGCCAGAAACGCCCAAAAAAAGTAGGCCCCTCCTGTCAGAACTGCGCTTTTGCGCAATTCGACAGGAGATTGTCCTGTGGTTAAACGTTTCAGTGACGAGTTTCTGAGGCTACGTCAGTGCCGCCACCGGCAAACAGTTGCGCCACATCGCTGGCGTCGAAGAAATAGCGCTCGTTGCAGAACTGGCAATCGATCTCCACCTGCCCGCCGCATTCTTCAACCAGCGCCTTGGCATCGTGCTCGCCCAAACTGACCAGCGCATTGCCGGAACGTTCGCGAGAGCAGCTGCAGTTGAAGCGCAGCGGCTGGATATCGAACAGGCGCACGGCATCTTCGTGGTACAGGCGGTGCAGCAGAGTTTCGTTGTCCAGCGCCCACTCATCAGCCTTGAGCGTGGTGGCCAATGCCACAACGTGCTGCCAGCTTTCTTCACGCTCTTCATCGTCCGGCTGGCGATCGCGCGGCAGTTGCTGCAGCAGCAGGCCACGGGCCTTGCCGCCTTCGGCGTTGAGCCAGAAGCGCGTGTTGAGCTGTTGCGACTGGACGAAGTAGTTGGTGAAGCACTCCGACAGGGTGGCGCCGTCGAGGTCGACGGTGCCTTGGTAGCGCTGGCCCTTGACCGGATCGATGGTCAGGGTCAGGTGGCCGTCGGGCATCAGCTGCGACAGGGTCGCATCCGCCGGGATCTGGTCCGCTTCGTAACGGGCCATGCCACGGATGTCCCGGTCACCGGAACATTCGACCATCAACAGCGGGATCGGCCCTGCGGAACGCGCCTGCAGAATCAGCAGGCCGTCGAACTTCAGCGCCCCCACCAGCAAGGCGGTGGCGGCCATCAGCTCGCCCAGCAGTGCCTGCACCGGCTGCGGGTACTCATGACGCGCCAGCACCGCGGCGTAGCTGTCATCGAGAGACACCCACTCGCCGCGCACATCGCGCTCGTCGAAGATGAAACGTTGGGTGAAATCGGTATCAGGCAAGTCGCTCATAGGTTTTGGCTATCTGAAAAATGATGACAAAATGGTTACAAGGGTTGTCGGAAAACATGCGAGAACCCCGTGACAGAGCGCTCACAAGGCGCTCCGATTCCTGTTTGCAATAGAGGTATTTTATGGACAATCGACCACTGTTCCAAGCAAGGTGGTCCTGGGGGCCATTGGCAGCCTGTACGCTGCTTCCTATCGCTCTACTGTGTTTCTGGTTATGGCCCATTGGCCAGATCTTGTGCCTGACTTTCGACGAGTGGCTGTTCCACAGCCTGAATGCGCCGCTGGCCGACAACACCACCTGGCGCTACATCTGGACCGTCGGTAGCCTGCGGCCATTCGACATCGTCGTCGGCCTGATCCTTCTGGCAGTGCTTATCCGTGGCGACTGGGTGTTCAAGGCAACCCAGGTCCGCCAGGCCTTTTTCGGCTTCCTGGTCACGCTAATCCTCTTAGTGGTGATTCGCGCGCTGTTTTCCAAGTGGGTGGATGCAGCCGGCTGGCAGCACAAGAGCCCTTCGATGATGTTCGACGAGGTGGTGCACCTCAGCGACTACTATCCGAACCTGGAGGCGGCCTGGGAGCTCAAGGACCGTTCCAGCAAGAGTTTCCCGGGGGATCATGCCTCGGTGCTGCTGGTCTGGGCGCTGTTCATGAGCGTGTTCAGCCGCCGCCTGGTGCAGTACCTGGTGGTCTGGGGGTTGGCGGTTTTGTTCATGTTGCCGCGCCTGGTGGCCGGTGCCCACTGGGGGCAGGATGACTACATCGGCGGGCTGCTGATGGCGGTGCTGGCGTTGGGCTGGAGTTGTTTCACGCCGCTGGCGGCCAAAGGGAGTGCGGTGCTGCTGCGCTGGACGGCGCCGGTGTTCGCGATCATGGCCAAGGTACCGCTGGTCGGGCGCTTGGCGGTGACCCGCTAGATCCTTGGGGCTACTGCGTAGCCCATCGCGGCACAAGGCCGCTCCTACAGGGGGCGCAGGCCTTAGGCCTTGTGCTGGCTGCCGTTGCCTCATCGCCGGCAAGCCAGCTCCCACAGGGATTGCACAAGTTTCAGGGCTTGCGCAGTACCTGTGGGAGCTGGCTTGCCGGCGATGAGCCGCAAAGCGGCCCCGGCTATTCGAAGCTCCCATGCAACTGGTGAATCTGCCGCCGCTGCTTCTTGGTCGGCCGCCCATCGGTGGTCACGCCCATCGCCCCGGCCTTGCGCAGTTCCGCCGCCTGTTCACGCCGGCGCACGCTGTCCTCGGTCTCTTCGTACAACGTCTGCGCCTCTGGCGCCCCACGCCGCACCACCGACAGAGCCTTCACCACCACGGTGCGCTCGTCGAACCCGGTGCGCAGCACGAACTCGTCACCCACCCGCGGCTCCTTGCCCGGCTTGCAGCGCTCACCCCGGCAATGCACCTTGCCGCTCTCGATCGCCGCCTTGGCCAGCGCGCGAGTCTTGTAGAAGCGTGCCGCCCACAGCCATTTGTCCAGGCGGACCTTGTCGTCGTCTTCGGCTTTTTGTGCCATCCCGTTACCTCGAACGCTGTGTTTCATCGAACTGTACTACCGTAACGATCGGATGCAAAAAATCCCCGCCGTGCTTACAGTTCACCACCTCATCCGCAGGGTGCGTTTCGTGAAGACATTTGACCATTTGACTGTGATCGGCCTGCGCGAGTGGGTCGCCCTGCCCGACCTCGGCGTGGCCGGGCTGCGCGCCAAGATCGACACTGGTGCCAGCACCTCCAGCCTGCACGCCACCGAGGTGGAACCGTTCGAGCGCGACGGCCAGCCCTGGGTCCGCTTTACCGCACATCTTGGCTCGGTGGTGCAGTTGCGCCACCGCCGCTGCGAGGCACCGCTGGTGACCATGAAAACCATCAAGAGCTCCAACGGCCAGGCCCAGACCCGCTATGTCATCCGCACGTCACTGGCCCTGGGCGATGGTGTGTGGGAAGTGGAGTTCACCCTGGCCTGCCGCAAGAACATGCGTTATCGCCTGTTGCTGGGTTCCAAGGCCCTGATCCATGGCCAGCTGGTGGTCAACCCTGGCCTCAAATACGTACAAGACAAACCGGCCTTCCCGGCCACCCTTTCTACTGCCACAGGTGCTGCATGAAGATCGCTGTGCTGTCGCGCAATCCGCGTCTGTATTCCACCCGCCGCCTGGTCGAAGCCGGTACCCAGCGGGGCCACGAAATGGTGGTGATCGATACCCTGCGGGCCTACATGAACATTGCCAGCCACAAGCCGCAGATCCACTACCGCGGCAAGCCGCTGGAAGGCTTCGACGCGGTGATCCCGCGCATCGGTGCATCGGTGACCTTCTATGGCTGCGCAGTGCTGCGCCAGTTCGAGATGATGGGTGTGTATCCGCTCAACGAGTCGGTAGCGATAGCCCGCTCTCGCGACAAGCTGCGTTCACTGCAATTGCTGTCGCGGCGCGGCATCGGCCTGCCGATTACCGGTTTCGCCCACTCGCCGGACGACATCCCCGACCTGATCCAGATGGTCAACGGCGCCCCGCTGGTGATCAAGGTACTGGAAGGTACACAGGGCATCGGCGTGGTGCTGTGCGAAACCACCAAGGCCGCCGAATCGGTGATCGAGGCGTTCATGGGGTTGAAGCAGAACATCATGGTGCAGGAATACATCAAGGAAGCGGGTGGCGCGGATATCCGCTGCTTCGTGGTCGGCGACAAGGTCATCGCGTCGATGAAGCGCCAGGCCAAGCCGGGCGAATTCCGCTCCAACCTGCACCGCGGTGGGGTGGCCAGCCTGATCAAGATCACCCCGGAAGAACGCATGACCGCCATTCGCGCGGCCAAGGTGATGGGCTTGAGTGTGGCGGGTGTGGATATCCTGCGCTCCAACCACGGGCCGCTGGTGATGGAGGTGAACTCATCGCCGGGGCTGGAAGGCATCGAAGTGACCACCGGCAAGAACGTGGCCGCCATGATCATCGAGCATCTGGAGAAGAATGGCGGCCCTAATCAGACTCGGACCAAGGGTAAGGGCTGAGATTTTGGGGCTGCTGCGCAGCCCATTCGCAGCACAAGGCTGCTCCTACAAGGGATCTCGCCCCCCTGTAGGAGCGGCCTTGTGTCGCGAAAGGGCCGCAAAGCGGCCCCGGCAATCACACGGCATTACGCGGTAGCAACAGCCCCAAAGGCAACCGTACCCGCGCCTCGATCCCGCCACCAGAGCGATTGCGCAACTCCACATTCCCGCCATGCTGCGCCGCGATCCGCTTGACGATCGCCAGCCCCAGCCCGGTGCCCTTGCCCCCCCGGGCCCGGTCACCACGAATGAACGGGTTGAAGATGGTCTCCAGCTCCGACTCGTCGATCCCCGTCCCGCGGTCCAGCACGCTCAGCACCACATACGGCGCACTCTCGTCGCCCGACACATAGGCGGCCACCTCGACCCCCTTGCCGGCGTGGTGCAGGGCATTGCCGATCAGGTTGCCCAGCATGCGCTTGAGCGAAACCCGGCGCAGCGGGAACGGTGGGATTGGCTCCAGGCACAACCGCACCCGCTCTTCCGGCTGGTTGTACGGCGCCACCACTTCGCGCACCAGGTCGGCCAGGTCGACCTCCTCAACCGGCTCGTCACGCCCATCGCGGATAAAGGCCAGGAACTGGTCGAGGATCGCGTCCATGTCCTCGATATCGCGGACCATGTCATCACTCAGTTCGCTGTCGCTGTCCAGCAACGACAACGACAGGCGCAGGCGCGTCAGCGGTGTACGCAGGTCGTGGGAAACCCCGGCCAGCATCAGCTCGCGCTCGCGCCCGGCCTGCTCGACATCCTCGGCCATCTGGTTGAAGGCCTTGTACACCTCGGTCATCTCGCTGGGCGTATCGCTGATCGGCAGGCGCACGCTGCGCCCCTGGCCCAGCTGCCGGGCGGCGAACACCAGGCGCTTGAGCGGCTGGTTCAGCTGGCGCACGAAGATCCAGGCCGAAGCTGTGGACAACAGGCCGATGGCCAGGAACCAACCCAGCACGTTCCAGATCTTCTGCCCTCGCAGCGGGTGCGGGTACAGCGGTACCTTCAACCAGCCCGGCCCCAGGCTTGGCGCATTGACCCACAACGCCGGCGGCGCATGAATGCGCAGCCGTACCTCGGTGTCTTCACCCAACTCGGCCTGCATCTGCCGTTGGTAGATTTCGCTGTAGGGCCAGTGCTGCTCACCCTCGGGCACGCCCGAGCCGGTGACCCGGATAAGGCCTGCCGCTTCGGCGATCTTGTCGCGGTTTTCTTCGTCGGCCGCCCAATAGGCGCGCAGGGTCAGCGCAACACCGTGGCTGTACTGACGGTCGACCAGCACGTCCTCGTTCATCAGCAGGTAGACCAGGGTCAAGGCCTTGGAGAACAGGACGACGATCAACACCAGCCACAGGGTGCGGGCGAAGAAACTTTGCGGAAACCAGAGCGGTGTTTTCATCGACGGTGCGGCATCATTTACCGGCGTTTCCGTCCGGCACGAACACGTAGCCCACGCCCCACACGGTCTGGATATAACGCGGCTTGGACGGGTCCGGCTCGATCATGCGGCGCAGACGCGAGATCTGCACGTCGATGGAGCGTTCCAGCGCATCCCATTCACGGCCACGCGCCAGGTTCATCAGCTTGTCGCGGGTCAGCGGCTCGCGCGCGTGCATCACCAGCGCCTTGAGCACGGCGAACTCGCCGGTAGTGAGCATGTGCACTTCATCGCCACGCTTGAGTTCGCGGGTGGCCAGCGACAGCTCGTAATCGCCGAAGGTGACCGACTCGTCTTCGCTACCCGGCGCACCCGGCACGCTCGGTGCCTGGCGGCGCAGCACGGCCTTGACCCGGGCCATCAGCTCGTCCGGGTTGAACGGCTTGCCCAGGTAGTCGTCTGCACCCAGCTCCAGGCCCTTGATACGGCTGAGCTCGTCACCCTTGGCGGTGAGCATGATGATCGGGATCTGGTTGTTCTGCTGGCGCAGGCGCTTGCACGCCGACAGGCCATCCTCGCCGGGCAGCATCAGGTCGAGCACCACCAGGTTGAACACCTCACGCTGCAGCAGGCGGTCCATCTGCTCGGTGTTGGGCACCGCACGGGCACGGTAGCCCTTGCTGGTGAAGAAACGTTCCAGCAGGCTGCTCAGCCCCGGGTCGTCGTCGACGATGAGAATCTTGTCACCTTCAGCGGTGTTTGGCGTGCCGGTCATGAATAACTCCTCTGATATCGCCGCGCATTATGGCGTAGCCATTGCTGCACGTTGCGTGAGCATTGTTAGCAGATTTTTCCCCCGGCGCCAGTTCCGGCTGGCCGGGCGCCATCACCGCAAGCCGTTTGCGATGGGTATAATGCGCGGCTTTCATCCAGCGCCGCCGGGCGACAGGCCCACAGGCGACCCCCGTATTCACAAATGTCAGGTGGTTTACATGGACAGCATCAACAGCCGTATCGCCGAGGAACTGGGCGTACGCCCCCAGCAGGTCGAGGCGGCCGTGGGCCTGTTGGACGAAGGCTCGACCGTGCCCTTCATCGCCCGCTACCGCAAGGAAGTGACCGGTAGCCTGGACGACACCCAGCTGCGCCATCTGGAAGAGCGCCTGCGCTACCTGCGCGAACTCGACGAGCGCCGTGCCAGCATCCTGGCCAGCATCGAGGAGCAGGGCAAGCTGACCCCGGCACTGGCCCGCGAGATCAAGCTGGCCGATACCAAGACCCGCCTCGAAGACCTGTATCTGCCGTACAAGCAGAAGCGCCGCACCAAGGGCCAGATCGCCCTGGAAGCCGGCCTCGGCGAGCTGGCCGACGGCCTGTTCAACAACCCAGACCTTGCCCCGGAAAGCGAAGCCGCACGCTTCGTCAACGCCGACAAGGGCGTGGCCGACGTCAAGGCCGCGCTGGAAGGCGCCAAGTACATCCTCATGGAGCGCTTCGCCGAGGACGCCGCCCTGCTCGACAAACTGCGCAGCTTCCTCAAGCAGGAGTCGGTGCTCAGCGCCCGCGTCGTGCCTGGCAAGGAAGAGGAAGGCGCCAAGTTCCGTGACTACTTCGCCCATGACGAACTGCTGCGCAACGCCCCGTCGCACCGCGCCCTGGCAATTTTCCGCGGGCGTAACGAAGGCGTGCTGAGCGCCTCGCTGAAGGTGGGCGAAGAACTGCCCGGCACCTTGCACCCGTGCGAATTGATGATCGGCAACCACGTCGGCATCGAGAACCGCAACCGCCCGGCCGACAAGTGGCTGGGTGAAGTGGTGCGCTGGACCTGGAAGGTCAAGCTCTACACCCACCTGGAAACCGACCTGTTCGGCGAGCTGCGCGACAACGCCGAAGGCGAGGCGATCAATGTGTTCGCCCACAACCTGCACGACCTGCTGCTGGCCGCCCCCGCCGGCCCGCGCGCCACCCTGGGCTTCGACCCGGGCCTGCGTACCGGCTGCAAGATCGCCGTGGTCGATGCCACAGGCAAGTTGCTGGACCACACCACGGTCTACCCGCACGCGCCGAAGAACGACTGGGACCGCACCATTTCGATCATGGCTGCGCTGTGCGCCAAGCACTCGGTGGAGCTGATCGCCATCGGCAACGGCACCGCCAGCCGCGAAAGCGACAAGCTGGTGGCGGAGCTGGTCAAGAAGTACCCAGCGCTGAAGATCACCAAGATCATGGTTTCCGAGGCCGGCGCTTCGGTGTATTCCGCATCGGAACTGGCCGCCCGCGAATTCCCGGACCTGGACGTGTCGATCCGTGGCGCCGTGTCGATTGCCCGCCGCCTGCAGGACCCGCTGGCCGAGCTGGTGAAGATCGACCCGAAATCCATCGGTGTCGGCCAGTACCAGCATGACGTGTCTCAGCTGAAACTGGCGCGCGGCCTGGACGCCGTGGTCGAGGACTGCGTGAACGCCGTGGGCGTGGACGTTAACACCGCCTCCGTGGCCCTGCTGACGCGCATCTCCGGCCTTAACGCTACCCTGGCGCAGAACATCGTCGCCCACCGCGATGCCAACGGCCCGTTCGCCACTCGCGCGGCACTGAAAAAGGTCAGCCGCCTGGGTGAGAAAACCTTTGAACAAGCCGCCGGCTTCCTGCGTGTGATGAACGGCGACAACCCGCTGGATGCCTCCGCGGTGCACCCCGAGGCCTACCCGCTGGTGCAACGGATTGCCGCCGATACCGGCCGTGACATCCGCTCGCTGATCGGTGACAGCAGCTTCCTCAAGCGCCTGGACCCGAAGAAATTTACCGATGAAACCTTCGGCCTGCCGACCGTCACCGACATCCTGCAGGAACTGGACAAGCCTGGCCGCGACCCACGCCCCGAATTCAAGACCGCCACCTTCCAGGACGGCGTCGAAGACCTCAAGGACCTGGAACCGGGCATGATCCTCGAAGGCGTGGTGACCAACGTCACCAACTTCGGCGCCTTCGTCGACATCGGCGTGCACCAGGACGGCCTGGTGCACATTTCGGCGCTGTCGGAGAAGTTCATCAAGGACCCGCGTGAAGCGGTCAAGGCCGGCGACGTGGTCAAGGTCAAGGTCATGGAAGTGGACATCCCGCGCAAGCGTGTCGGCCTGTCCATGCGCATGAGCGACACCCCTGGCGAGAAGGTCGATGGCAACCGCGGCGGTAACCGTGGCAATGGCGGCAACCGCCAGCAGCAGGCGCCGCGCCAGCGCGAAACCGCCACCGCAGCACCGGCCAACAACGCCATGGCAGCCCTGTTCGCCAACGCCAAGCAGCTGAAGAAGAAGTGATGGACGTTCCACGCGAATACGTCGAAAGCGCCTTCAGCCAGCTCCTCGGCTGCCGCCTGCAACGCCTGGAGACAGGTGTTGCCGAGGTAGCCCTGGCGCTCGAGCCACACTTGCGCAACCGTGGCCAGAAGCTGCACGGCGGGGCGATCTTCAGCCTGGTGGACATCGCCATGGGCCTGGCCTGCTCGGCCAGCCATGGCTTCGACCAGCAAAGCGTCACCATCGAGTGCAAGATCAACTACATGCGCGCCGTCAGTGACGGCGAGGTGCTGTGCACCGCCCGCGTGCTGCACGCCGGGCGGCGCACCCTGGTGGTCGACGCCGACGTAGTTCAGGGCGACAAGCTGGTGGCGAAAGCGCAAGGAACCTTCGCGGTTCTCTAGCTCACCAAGCATTATCTGCGGTATTTTCAGCAGTGCGCTGGCACTGCTGGATCCGCGTTAACCAGGCGACAACGCCAGTTCCTTTCTTCCTACCCTTGTAGACCGTTATCTCTACCCCCATATTGGGGCGACTGACGCGTGAAGGAATACATCTTGAGCGACCTCCTCAACCGCCGCCTGAGCCTGCTCGGCGCCAATCTTCCCCTGCTCAAGCAGTGCCTGCACGGTATTGAGCGCGAATGTCTGCGCGTGACCGACGAAGGTCGCCTGGCCCAGACCCCGCATCCGCAAGCCCTGGGATCGGCGCTGACCAACGAGCAGATCACCACCGATTATTCCGAGTCGCTGCTGGAGTTCATCACTCCGGCCCTTCCCGACCCGGCCAAGGTGCTGGAAAGCCTCGAAGAGACCCACCGTTTCGTCTACAGCAAGCTGGGCGACGAATACCTGTGGAGCCCGTCGATGCCCTGCACGCTGCCGGCCGAGGAGGACATCCCGATCGCCGAGTACGGCAGCTCGAACATCGGCAAGCTCAAGCACGTCTACCGCAAGGGCTTGGCCCTGCGCTACGGCCGCACCATGCAGTGCATCGCCGGTATCCATTACAACTTCTCGCTGCCCGAAGCGCTGTGGCCGTTGCTGCGCTCCGCAGAAGGCGGCAGAGAAAGCGACCGCGACTACCAGTCGTCGGCCTATATCGCGCTGATCCGTAATTTCCGCCGCTACAGCTGGCTGCTGATGTACTTGTTCGGCGCCTCGCCGGCCCTGGACAAAGGCTTCCTGCGTGGCCGCCCGCACCAGCTCGAAGAGCTGGATGCCGAAACCTTGTATCTGCCCTACGCCACCAGCCTGCGCATGAGCGACCTGGGCTACCAGAGCAACGCCCAGGCCGGCCTCACGCCGTGCTACAACAACCTGGCCAGCTACACCGACAGCCTGCGCAAGGCGGTGGGCACGCCCTACCCGCCTTACGTCGAAGTCGGCACGCACGTGGATGGCGAGTGGGTACAGCTGAACACCAACATCCTGCAGATCGAAAACGAGTACTACTCGAACATTCGCCCCAAGCGCGTCACCTACACCGGCGAGCGGCCGATCCAGGCCCTGACCTCGCGCGGCGTGCAGTACGTGGAAGTGCGTTGCCTGGACATCAACCCGTTCCTGCCGGTGGGCATCGACCTGACCGAGGCGCGTTTCCTCGACGCGTTCCTGCTGTTCTGCGCGCTGGAAGACAGCCCGCAACTGGACAACGGCGAGTGTGGCCAGTGCACCAACAACTTCCTGACCGTGGTCAAGGAAGGCCGTCGCCCGGGCCTGGAACTGCGCCGCAATGGCCAGCCGATCGGCCTGAAGGCCTGGGCCAGCGAGCTGATCGAGCGTATCCGGCCACTGGCCGATCTGCTCGACCAGGCGCAAGGCGGTGCAGAGCACGGCAATGCCCTGGATGCCCAGCAGGCCAAGGTCGACGACGCCTCGCTGACCCCGTCGGCCCAAGTGCTGGCGCGCATGACCGAGCATAACGAAAGCTTCGTCAAGTTCGCCCTGCGCCAGAGCCGTATCCACGCCGAAACCTTCCGCGAGCAGCCACTGCCGGTCGAACGCCAGCAGGCCTTCGAAACCCTCGCCCGCGACTCGCTGGCCGAGCAGTCGCGCCTGGAACAGCAGGAAGTCGGCGACTTCGACCTGTTCGTCGGCGCCTACCAGGCCAGCATCCTGGCGATCAGCAACTGATGACCCGCACTGCCACCCCGCGCAAGCCGCGCGCCAGCAGCCAGGCCAGGATCGAGGCGATTCTGGCTGCTGCACGCGAGTTGCTGGCCGAGCTGGGGGTGGCGAGCCTGTCGATCTACAGCGTGGCCGAGCGCGCACAGATACCACCGTCGTCGGTGTACCACTTCTTCGCCAGCGTGCCGGCGCTGCTGGAGGCGTTGACGGCAGATGTACACCGGGCCTTTCGGGAAGCGCTGAGCGCGCCAATCGACAGCAGTGCGTTCAACACCTGGCACGAACTGTCACGGCTGATCGAGCAGCGGATGCTGAATATCTACAACGAGGACGCGGCGGCGCGGCAACTGATCCTGGCCCAGCATGGCCTGAGCGAAGTGGTGCAGGCCGACCGGCAGCACGACATGGAACTGGGCGACTTGATGCACAAGTTGTTCGACCAACACTTTCATCTGCCGGTGATGCCGGTGGATGTGGACGTGTTTGCCCTGGCCATGGAATTGAGTGACCGGGTGTATGCGCGGTCGGTGCAGCTGCATGAGGCGATCACCCCGCGCATGGCCGAGGAAGGCAAGCGAGTGTTCGAGGCGTATCTGGGGTTGTATCTGCCGCCATTTCTGGCGAAGCGTTCCAGCTGAGATCATTGGGGCCGCTGTGCGGCCCTTCGCGGGCACGCCCGCTCCCACAGGGTCCGCGCAAAACCTGAAACCTGCGCAGTACCTGTGGGAGCGGGCGTGCCCGCGAAGGGCTGCACAGCAGCCCCATGGTCCACACCCATCACAGCTTCGCGATGGACACTTCAGTCGATTTCACGAAGGCAATCACTTCACTGCCCACCTGCAGCTCCAGCTCACGCACGGAGCGGGTGGTGATGACCGAAGTGACGATGCCCGAGGCGGTCTGCACGTCGATTTCCGACAGTACCGGGCCTTCCAGAATTTCCTTCACGGTGCCTTTGAACTGGTTGCGAACGTTGATGGCTTTGATGGTCATGATTTGATTCCTTCTCTATGGCTTCAGTCTGGTAAGTGAGTCAGTGCGCCCAGCGCAGTTGCGTGGGCAAAGGGGCTACAGGATCCGGCTCGGGCGCAGCGCCCGGGGCCGACAGAACACGGTTGAGCACTTCGCTTTCCAGCGCGGCCAGGCGGTGCGAACCACGCGCCCGAGGCCGTGCCAGGTCGACAGTGAGGTCGAGCCCGACTTCGCCGTCCTCGATCAGGATCACCCGGTCAGCCACGGCGACTGCCTCGCTGACATCGTGGGTAACCAGCAACACGGTGAAGCCGTGCTGACGCCACAGGCGTTCGATCAGTTGCTGCATCTCGATACGGGTCAATGCATCCAGCGCACCGAGCGGCTCGTCCAGCAGCAGCAGGCGCGGCTGGTGAATCAGCGCCCGGGCCAGGGCCACACGCTGCTTCTGGCCACCCGACAGAGCCGCCGGCCATTCATTGGCGCGATCGGCCAGGCCAACCGACTCCAACGCTTCCAGCGCGCGCGGGCGCCAGTCGCCAGACAGGCCCAGGCCAACGTTGTCGATCACCTTCTTCCATGGCAGCAGGCGCGCATCCTGGAACATCAGGCGGGTTTCTTCGCGGGCCTGTTCCAGCGGCGCGGCACCGGCCAGCAACTGGCCTGCAGTGGGCTGGTCGAGACCGGCCAGCAGGCGCAGCAAGGTGCTCTTGCCGCAGCCACTACGGCCGACGATCGCGACGAACTGGCCGGCAGGAATATGCAGCTCGATCCCCTTCAGCACTTCGCGCTGGCCAAAGGTCTTGCGCAGGCCGCTGGAAGCCAGCGGGATGCCACGCAGCAGGCGTGGCGGCTGTTCCTTGAGTACGGTCATGCGCCCTCCTTCTTCGCCGCTTGATAGGCCGGGTGCCAGCGCAGCCACACTCGCTCCAGGCCCCGGGCTGCGATGTCGGCAAGCTTGCCGAGCACGGCATACAGGACGATGGCCAGCACCACCACGTCGGTCTGCAGGAACTCGCGGGCGTTCATCGCCAGGTAACCAATGCCAGCATTGGCCGAAATGGTTTCGGCAACGATCAAGGTCAGCCACATGAAGCCCAGGGCAAAGCGCACGCCTACCAGGATCGAAGGCAATGCTCCGGGCAGGATCACCTGGCGGAACAGGTTGAAGCCGGACAAGCCATAGCTACGCGCCATTTCCACCAGTGCTGGGTCGACGTTGCGGATGCCGTGATAGGTGTTCAGGTAGATCGGGAACAGCGTGCCCAGCGCCACCAGAAAGATCTTTGCCGACTCGTCGATACCGAACCACAGGATCACCAGCGGGATCAGCGCCAGGTGCGGCACGTTGCGGATCATCTGCACCGAGCTGTCGAGCAGGCGTTCGCCCCAGTTCGACAGGCCGGTGATGAAGCCCAGCACCAGGCCGATGCTGCCACCGATGACGAAGCCCAGCCCGGCACGCCAGCCACTGATGGCCAGGTGGGTCCAGATCTCGCCGCTGCGCACCAGCTCGACGCCGGCGCTGACCACGGCGCTGGGCGCGGGCAGGATGCGCGTCGACAGCCAGCCGGCGCTGACCGCCAGTTGCCAGGCTGCCAGCAGCAGTACCGGCAGCGCCCATGGCGCCAGGCGCTGGCCAAGGTTGTTGGAAGTTGCACGACTCATGGCCTGGCCCTCAGCTCTGCGCAACGGACTTGGGCAGGATGTCGTTGGCCACCATTTCGCCAAACGGGCTCACATAGCCGCCGGCCTTGGCTTGCTCCGGGCGTTGCACATCCAGGTGCGGGAACAGCAGCTCGGCCACCCGGTACGACTCTTCCAGGTGCGGGTAGCCGGAGAAGATGAAGGTATCGATGCCCAGCTCGGCGTATTCCTTGACGCGTGCCGCGACGGTCGGGCCATCCCCCACCAGCGCGGTACCGGCACCGCCACGCACCAGGCCGACACCGGCCCACAGGTTGGGGCTGACCTCCAGCTTGTCACGGTTGCCGTTGTGCAGGGCGGCCATGCGTTGCTGGCCGACCGAGTCGAAGCGCGCCAGCGAGGCCTGGGCGCGAGCGATGGTGTCGTCGTCCAGGTGCGAGATGAGCTTGTCGGCAGCGGCCCAGGCTTCTTCGTTGGTTTCCCGCACGATCACGTGCAGGCGGATGCCGAAGCGCACTTCGCGGCCCTGAGCGGCGGCTTTCGCACGCACCTGGGCGATTTTTTCAGCAACCGCACTCGGCGGCTCGCCCCAGGTCAGATACAGCTCGACCTGCTCGGCGGCCAGGTCCTGTGCGGCTTCGGAGGAACCACCGAAATACAGTGGCGGGCGTGGTTGCTGGATCGGCGGGTAGAGCAGCTTGGCGCCCTTCACCTGGATGTGCTTGCCGTCGTAGTCGACCACCTCGCCTTCCAGCACCTTGCGCCAGATACGGGTGAACTCTACAGAGGCTTCATAACGTTCCTGATGGTTCAGGTGCAGGCCGTCACCGGCCAACTCGTCCGGGTCACCACCGGTCACCAGGTTGAACAGCGCGCGGCCGTTGGACAGGCGATCAAGGGTTGCTGCCTGGCGTGCCGCCACGGTCGGCGAAATGATCCCGGGGCGCAGGGCGACCAGGAACTTCAGCCGCTGGGTCACCGGGATCAGCGATGCCGCGACCAGCCAGGAGTCCTCGCAGGAGCGCCCGGTAGGTATCAGCACGCCACCAAAGCCGAGCCGGTCGGCCGCCTGGGCGATCTGCTGCAGGTAGCCATGGTCGACCGCGCGGGCGCCATCGGAGGTGCCCAGGTACTTGCCATCACCGTGGGTAGGAAGAAACCAGAAGATATTAAGGCTCATTGGAGTTGTCTCCTCAAGGGGGCTCAGCCAGGGCGGCGCCCCGACGCGGGCGAATCAATCAAGGCGCACTGGCGACCTTGGCCGGGGGTGTCCAGATCACGTCCTTGATGCTCAGCGGCTTGGGAATCAGTTTCAGTGCCTGGAACGTGTCGGCGATCTTCTGTTGCGCGGCCACCACTTCCGGGGTGAGCGGCGCGGCACCGTAGCCTTGGCGCTTGACCGAAGTCAGGGTGATATCGGCGGGCAGGCCGAGCAGCGGCGCGACCTGGTCGGTCACTTCCTGCGGGTTGGCCTGGGACCATTCACCTACGGCACGCACTTCTTCAATCAGGGTGTTGATCACCGCCGGGTGCTGGGTCGCGTAGTTGCGGGTGGCCAGGTAGAACTGATGGTTGTCGACCAGGCCCTTGCCGTCACGCAGGGCATGAGCCTGCAGCTGTTTCTCGGCGGCAGCCTGGTACGGGTCCCAGATCACCCAGGCGTCCACGCTGCCGCGCTCGAAGGCCGCGCGGGCGTCGGCCGGGGGCAGGTACACCGGCTGGATGTCGCTGTATTTCAGGCCGGCGTCTTCCAGGGCGCGAACCAGCAGGTAGTGAACGTTGGAGCCTTTGTTGAGAGCGACTTTCTTGCCCTTGAGGTCTTTGACCGACTGGATCGGAGAGCCCTTCGGCACCAGGATCGCCTCGCTGTGCGGCGCTGGCGGCTCGTAAGCGACGTACAGCAGGTCGGCACCGGCGGCCTGGGCGAACACCGGCGGGGTTTCACCGGTGACGCCAAAATCGATGGAGCCGACGTTCAACCCCTCAAGCAGCTGCGGGCCGCCGGGGAACTCGGTCCATTGCACCTGCACGCCCTGCTCGGCCAGGCGCTTTTCCAGCGTGCCCTTGGCCTTGAGCAGCACCAGGGTGCCGTATTTCTGGTAACCGATACGCAGGCTCTCGGCCTGGGCTTGGGTGATGGCGCCGAAGGACACAGCCGCCGCAAACAGGGCGACCAGACCGCGACGCAAGAAGACTGTGCGCATGGCGCTCTCCTGTGCGAGTGGGTTCGGGTTGCACCTGCTTGCCTCGTTGTCGGGCGAGTAAGGTGGTGAAGCGGGTTGGGCCGGTCAGATGCTCCAGCGAGCGCTGATCAGGCGTTCGTTCAATATGCCGGGCGCCACGGGGCGCGGCCGGCGGGCTAGTGCAACGTGGAAGGTTTCCAGCGCGTCCTGCAGGCGTTCTTCCAGCGCCGCTACCAGCTGCGCGGGCCTGGAGCCTTCTGCGTAGGCGACCTGGCTGTCGTCGGCGAAGATCCCTTGCAGGGTCTCTTGCGCCTTGAGTGCCGACAGCACGGGTTTCAGTGCGTAATCCACCGCCAGCATGTGGGCGATGCTGCCGCCGGTGGCGATAGGCAACACGATCTTGTGTGCCAGGGCGCGTTCGGGCAGCAGGTCGAGCAAGGTTTTCAGGGCTCCGGCGAACGAGGCCTTGTACACCGGCGTGGCGACGATCAGGCCATCGGCCTGGGCGACCAGCTGCTGGAAGTGCTGCACCTGCGGGCTGTCGAAACGAGCGTGCAGCAGGTCTTCGGCGGGAAAGTCGCGCACCTGGAACGTCACTACCTCGACGCCACGGTCCTGCAGCCACTGGCGAGAACGCTCCAGCAGCACGCCGGAGCGTGAACGGGTACTTGGGCTACCACCGATTGAGACGACCAGCATTGCAGCGCTTCCTTGTGTTCTGTTGGAGGTGACATTAACAGCCTCCGCATATATCTAGAAATCATATTTTTTCATTTGTTTATTCCATTTTTATCAAAAAACTGTTTTGGCACTTTCGCGGGTAAACCCGCTCCCACAGGGACCGCACAAGGCCTGAGACTTGCGCTATCCCTGTGGGAGCGGGTTTACCCACGAAGAAGCCAACGCAGTTTCAGCAGGCATAAAAAAGGGCCGTCGAAACGGCCCGAATATCCCTGCTTTGGCTAAGAGCAATGCAACGAGGAATCCTTTAACGATTGGGCTGCGGAGTCAGCCGCAGATAGGGTTTGACCGCCCGGTAACCTTTGGGGAAACGCTGCTTGATCTCTTCCTCGTCCTTCAGCGAGGGCACGATTACCACGTCGTCACCGTCCTGCCAGTTACCTGGCGTGGCGACCTTGTGGTTATCGGTCAGCTGCAGCGAGTCGATCACCCGCAAGATTTCGTTGAAGTTGCGCCCGGTACTGGCCGGGTAGGTTATGGTCAGGCGCACCTTCTTGTTCGGGTCGATGACGAACAGCGAGCGCACGGTCAGGGTGTCGCTGGCATTCGGGTGGATCAGGTCGTACAGGTCGGACACCTTGCGGTCGGCGTCGGCAATGATCGGGAAGTTGACCACGGTGTTCTGGGTTTCGTTGATGTCATCGATCCAGCGGTGGTGCGAATCGACCGGGTCCACCGACAGGGCGATGGCCTTGACCCCGCGTTTGGCGAAATCGTCCTTCAGCTTGGCGGTCAGGCCCAGCTCGGTGGTGCACACCGGGGTGAAGTCGGCTGGGTGAGAGAACAACACCCCCCAGCTGTTGCCCAGCCACTCGTGGAAGCGGATCTTGCCTTCGCTGGAATCCTGTTCGAAATCGGGGGCGATATCGCCGAGTTTTAGGCTCATGGGCTGCGGCTCCTGTGCTGGGTTCTGTACCGTGTGGGTTCAATGTGCCTGCATTCGATTAAAAATAAAAAGAATAAATACTGATTTATTTATAACCAAAATATATACGAAATTGCAGACACAAAAAAGCCTCGCAATAGGCGAGGCTTCTTGTTCAGCTACGGCTTACAGGAAGTTGTAAGTGTAGTTCACGATGAAGCGAGTCTGGTCTTTGTCCGCGCTGCTCTCACCGCTACCACGGTAGACGCCCTGACGCAGGCTGAAGCCCAGGCCTTTGAGAGTGCCTTGCTGCAGGGTGTAGTCGACGCGTGCGTCACGTTCCCATTCGTTATAGCTGCCGTCACCCGACTTGTTGCGGATGTCGTCGCCACGCAAGTAGGCCACCGAAGCCTTCAGGCCTGGAACGCCCAGGGACGCGAAGTCATAGGAGTACTGACCGAAGGTGGTGTTCTCACCGGCACGAGCGAACTGGTTGATCATGCTGTCGGTGAACAGGTAGAAGCTCGAGCCGCCATTGCCTTCCAGCGACGAAGTGGAGCCGTCCTTGCGGACACTACCTTGGTTCAGCCAGACGAAACCACCATCGTCACCTACCTGCTGGTGACCGACCATCAGCGCATGGCCACCCAGGGTGTAGGTGAACATGGCGCTCCAGGTCTTGTTGTCGACCTCGCCTGTGTTCTTCGCGTAGCCACCGTTGTTGTCGAAGGCGTAACCGGTCTCGCCATTCTTGCCGTCGCTGCGGCTATCGAAGTAGCGCAGGTCGGTCTTGAACGACTGGTTGTCGGCGATCTTGAAGACGTGGGTAGCACCCAGGAAGTGCTGCTTGTAGAAGTCTTCCAGGTTCGAGTAGTAGTACTGCAGGGTCAGGTCGGGAGTGAGCTTGTAGTCACCACCGGCGAACTGGAACTTGTTGCTGTCGCGGAAGGCGCCAGAAACGGAAAGACCGGTACGGTTGCTCGAAGCACGACCCATGGCGTGGGTCAGTTGACCTGCGTTGACGGTCAGGTTGTCGATTTCCTTCGACTGGAGGGTGCCACCCTCGAAGGTCTGCGGCAGCAGACGGCCGTCGTTGGAGACCAGGATCGGCAGCATAGGCGCCAAGGCGCTACCGTAGTGGACCTCGGTCTTGGAGAAGCGAGCCTTGGCGTTACCACCAATGCGTGCCCAGTCGTGAACTGCCGAACCATCGGAGTCGCTTGGGAAGAAGGTGTTGTTGGCATCTGGACGGCTACCACGGCCACCATCCAGGTGAATGCCCCACAAAGCCTGGACGTCGACACCAAAACCTACGGTGCCTTCGGTGAAACCAGACAGGTAGTCGAGCTTGAAGCCCTGACCGCTTTCTTTCTGGTCGATACCGCTTTCGCGGTTGTCATCGTTGAAGTACATGGTGCGCGAGCTGAGCGACAGCTTGCTGTCTTCAACGAAACCGGCAGCGCCTGCTTGTTGGGCGAGAACCCCCAGTGCCACGGCCAGGGCCAGGCTGGACTTGTACATGTTTTGCTCCTCTACGTTCTAATTCTTGTGTATCTCTGGTGGCGGGATCTGCTGCCCCGCTCACCGTGGATTGGCGATTTAGTCCCAAAGCGTGACCGTAAAGTCAATCGTTTCTAAACGTTTCGCGACTTTGGTCTAAGACGCCAGCTGCGCTACAGGATAATGACAATCCTATAAATCCAAAATGACCGTTTTATGAATTGGTAAGATTTTTAAGGAATATGTTAGGAATTATTACTGCTATTCGTTAGAAGCAGCATGCTTTTCATAACCAATAGTTATTTGCAAACGTTTGCTCATAACCTAATTCCGTATCGTTCTATCGGGACGAAAAAGCCTAGCAGCACTCTCGGATTTCACCATTGAGCGAAATCACAGCGTTTCCCTGTTAACGCGTCTCAAACCATTGGCTCCTAAGCTAATGCAAAAAAGTTATTTATTTTACATTTCTTAGATCAATTAGCCTTCTCGTCATCCACCACACCGATTGCCTGACGAGAGGTTCACCATGATCCCGCACGCCCCGCTGCGCCTGTTCGCCGCCCTGACCCTCGCCAGCGCCAGCTGGTTGGCCCAGGCTGCTGACCTGACCGTGGCCTACCAGACCACCGTCGACCCGGCCAAGGTGGCGCAGGTCGATGGCGATTACGAAAAAGCCAGCAAGGCCAGCATCGACTGGCGCAAATTCGATAACGGCGCCGACGTGATCACCGCCGTAGCCAGCGGCGATGTACAGATCGGCTACCTGGGCTCCAGCCCGCTGGCCGCCGCAGCCTCCCGCAAGCTGCCGGTCGAGACCTTCCTGATCGCCACGCAGATTGGCGCCGGTGAAGCACTGGTCGCCCGCGACAGCATCAAGACTCCGCAAGACCTGGTCGGCAAGAAAGTCGCCGTGCCTTTCGTCTCCACCGGCCACTACAGCCTGCTGGCCGCGCTGAAGAGCTGGAACATCGACCCGGCCAAGGTGCAGATCCTCAACCTGGCGCCACCGGCAATCATTGCCGCCTGGAAGCGCGGCGACATCGATGCCACCTACGTCTGGGACCCGGCCCTGGGTGTGGCCAAGGAAAACGGCAAGGTGCTGATCACCTCCGGCGAGCTGGCCGAGAAAGGCGCACCAACCTTCGACGCATGGATCGTGCGCAAGGACTTCGCCGCCAAGCACCCCGACGTGGTCAAGGCCTTTGCCAAGGTCACTCTCGACGCCTACGCCGACTACCGCAAGAACCCACAAGCCTGGCTGGCCAACCCCGACAACGTGAGCAAGCTGGCCAAACTTTCGGGCGCCAAGCCTGCCGACATCCCGGTGCTGCTGCAGGGCAACGTGTACCCACTGGCCGTCGACCAGGCCAATGCATTGGGCACACCGACCACCCAAGCGCTGACCGACACGGCCACCTTCCTCAAGCAGCAAGGCAAGGTCGACGCGGTGCTGCCGGACTACTCGCCCTCCGTCAGCGCCAAGTACCTCCCCAACTAAGCCTGTAGAAACCGACCGGAGCCTGCCATGGCCTTGCTCGAACTGGAGCGCATCAGCGCACAGTACCCCGGCGCCGAAACCCCGGTGCTGGCCGACATCAACCTGAGCCTGGGGCCACGCCAGCTGCTGGTGGCCCTGGGCCCTTCCGGCAGTGGCAAGACCTCGCTGCTCAACCTCATCGCAGGCTTCGTCGCCCCCAGCGGCGGGCGCATCACCCTGGACGGCGTGCCCGTCCAGGGCCCCGGCGCCGAGCGCGGCGTAGTGTTCCAGGACGATGCGCTGCTGCCTTGGCAGAACGTGCTGGGCAACGTCGCATTCGGCCTGGAACTGGCCGGCGTGCCACGCGCCGAGCGTGAGGCCAAGGCCCGCGAAATGCTTGCCCTGGTCGACCTCGACGGCTTTGGCGAACGGCGTATCTGGCAATTGTCCGGTGGCCAGAAGCAGCGTGTTGGCCTGGCCCGGGCGTTGGCAGCCGATCCACGAGTGTTGCTGATGGACGAACCGTTCGGCGCACTTGATGCCTTCACCCGCGAGCAGATGCAGGAGTTGTTGCTGCAGGTATGGCAACGCACCGCCAAGCCGGTGTTCCTGATTACCCACGACATCGAAGAAGCCGTGTTCCTCGCCAGTGAACTGGTACTGCTGGCGCCCAACCCGGGGCGCGTGGTGGAGCGCCTGCAACTGGACTTCGGCCAGCGCTACGCAGCGGGTGAATCGGCGCGGGCTATCAAGTCCAACCCGGCTTTTATCGAAACCCGCGAGCACGTACTGGCGCGGGTGTTCTCTCAACGCCAAAGCCTGCAGGAGCGCGCATGAGCAGCCTGGACCTGCCGGTCACCGGCAAGCGCAACACCCAACCCCGGCCAGCCACCAAGCTGCGCCGCCCCCTGCCCACCCGCTGGATCAGCACCCTGACCCTGGCCAGCCTGCTGTTGGCCTGGTGGCTGGTGACCGCGGCCGGCTGGATCGAGCCGCTGTTCCTGCCTTCGCCCGCCGACATCCTGGCCAAGGCCGGGCCCCTGCTGACCCAAGGCTATATGGATGCCAGCCTGTGGCAGCACCTGGGTGCCAGCCTGGGGCGCATCGGCGTGGCCCTGCTTGCCGCCACCCTCACCGCCATCCCGGTGGGTATCGCCATAGGCTACAACCGAGTGGCCCGCGGCATTCTCGACCCGCTGATCGAGTTCTACCGGCCGATCCCGCCGCTGGCCTACCTGCCGCTGATCGTCATCTGGTGCGGCATCGGCGAGCTGTCCAAGGTGCTGCTGATCTACCTGGCAATCTTCGCTCCTATCGCCATTGCCACTGCCACCGGCGTGCGCACGGTCGACCCGGCCAAGCTGCGTGCAGCGCAGTCGCTCGGCGCGACCAAGGCCCAGCTGATCCGCCACGTGATCCTGCCCAGCGCCCTGCCCGACATCCTCACCGGCATCCGCATTGGTCTGGGGGTTGGCTGGTCGACCCTGGTGGCCGCCGAGCTGATCGCCGCCACCAGCGGCCTGGGCTTCATGGTGCAGTCGGCGGCGCAGTTCCTGGTCACCGATGTGGTGGTGCTGGGGATTTTGCTGATCGCCCTGATCGCCTTCGCACTGGAAATGAGCCTGCGTGCCCTGCAACGCAAACTGGTGCCTTGGCACGGGCAGAGCCACTGAATCCTGTTGACCACGCCAGCAGCCTGGCGCCTGATTGAAGAGACCGACATGAGCCTGACCATCTCCCCCCTCAGCCCGGCGCTCGGCGCCCAGATCAGCGGCGTGGACATCAGCCGCGATATCACCGTCGAAGAACGAGACGCCATCGAGCAGGCGCTGCTGCAGCACCAGGTGCTGTTCTTCCGCGACCAGCCGATCAACCCGCAGCAGCAGGCGCGGTTTGCCGCCCGCTTCGGCGACCTGCACATCCACCCTATCTATCCCAACGTGCCGGAAACCCCGCAGGTGCTTATCCTCGACACGGCGGTGACCGATGTGCGCGACAACGCCGTGTGGCACACCGATGTGACCTTCCTGCCGACCCCGGCCCTGGGCGCGGTACTCAGCGCCAAGCAGTTGCCGGCCTACGGCGGCGATACCCTTTGGGCCAGCGGCATCGCTGCCTTCGAAGCCTTGTCGGCGCCGCTGCGCGAGATGCTCGACGGGCTGACCGCCACCCATGACTTCACCAAGTCGTTCCCGCTGGAGCGCTTTGGTACCACGCCGGAAGACCTGGCGCGCTGGGAAGCAACCCGGCGGAACAACCCGCCGCTGTCACACCCGGTGGTGCGCACGCATCCGGTGAGCGGGCGCAAGGCGTTGTTCGTCAATGAAGGGTTCACCACGCGCATCAATGAGCTGAGCGAACTGGAAAGCGAGGCACTGTTGAAACTGCTGTTCGCCCATGCGACGCGGCCGGAGTTCAGCATTCGCTGGCGGTGGCAGGAGAATGACGTGGCGTTCTGGGACAACCGCGTGACCCAGCATTTTGCGGTGGATGACTACCGACCGAACCGGCGGGTGATGCATCGGGCGACCATCCTCGGGGATGCGCCCTTCTGAAACCGGGAGGCCTTTGGCCTCCATTCGCAGCACAAGGCTGCTCCTACAGGGAAGCGCGATCCCTTGTAGGAGCAGCCTTGTGCTGCGAATGGGCCGCAAAGCGGCCCCAGCGATCTAGCGGACCAGATGCAGGTACTGCATGTGCCGTTCGTACTGGTCGAGGATGTCGTTGATGATCTGCTCCTTGCTGTAGCCGACCAGGTCATAGTTCTGGCTGCCTTCGCTCAGGTGCACCTCCGCCCGGTAGTAGCGGCGGTTCTTCAATTCCTGCGTACCCAGCCCACCCAGGGCGAACGATGGCGTGAAGTAACCACGCATCTGCACCTGGTAAATGAACGGCTGTTCCTCGCCATGGCCAATCTTCAGGCTGACGTTGTCGTGACTCGGGTCGTCCTGGGTAATCAGCACCAGGCCCTTCTGCTCGAACACTTCACGCACATCGGCAATTGCCGGGCGCACCACGTCGTCCATGAAGCGGTACACCTCATCACGCGACGGGAAGTGCACCGCCTGGCTCAGACGCTGGCGCCAGCCGCCACGGCCGCGGCGTGACTGGGCGAACGGGGCCAGCGAATGCATCTGTGCGATCTGCCGTTGCGACTCCAGGTAGAACGCCTTGTGCAGCCCCCACATCATGCACAGCAGAATCAGCGAGAACGGCAACGAGGTCAGCACCACCGCCGACTTCAGCGAGTCGATGCTGCCGGCGAACAGCAGCGCGCTGGTGATCAGCGCGGTCATCGCCCCCCAGAAGATACGCAGCCAGTTCGGCCCATCCTCGTCCGCATCACCGCCCTTGGCCGACAAGGTCGACAGCACCACGGTGCCCGAGTCGGCCGAGGTGACGAAGAACACAAAGCTGATGAACACCGTCACGGCGATCACCGTCTTGCTCCAAGGGTAGGTCTCCAGCAGCAGGTACAGGCTCATCGACGGGTTATCCAGCGCCGACTGGCCCAGCGCGGTCATGCCGTGGTTGATGACTTGGTCCAGGGCACTGTTGCCGAAGATCGACATCCACGCCAAGGTGAAGCCCAGCGGAATCAACAGCACACCAAAGACGAATTCGCGGATGGTGCGGCCACGGGAGATGCGGGCGATGAACAGGCCCACGAACGGCGCCCAGGCAATCCACCAGGCCCAGTAGAACACCGTCCAACCGCCCAGCCAGTCGCGGTTCTCGCCGTAGGCATAAACGTCGAAGCTCTTGCGCGGCAAGGCACCCAGGTAGTCGCCGAGGTTCTGGATCAGCGTGTTGAACAGGTGCTGGGTAGGCCCGGCGAACAACACGAACAGCAACAGCGCGCAGGCCAGGAACAGGTTGATGTCGCTCATCACCCGCACGCCCTTCTCCACCCCGGCGACCGCCACGGCCACCGCCGCGCCCATCATCAGGGTGATGAGCAGCACTTGCACCCACTGGCTGTGGTCGATGCCGAACAGGTAGTCGAGGCCGGCGTTCAGGTGCAGCACGCCAAAACCCATATCGGCACCCAGGCCGAACACCGTGGCGATGATGCCGAAACCGTCCACCGCATAACCGATCGGCCCGTTGATGCGCTTGCCGATCAACGGGTACAACGCCGAACGCAGGGCCAGCGGCAGGTTGTGCCGGTAGGCGAAGTAGGCCAGGGCCATGCCGACGAAGGCGAACACGCCCCAGCCATGCAGGCCCCAGTGCAGGAACAGGATCTGCATCGCCTGGCGCCCGGCCTCGGCCGTGCCCGCTTCGCCCTGGGGCGGCTGCAGCATGTGGGTCAGGGGTTCGGACACGCAGAAGAAGAACAAGGTGATGCTGATGCCGGCGGCAAACAGCATGCCGGCCCACGACAGGTAGCTGAACTCGGGTTCGTCGTGGTCGGCACCGAGCTTGATCTTGCCGTAGCCGGACAAGGCGGTGACCACCACGAAGACCAGGTACAGCGTCATCGCCAGCATGTAGTACCAGCCGACCGTGTTGGCCGCCCAGTTCTGCGCCGCCAGCAACCAGTCGCCTGCTGCTTGCGGATAGGAAATGACCACGAGGCCGAAGATGAGGATGAAACTTGCCGCGAAATAGAACACCGGGGGGTTCATGCGGATCTTGCCATTGGCAAGGGAAGGGGTCGGTGCACTCATCGGGGGCGCACCTCGTCGAATGACGTAAGGCTCGGAATGAACGGGTTCAGCAAAGGAATCCTCCTGTTGAACACCGGCAGCGGACCAGCGTTTTTTCATTGAACAAGCGTTCAAGTTAAACATGGATCGGATTTCAATGCGAATTGGGGCGCTGATTGGTGCCCTCCTGCACGGGCCTCTTCGCGGGTAAACCCGCTCCTACAGGTACTGCACAAGATTCAAGATCTGTGGGGTCCCTGTGGGAGCGGGTTTACCCGCGAAAGGGCCGGTACAGGCCAAGGAAATGCCAGATCAGTTCTTGTCCTGGCAATCCAGCTGCAGGTTGGCCTGGGTAATGTTGCTCTCGGCCGGCACACTGCGGGTCAGCCACACATTACCGCCAATGGTCGAGCCTTTGCCGATGGTGATCCGCCCCAGCACCGTGGCCCCCGCATAGATCACCACATCGTCCTCGACGATCGGGTGGCGTGGCAGGCCCTTGTGCAGGGTGCCCGATTCATCGCTGGGGAAGCGCTTGGCGCCCAGGGTCACCGCCTGGTAGATGCGCACACGCTCGCCGATGATCGCGGTTTCGCCGATAACCACGCCGGTACCATGGTCGATGAAGAAGCTCGGGCCGATCTGCGCCCCGGGGTGAATGTCGATCCCCGTGGCCGAATGCGCCAGCTCCGAGCTGATGCGCGCCAGCAGCGGCAGGCCGGCCTTGTACAGATGGTGCGCCAGACGGTGGTGGATGATCGCCAGGATGCCCGGGTAGCACAGCAGCACTTCATCAACACTGCGCGCAGCCGGGTCGCCGTGATAGGCGGCCAGCACGTCTGTGTCCAGCAGTACGCGCAGGCCCGGCAGGGCGGCGGCGAATCCCTGCACCAGGCTCAGCGCATGGGCATCGACGCCGGCCAGTTCGCCCTTGCTTTGCCGTGCGGCGTAGCGCAGCTCCAGGCGGGCCTGGGCCAGCAGGGCGGTCAGGGCGGCATCCAGCGTATGGCCGACGTAGAAGTCTTCGCTTTCTTCGCGCAGGTCGACTGGGCCAAGGCGCATGGGGAACAGTGCGCCGCACAGTTGCTCCAGGATGTGCCGCATCGCTTCGCGTGAAGGCAGCTCACGCCCGCCCTGCTCGCCGCTGCTGCGGCCATTGCGGGTGCGCCATTGTTCACGGGCGCCGCGCAGGCCGGTGACGATGCTCTGCAACTGCCAGTGCCCGGATGAAGGTTGTTCGCTCACGGTTTTCTCCTGCCTGAAGAGGCCAACTATTTTTATCGCCAGGCCAGGCCTCTTCGCGGGTAAACCCGCTCCTACAGGGACTGCACAGGTTTCGATGCCTGTGCGGTCTCTGTAGGAGCGGGTTTACCCGCGAAGAGGCCGGACCTGCCTACATGCAATCCACTCTACGGCAAATCCATCCCTTGGAAAAAACAACGCTTTATTCCATCCTGCGCTAAGTCAGGCATAAGCCGCGATGACGGAGCAGGCAACCTCGCCTACCCTCAATGCAGCCAGCACCTGGCAAAAACCAAAAGGAAATAACAAAATAATTTTTTAGTATTTCCTGACCTAAGCAGCCGACCCTATAGTCGCCACCCACTACTTACACAACAAGCGCGGGGCTCTGAAATGTCGAAATTCGCCAAACCGCTACTCAACGCCAGCCTGGCACTCCTGCTGGGTGCCGGCCTGCTCAGTCAGGCCTTCGCTGGCGAGCAGCTGAAGACCATCCAGGAAAAAGGCGTGATCAACGTCGGCCTCGAAGGCACCTACCCACCGTTCAGCTTCCAGGACGAAAACGGCAAGCTGACCGGCTTCGAAGTGGAACTGTCCGAGCTGCTGGCCAAGGAGCTCGGGGTAAAGGCCAAGGTGCAGCCGACCAAGTGGGACGGCATCCTCGCCGCACTGGAATCCAAGCGCCTGGACGTGGTGATCAACCAGGTGACCATTTCCGAAGAGCGCAAGAAGAAGTATGACTTCTCCGAGCCTTACACTATCTCCGGCATCCAGGCGCTGATCCTGAAGAAGAAGGCCGAGCAGCTGAACATCCACAAGGCCGCAGACCTGGCAGGCAAGAAGGTCGGTGTAGGCCTGGGCACCAACTACGAGCAATGGGTCAAGAAGGACGTGCCGCAAGCCGATGTGCGCACCTATGAAGACGACCCGAGCAAGTTCGCCGACCTGCGCAACGGCCGTATCGACGCCATCCTGATCGACCGCCTGGCCGCGTTGGAATACGCGCAAAAAGCCAAGGACACCGAACTGGCCGGCGATGCCTTCTCGCGCCTGGAAAGCGGCGTGGCCCTGCGCAAGGGTGAACCGGAACTGCTGGCAGCGATCAACAAGGCGCTGGACAAGCTCAAGGCTGACGGCACGCTGGCCAAGCTGTCCGAGAAATACTTCGGTGCCGATGTCACCAAATGATCGCTGAAAGCCTGCAACTCGTTGTCGACTCCGCGCCCTTCCTGCTGAAGGGCGCGGGCTATACAGTGCTGCTCAGTGTTGGCGGCATGTTCTTCGGCCTGGTGCTGGGCTTTGCCCTGGCACTGATGCGGTTGTCGAAGATATTGCCCCTGAACTGGCTGGCGCGGGTCTACGTGTCGTTCTTCCGCGGCACGCCGCTGCTGGTGCAGCTGTTCGTCATCTACTTCGGCATGCCGCAGATCGGCATCGAACTCGACCCGATCCCGGCTTCGCTGATCGGCCTGTCGCTGAACATGGCCGCCTACATCTGCGAAATCCTGCGCGCGGCGATTTCCTCGATCGACCGTGGCCAGTGGGAAGCCGCCGCCAGTATCGGCATGACCCGCGTCCAGGCCATGCGCCGGGCGATCCTGCCCCAGGCCTTGCGCACCGCACTGCCGCCGTTGGGCAACAGCTTCATCTCGCTGGTCAAGGACACTGCCCTGGCGGCAACCATCCAGGTGCCCGAGCTGTTCCGCCAGGCCCAGCTGATCACCGCACGCACCTTCGAAGTGTTCACCATGTACGTGGCGGTGGCGGTCATCTACTGGGTGTTGTGCAGCATCCTCGCGCACTTCCAGAACCGCATGGAAGCGCGAGTCAACCAGCATGACCAGGAGCATTGAGCATGATTGAAGTCAAAGGCCTGACCAAGCGGTTCAAAGGCCAGACCGTGCTCAACGGTATCGACCTGACCGTACAACCCGGCGAAGTGGTGGCCATCATCGGCCCAAGCGGCTCGGGCAAGACAACCTTCCTGCGTTGCCTGAACCTGCTGGAAACACCCGATGCCGGGCAGATCCAGATTGGCGATATCATCATCGACGCCAACCGCCCGCTGGGTGGGCAGCAAAGTGCGATTCGCCGCTTGCGCCAGCAGGCCGGGTTCGTGTTCCAGAACTTCAACCTGTTCCCTCATCGCACCGCCCTGGAAAACGTGATCGAGGGGCCGGTGATCGTCAAGAAGACACCCCGCGAGCAGGCGATCGAACTGGGCCGGCGCCTGCTGGCCAAGGTCGGCCTGGCCGGCAAGGAAGACGCCTACCCGCGGCGCCTGTCCGGTGGCCAGCAGCAACGGGTGGCCATCGCCCGCGCCTTGGCAATGGAGCCGGAGGTGATCCTGTTCGACGAGCCGACCTCGGCGCTGGACCCCGAACTGGTGGGTGAAGTGCTGGCGACCATCCGCGGCCTGGCCGAGGAGAAGCGCACCATGATCATCGTTACCCACGAGATGAGCTTTGCCCGGGATGTGGCGAACCGGGTGATCTTCTTCGACAAGGGCGTGATCGTGGAGCAGGGCGAGGCCAAGGCGCTGTTTGCGGCGCCGAAGGAAGAGCGTACCCGGCAGTTCTTGCGCAAGTTCCTGGGGACTGCTGCCTCCGAGTAAACCTGTTGCGGCCTTTTCGCGGGCACGCCCGCTCCCACAGGTGTGGCACCGATTTCAAGATCTGTGCTGTACCTGTGGGAGCGGGCGTGCCCGCGAAGAGGCCGGCACATCCGCAGCAAAATCCCCCTTCTATACATATTCCAAAGAGTTAGTTCATAAACTTTTTATAAAGCATTAGGGTATATAAACCGGACCACCGGACCAGCACACATCTGTCGCGATCAGCTGTTAGCGACATAATTCATTTGCGAGGTCAGGAATGGTCAGGATCACGATCACCCCAGTGCGGAACGCCAGGGCATTGAGTGCAGCCAAGGAGCGGTACTGATGTCCAGCCAACCCGATACCCAATTCCACAGCGATCTCGACAGCTCGCCCCTGCTGCTGCCGGCCAAGGTTCTACGCAACGACGCCGAAGCCTTGCAAGCAGCCCGCGAACTGGCCGAGGTCGCCCGCGAGCAGGCCGCCCGCCGCGACCAGCAACGCAAACTGCCATGGGCCGAGATCGAACTGTTCACCCGCAGCGGCCTTGGTAGCATCAGCGTACCCAAGGCACATGGCGGCCCGGAGGTGTCGTTCGAGACCGTGGCTGAAGTGTTCCGCCTCATCAGCGCCGCCGACCCGGCCCTGGGGCAAATCCCGCAGAACCAGTTCGGCATGCTGCAACTGCTGCGCCTGACTGCCACCGAGGCGCAGCAGGCGGTGATCTTCCGCAGCGTGCTCGATGGCTGGCGCATCGGCAATGCCGGCCCTGAACGCGGCACCAAGGACACCCTGACCCTCAAGGCCAGGATCACCCGCGTCGGCGACAGCTATCGCATCAGCGGCGAGAAGTTCTATTCCACCGGCGCCCTGTTCGCCCACTGGGTGGCGGTCAAGGCACTGGACGACGAAGGTCGCCAGCGCCTGGCATTCGTCCGCCGAGGCAGCCCGGGGCTGCGCATCGTCGATGACTGGTCCGGTTTCGGGCAGCGCACCACTGCAAGCGGCACCGTGCTGCTCGACCAGGTCCCGGTGGATGCCGACCTGGTGATCGACAACTGGCGCCAGCGCGACATTCCCAACATCCAGGGCGCTGCCTCGCAGCTGATCCAGGCGGCGATCGATGCTGGCATTGCCGAAGCAGCGATCGAGGACGCCATCAGCTTCGTGCGCGAAAAGGCCCGGCCATGGATCGAAGCCAAGGTCGACCGCGCCAGCGACGACCCTTACGTAATCGCCGACATCGGCCGCCTGAAGCTCGAGCTGCACGCCGCCGAAGCCCTGCTGCGCAAGGCCGCGCGGGTCCTCGACGAGGTCAACGCCGAGCCGATCGATGCAGAAAGCGCAGCGCGGGCCTCGATCGCTGTGGCCGAGGCCAAGGTACTGACCACCGAGATTGCCCTGCAGGCCAGCGAAAAGCTGTTCGAGCTGGCCGGTAGCCGCGCCACCCTCGCCGAGTTCAACCTCGACCGCCACTGGCGCAATGCCCGGGTGCACACCCTGCATGACCCGGTGCGCTGGAAGTACCACGCGGTTGGCGCTTACCACCTCAACGGCACCTTGCCTGCACGGCATTCCTGGATCTGATTTAAGGGCCTTGGGGCTGCTTTGCAGCCCATCGCGACACAAGGCCGCTCCTACAAGGGATCGCGTACCTCCTGTAGGAGCGGCCTTGTGTCGCGATGGGCCGCAGAGCGGCCCCGAGGCCCCGGAGAAACACCATGACTACAAACATCATCACCAGCGACACCCAGGCCCTGAACGTCGCCGAAGAAGTCGCCCGACACCTGCGCCGCGACAGCGCCCTGCGCGACCGCGAGCGCCGTCTGCCGCACGCCGAACTGGAACTGTTTACTCGCTCCGGCCTGTGGGCCATCAGCGTACCCAAGGCCTTCGGCGGCGCCGGCGTGTCCAACGTCACCCTGGCCAAGGTCATCGCCCGCATCGCCCAGGCTGACGGCTCGCTCGGGCAAATCCCGCAAAACCATTTCTACGGCCTGGAAGTGCTGCGGGTAAACGGCACACCCGAACAGCAACAGCGCCTGTACGCCGAAGTACTGGCCGGCAGCCGCTTCGGCAATGCCCTGGCCGAACTGGGCACCAAGACCGCCAACGACCGCACCACTCGCCTGACCCGCGACGGCGATGGTTTTCGCATCAACGGCCGCAAGTTCTACTCCACCGGCGCCATCTACGCCCAGCGCATTCCCACTTCGGTGGTCGATGAGCAGGGCGTGCAGCACCTGGCCTTCGTCCCGGCCGACAGCCAGGGCCTGCAGGTGATCGACGACTGGAGCGGCTTCGGCCAGCGCACCACCGGCAGCGGCTCGGTGGTGTTCGATAACGTGTATGTCAGTGCCGCCGACGTGGTGCCGTTCCAGAGCGCCTTCGAACGCCCCACCCCGGTCGGCCCGCTGGCGCAGATCCTTCATGCCGCCATCGACACCGGCATCGCCCGCGCCGCATACGAAGATGCCCTGCACTTCGTGCGCACCCGCAGCCGCCCCTGGGTCGACTCCGGCCTGGACAAGGCCAGCGATGACCCGCTGACGCTGAAGAGTTTCGGCCATCTGGCGATCCGTCTGCACGCCGCCGAAGCCTTGCTGGAGCGCGCGGGCGAATATCTGGACCGCGCCCGCGACGACAGCACTGCCGAAAACGTGGCCGCCGCGTCCATCGCGGTGGCCGAGGCCAGCGCCATCAGCACCGAGATTTCCCTCGCGGCCGGCACCACCCTGTTCGAACTGGGCGGCAGCCAGGCCACCCTGGCCGAACACAACCTTGACCGCCACTGGCGCAACGCCCGCGTGCACACCCTGCACGACCCGGTGCGCTGGAAGTACCACGCCATCGGCAACTACTACCTCAATGATGCCAACCCACCACGCCGGGGGACCATCTGATGGCCAAGCAGATCCTGCTCAATGCTTTCAACATGAACTGCATCGGGCACATCAACCACGGCCTGTGGACCCACCCACGAGACACCTCGACCCAGTACAAGACCCTGGACTACTGGACCAGTCTGGCGCGGCTGCTGGAGCGCGGCTTGTTCGACGGGCTTTTCATCGCCGACATCGTCGGCACCTACGACATCTACGGCCAGTCGCTGGACGTCACCCTCAAGGAGTCGATCCAGCTGCCGGTCAACGACCCGCTGCTGCTGGTCTCGGCCATGGCCGCCGTCACCCGCCACCTGGGCTTCGGCCTTACCGCCAACCTCACCTACGAAGCGCCGTACCTGTTCGCCCGGCGCCTTTCCACCCTGGACCACCTGAGCCATGGCCGGGTGGGCTGGAACATCGTCACCGGCTACCTCGACAGCGCCGCCCGGGCCATGGGCCTGGCGCAGCAACCCGAGCATGACCGCCGCTACGACCAGGCCGACGAGTACCTGCAGGTGCTGTACAAGCTGCTGGAAGGCAGCTGGGCTGACGATGCCGTGGTCGCCGACCGCCAGCAGCGCGTCTATGCCAGGCCCGACAGGGTGCGCAAGGTCAACCACCAGGGCGAGTTCTACAAGGTCGACGGCTACCACCTGTGCGAGCCCTCGCCGCAACGTACACCGGTACTGTTCCAGGCCGGCAGCTCGCAGCGTGGCCTGGCCTTCGCCGGCAACCATGCCGAATGCGTGTTCATCAGTGGCCAGGACAAGGCCGCCACCCGCGACCAGGTCGACAAGGTGCGCGCCGCCGCCCAAGCCGCTGGCCGCGACTCGCAAGCGGTCAAGGTGTTCATGGGCATCACGGTGATCGTCGCCGCCACCGAGCAGCAGGCCCAGGCCAAGCATGCCGAGTACCTGCGCCATGCCAGCGCCGAGGCCGGGGTCGCGCACTTCGCAGCGTCCACCGGCATCGACTTCGCCGCCTACGCCCTGGACGAGCCGATTGCCTTCAGCCAGGGCAACGCCATCCAGTCGGCCACGCGCCAGTTGCAGGACAACGCCTGGACCCGCCGGCGCCTGCTGCAGCAGCACGCCCTGGGTGGCCGTTACGTGACTCTGGTCGGCGCGCCCGAGCAGGTGGCCGAACAGCTGATCGCCTGGGTCGATGAAACCGGCCTGGACGGTTTCAACCTGACCCGCACCGTAACCCCGGAAAGCTTCGAGGACTTCATCGACCTGGTCATCCCGCAGTTGCAACAGCGTGGCCGCTACAAGACCGCCTACGCCAAAGGCACCCTGCGCGAAAAACTCTTCCAGGCCGACCACCCGCATTTGCCCGCCGACCACCCTGGCTCGGCTTACCGCTTTACCTCTACCCCTGCCCCGACTGGAGCCCTGCACCATGCTTGATAAACTGTTCCGGCCCGTCGCGGCCATTGCCCTCACTCTCGGCCTGTCCGCCAGCGCGCTGGCTGCCGAACCGCTGAAGATCGGTACAACTTCGGCCTTTGCCATCCCGCTGGAAGCCGCAGTGGAAGAAGCGCACAAGCAAGGTCTGGAAGTGAAGCTGGTCGAGTTCAGCGACTGGATCGCACCCAACGTCAGCCTCAACAGCGGCGACATCGACGCGAACTACTTCCAGCACATCCCGTTCCTGGAAAACGCCAAGACGGCTGCAGGCTTCAACCTGGTGCCCTACGCCCCGGGCATCATCAACAACGTCGGCCTGTACTCGAAAAAGTACAAGAGCTTCGCCGACCTGCCCGAAGGCGCCAGCGTGGCCATCGCCAACGACCCGATCAACAGCGGCCGTGGCCTGCAGCTGCTGGCCAAGGCCGGGCTGATCACCCTCAAGCCGGGGGTCGGCTACAAGGCCACCGAGGACGATATCGTCGCCAACCCGAAAAAGCTGAAGATCCTTCAGGTCGAGGCCGTACAGTTGGTTCGCGCCTATGACGACGCCGACCTGGTGCAGGGCTACCCGGCCTACATCCGCCTGGCCAACAGCTTCGACGCCGGCTCCGCACTACTGTTCGACGGCCTGGAGAACAAGGAATACGTGATCCAGTTCGTCATTCGACCGCAAAGCAAGGACGACCCACGCCTGGCCAAGTTCGTCGACATCTACCAGCACTCGCCAGTGGTGCGCGCAGCCTTGGACAAAGCCCACGGCAAGCTCTACCAGGCCGGTTGGGAGGGCTGATATGAGCCAGGCCAGCGCGCTGCGGGCGCCCACCGCACAACCACTGCCGCCAACGGCCAGGGAGCAGGCCTTGCGCCCGGAGGTCAATGAAGCCCATGTGCGCTTCATCGGCCTGGGCAAGACCTACCCGGGCCAGGCGCAACCGGCCTTGCAAGGCATCGACCTGAACATCCGCCATGGCGAGATCTTCGGCATCATCGGCCGCAGCGGCGCCGGTAAGTCATCGCTGCTGCGTACCATCAACCGCCTGGAGCAACCCAGCCAGGGGCGGGTGCTGATCGACCAGGTGGACATCGCGCCCTTCGACGAGGAGCACCTGGTAGCCCTGCGCCGGCGTATCGGCATGATTTTCCAGCACTTCAACCTGATGTCGGCCAAGACCGTGTGGCAGAACGTCGAGCTGCCCCTCAAGGTGGCCGGCGTGGCCAAGGCCGAACGCCAGCGCAAGGTACGCGAACTGCTGGAGCTGGTGGGCCTGCGGGAAAAGCACCACGTGTACCCGGCGCAGCTGTCCGGCGGGCAGAAGCAGCGCGTGGGCATTGCCAGGGCGTTGGTGCATGACCCCGAGATCCTGCTGTGCGACGAGGCCACCTCTGCGCTGGACCCGGAGACCACTGCTTCCATTCTCGAACTGCTGCGCGACATCAACCAGCGCCTGGGCCTGACCATCGTGCTGATCACCCACGAGATGGCGGTAATCCGCGATATCTGCCACCGGGTAGTGGTGCTTGAACGTGGAGAAGTGGTCGAGCAGGGTGAGGTCTGGCGGGTGTTTGGCTCACCACGCCACGAAGTCACCCGTACCCTGCTGGCACCGTTGCAAGCCAGGTTGCCAGCCGCGCTGCGAGCCAGCCTTCGGGCCAGCCCGGCAAGCCGCGACAGTGCCGTGGTACTGAGGTTGACCCTGCTCGGCGAGCCCGAACTGTCTGCCCTGTTCAACGAGCTTGGCGGCCGCGTACGCCTGCTGCAGGGTGGTGTGGAAACCATTGGCGAGCATGCCCTGGGGCAGCTGATCCTGTCGGTGCAGCACTCACCGCACGACACCCATCAATTGCTGGAGCGCGCCCGTCGCTGGGCTGAGGACGTGGAGGTACTGGGCCATGTGGTTTGATCGCCTGCTGGAAGGTTTGCTCGATACCCTGCTGATGGTCGGTGTGTCGTCGCTGATCGCCCTGCTGGTGGGGGTACCGATGGCGGTGCTGCTGGTCACCAGCGACAAGGGCGGGATCTTCGAGGCGCCGCTGCTGAACCGGGTGCTGGGTGCATTCGTCAACCTGTTCCGCTCGATCCCGTTCCTGATCCTGATGGTCGCGCTGATCCCCTTCACCCGCTTGGTAGTGGGTACCACGTATGGCGTGTGGGCGGCAGTGGTGCCACTGACCATTGCCGCCACTCCGTTCTTCGCGCGGATTGCCGAGGTCAGCCTGCGCGAAGTCGACCACGGCCTGGTGGAGGCTGCACAGGCCATGGGCTGCCGGCGCTGGCACATCGTCTGGCACGTGCTGCTGCCCGAGGCGCTGCCGGGAATTGTCGGGGGCTTCACCATTACCCTGGTGACCCTGATCAACTCCTCGGCCATGGCCGGAGCGATCGGTGCCGGGGGCTTGGGGGATATCGCCTACCGCTATGGCTACCAGCGCTTCGACAGCCAGATCATGCTGACCGTGATTGCCATGCTGGTGGCGTTGGTGGCGTTGATCCAGTTGGGTGGCGACCGGTTGGCGAAAGGCTTGAACAAACGATAGTTCGGGGGCCGCAAAGCGGCCCCGGCGATCTCAACCCCAGCACAAATCCCCGGCAGGCACCGGCCGCCCGAACCAGTACCCCTGCCCAAGCTGACACAGCTCATGCAGCAGGAAGCTGGCCTGCTCGGCCTGCTCGATGCCCTCTGCATGCACTTGCATGCCCATGCTGCGGGCCAGGGCGATGATCACCCGAACGATCGCGATGTCGTCCTCATCCAGCGGCAACCCGGCAACGAAGCCTTGGTCGATCTTCAGCTTCTGCACCGGCAAGCGCTTGAGCCGCAGCAGCGATGAATAACCGGTGCCAAAGTCGTCGATAGCCAAGGTCACCCCCAGCTCGCGCAGGCGATGCAACTGCTCCAGCGCCACCTCCGGGTCCTCCATCACCGCGCTCTCGGTCACCTCCAGCTCCAGCAAGGCCGGGGCCAGGCCGGTTTCGTCCAGCACCTCGGCCACCTGCTGGTACAACTCGTGCTGGCCAAACAGGCGGCTGGAGATGTTCACCGCCACGAATGCCAACTGCCGCCCTTCACCCTGCCATCGCACCATCTGCCGACACGCCTGGCGTAATACCCAGGCGTCGATCTCGGCAATCAGCCCGGTACGCTCGGCAATCGGGATGAACTCGCCCGGTGGCACCAGGCCGCGCTGAGGGTGCTGCCAACGCACCAAGGCTTCGACGCCGACCTGGCGGCCGGTCGCCAGGTCGTGCACCGGCTGGTAGAACACCCGCAGCTCGTCCTGCTCCAAGGCTCGGCGCAGCTCGCCGGCGGTTTCGACCCGGTGTTGGGCGTGAGCGGTCAGTTCTTCGGTGTACAGCGCATAGCAGGCCCGCCCATTGCTCTTGGCCTTGTACAACGCCGAGTCGGCATTGCGAAGCAACTGCTCGGCACTCAAGGCATCGCTGGGAAACAGGCTGATGCCCACGCTGACGCTGATGAACAGGCGGTGACCGTCGAACTGGAACGGCTCGCGCATGCGCTCGATGATGCCCTGCGCCAGCTTGCCCGCCTGGCCAACCTCATGGCAGTTTTCCGCCAGCACGCCAAATTCGTCGCCCCCCAGGCGCGCCAGGGTCACGCCGCTGCGCAGCACCTCTGCCAGGCGCTCGCCCACCAGCTTCAGCAACTGGTCGCCAATGGTGTGGCCAAGGCCGTCGTTGATGCTCTGGAAATGGTCCAGGTCCAGCAACAGCAGGGCACAACCACGCTTGTTGGCCTGGGCTGCGGCCAGCGCCTGCTCGACCCGGTCGTTGAACAGCAGGCGGTTGGGCAGGTCGGTCAGCGGGTCGTGGTGAGCCAGGTAGGCCAGTTCCTGTTCAGAATGCTTGATCGCGCTGATGTCGCTGAACACCGCCACGTAATGGCTGAGCTCGCCTTGATCGTCGCGGATGGCGCAAATGGTCTGCCATTGCGGGTAGATTTCACCGCTCTTGCGCCGGTTCCATATTTCGCCGCTCCACTCGCCCTTTTCCGCCAGAGTGGCGAAGATCTGCTGGTAGAACGCCAGGCCATGGCGGCCCGACTTGAACTTGTTCGGGCGCTGGCCGATGACCTCGTCCTGCTGGTAGCCGGTGATACGCATGAAGGCACGGTTGACGTGCACGATCAGGCCATGGCGGTCTGTCACCAGCACGCCTTCGAGGGTGCTGTCGAACACTGCCGCAGCCATGCGCAGGCGTTCACGGTCTTCACCACGCATACGCGCGCCAACACCGATGAAGTCAAGCAGCCGCACCCGCGACACATAGATCAGAAAGGCGCTGAGCAGCACCCAGACCACCACGTTGATCTGCCGGCCCACGGTCAGTGCCAGGGGGTCGTCGGTCATGCCGTGCAACACCACCTCGGCCAGCGTCAGCCAGAGGATCGAGAGCACCACATACAGCGCGGCCATGCGCAAGGCGTCGCGAACGGAAACAGACATGTCGGGTGCAATTGCCCATGAAAAATGATGGGGCATTATAAAGGCTGAAACATGTCGTGACTTCCTATCTGAACGGGTAACTGTATTTATTTCCTGCCCAAGGGATAATCAGCCCCTCCTCCTGCATTCCGAGGGTATTTACACCTATGTGGTACAACGGCCTGCTCGACTTGTCGGCCTGGCAACTGGTCGGCATTACACTGTTGATGACCCACGTGACCATCGTCAGCGTCACGGTCTACCTGCACCGCTACTCCGCGCACCGGGCCCTGGAGCTCAATGGCGCGCTCAAGCACTTCTTCCGTTTCTGGCTGTGGCTGACCACGGCGCAGAACACCCGCGAATGGACCGCCGTCCACCGCAAGCACCACGCCAAATGCGAAACCCCCGACGACCCGCACAGCCCGCTGTACAAGGGCCTGGGCACGGTGCTGCGCAAGGGTGCCGAGCTTTACCGGGAAGAGGCGCGCAACCCTGAAACCCTGCGCATCTATGGCAAGAACTGCCCGGACGACTGGATCGAGCGCAACCTCTACTCGCGCTACAAGCTGGGCGGCATCGCGCTGATGGCGGTAATCGACCTGCTGCTGTTCGGCACCATCGGCATCACCATCTGGGCAGTGCAGATGATGTGGATTCCGTTCTGGGCCGCCGGCGTGGTCAACGGCCTGGGCCACGCTCTCGGCTACCGCAACTTCGAGTGCCGCGACGCCGCGACCAACCTGGTGCCGTGGGGCATCGTCATCGGTGGCGAAGAGCTGCACAACAACCACCACACCTACCCCAACTCGGCCAAGCTGTCGGTCAAGCGCTGGGAGTTCGACATGGGTTGGGCGTGGATCCGCCTGTTCTGCCTGCTGCGCCTGGCCAAGGTACAGCGCGTGGCGCCCATCGCCCACCGGGTGGCAGGCAAGGCCAGCCTGGACATGGACACCGCCATGGCCATCCTCAACAACCGCTTCCAGATCATGGCCCAGTACCGCAAGCTGGTGATCGGCCCGCTGGTCAAGCAGGAGCTGGCCCGCGTCGATGCTTCGCTGCGCCATCACTTCCGCCGCGCCAAGCGCCTGTTGTCGCGCGAGACCAGCCTGCTGGAAGACCGTCACCATGTGCGCATCGAGTCGATGCTCGCCCACAGCCAGGCGCTGAAGACCATCTACGAAAAACGCCTGGCCCTGCAGCAGATCTGGGCGCGCACCAGCGCCAACGGCCACGACATGCTGGCCGCCATGAAGGACTGGGTACATGAGGCGGAAACCAGCGGCATCCACGCCCTGCGGGACTTCGCGGCACAGCTGAAGACGTACTCCCTGCGCCCGACCGGCGCCTGACCGCCGTTGATCGGCACGCCCCTTTGGCTGGGCGTGCCGCCCGGAACTTCGCCCTCTCGTTTACACTCATATCTGGCACATCGCCCGCGTGGCGGGCCAGATGCTGGCCGCACGCTTTCACGCCGAGATCTGCTCCGTGCACATGGCCAAGAACATTCCGACGACACTGCCCGGCACCCCGCCTCCGGAAGCCGCCCAGACCTTGCTTGCGCTACTCCACGCCCAAGGCGAGGTTGCCCGCCTGAGCGAGCGCGAACAGCTGTTCAGCTCGCTGCTCGATAGCGTCAATGCGGTGCTATGGGCCTTCGACTGGGAAACCCGTCAGGTGCTTTACGTCAGCCCCGCCTACGAACGCATCTTCGGCCGCTCGGCCAGCCTGGTGCTGGCCGACTACAACGAGTGGCGAGACAGCATCTACCCCGACGACCTGGAGTTCGCCGAACGCAGCCTGGCCCAGGTACTGCTCAAGGGCTCGGTGGAAGACCGCGAGTACCGCATCCTCAATGCCGACGGCCAGTTGCGCTGGCTGAGCGACAAGTGCTACATCAACCAGCAACGCGATGGCGACCGGGTGATCATCGTCGGCATCGCAGAAGACATCACCGAGAAGAAGCAGCTCGAAGGTGAACTGCAGCGCCTGGCCACCACCGACGTGCTGACCCAGAGCAGCAACCGCCGGCACTTTTTCGAATGCGCCCAGCAAGCCTTCGACAGCGCCCGCGAAGACGGTACACCACTGGCCTTCCTGCTGCTGGACATCGACGACTTCAAGCGCATCAACGACAGCTACGGTCACCAGGAAGGCGACCAGGTGCTGCAGCAGATCGCCGACAGCGGCAAGGCCGTACTACGCCGAGGTGACCTGTTCGGGCGCATTGGTGGCGAGGAATTTGCGGCAGTGTTCCCCGGCTGTAGTGCCCAGGTCGCGGAGCAGATTGCCGAGCGCTTGCAGCGGCAGATCCAGCGGCTGAGCTTCAGCCATGGGGAGCAGACCTACGGGGTGACGGTGAGCCAGGGGGTGACCGGGCTGACTGACGAGGATGTGGCGCTGGACAGCCTGTATGCCCGGGCCGATGCGGCGATGTACCAGGCCAAGCGCCAGGGCAAGAACCAGATCGTCCGCGGCTGAGCCTTGGGGGGGCTTTGCCCCCCTATCGCGACACAAGGCCGCTCCTACCGGCAACCGCGTACCCGTGTAGGAGCGGCCTTGTGTCGCGATGGGCCGCAAAGCGGCCCCAAGACCTCAGCCCGAAACTTCACCCTCAGCTAAAGGCGGTTCTTCCTGCTGCGGCTTCACCTCCGGGTTCTCCACCTTACGCAACCGCCTCAGCTCCGGCAGGCCAAGCTTGAGCAGGCGCGCGGTCTTGCTGCTGGCCACCTTCTCCAGCCCCTGCTCGGCCGACAGCCGCGACAACTGCCCGGCCAGGTTCATGGCCAGGATCTCCCGCGAGTACACCCCGCCGCCCAGCTGGTAGATCGCCGCGATCAACTCGCGCAACCCCAGCGGCAACCGCCAGCGCGTACGCAGCGCCGAGCCGAACGCCGCACCGAACTCATTGAGCGACAGCTGCACCTGGTCCTCATCCAGCTCGCCCCCGGCCAGCCGCCATTCCTGCAGGCAGCGCAGCACCGCCAGGTCGCCCAGGCAATGCAGCAACCCCGCGCAATAACAACGCCCTTCGTCCAGCTCGAGTATGCGTGCCAAGGTGCGGCCATATTCGGCAGCGTGCAGCGACAACTCCCAGTAGCGGGCAGCATGCTCCGCCAGCAGCGGGTCGCTGAGGCGAGCGCTGCGCTTGAGGGTCATGCCAAGGATCAGGTTCATGCTCTGGGTGCTGCCAAGCTTGTTCAAGGCCTGCAGCAGCGTCTGCACTGGTGCTTCGCGGTGCAGCGCTGCGCTGTTGGCCGCCGCAATCAGCACAGCGGTGATCTGCGGGTCGCCCTGCACTTCCTCTTCGAGCACTCTCAGGTTCAGGCCCTGGGGGTTGAGCGCGCGCTTGATCGCCACCTGCACATCGGCCAGCAGCGGCCCGCCATCGGCGGTAGCGCGACGCTGCTCGAGGTAGGCCGGCAGGCTGGCACCTGGCTGCAAGGCCGGCACCGGGCAGGCGATTTCTTCGCCAACCGCCAGCAGCAGCTCTTCCAGGCGCTTGCGAAGAGTTTCCAGGTTCAGCGGCTTGCTCAGGTAGGCAGTGGGGTGCAGGGGCAACGCCTCATGCACACTGGCACTGTCAATGCGGTTGCTCATGAGGATGAACGGCAACCTCGAGCCTTTCGCGCGTACCTTGCGCAACAGGTCGAGCCCATCGACACCTGCCAGTTCGCGCGCGGCAATGATCAGGTCGGGCTTGCTCGACAGCGCGCTCAAGGCCTGCGAGCCGTCGGCGCAGAGCTGCAGGCGGGCATCACAGCGCACGCTCAGCAGCATTTCGCTGAGCATGTCACGTACCCAGGGGTCGCCCTCGACAATAAGTACGCTTGGTGGGGTGGGGTCTGCAGCGTTCATCGCCAACTCCTGAATAGCCCTGCCACACAGTCCATCGCAGCTTCCTGAGCAAATCCTTCGACAACGATAGCGCCCCAAGGCTTTCCTGGGCACAAAAAAAACCCGCCGAAGCGGGTTTTTTCTGAAGCACGTCACATCAGGCGATTTCAGCGAAGCACTCTTCGATGATAGCCAGGCCTTTGTCCAGCAGAGCATCTTCTGCGGTCAGCGGAACCAGGATACGCAGAACGTTGCCGTAGGTACCGCAGGACAGCAGGATCAGGCCCTTCTCGCGAGCCTTGGCGACAACCTGGCCAACGGCAGCTGCGTTCGGGGTGTGAGTGCCTTTCTCGAAGACTTCGACAGCGATCATCGAGCCCAGACCGCGGACGTCGCCGATGATCGGGTACTTCTTCTGGATTTCGCGCAGGCCAGCGGTCAGGCGCTCACCCACAGCTTTGCTGCGGTCCAGCAGTTTCTCTTCTTCGAACACTTCGATCACGGCCAGGGCCGCGGCGCAAGCGATCGGCGAACCGGCGTAGGTGCCGCCCAGGCCGCCAGGAGCGATGGCGTCCATGTACTCGGCCTTGCCGCACACACCGGCCAGCGGGAAGCCGCCAGCGATGGATTTGGCGAAGGTGGTCAGGTCAGGCGCAACGCCCATCTGTTCCATGGCGAAGAAGGTGCCAGTACGGCCAGCGCCGGTCTGTACTTCGTCGGCGATCAGCAGGATGCCGTGCTGGTCGCACAGGGCGCGCAGGCGCTTCATCAGCTCTTTCGGCGCTGGCAGGAAGCCGCCTTCGCCTTGTACCGGCTCGAGGATGATCGCGGCGATGTCGCGCGGCTCGGCGTCGTTCTTGAAGATGCGCTCGACCGAGGCGATGGCGTCGTCAACGCTGATACCGTGCAGTTCGCTAGGGAACAGAGCGCGGAAGATGCCACCTGGCATCAGGCCCATGCCAGCGGAGTACGGCACGACCTTGCCGGTCAGGCCCAGGGTCATCATGGTACGGCCGTGGTAGCCGCCGGTGAAGGCGATTACGCCAGCGCGGCCAGTGGCGGCACGGGCGATCTTGACGGCGTTCTCAACGGCTTCGGAACCGGTGGTGACCAGCAGGGTCTTCTTGTCGAAGTCGCCTGGGACCAGCTTGTTGATCTTTTCGCACAGCTCTACATAGGGTTCGTAGGCCAGCACCTGGAAGCAGGTGTGGCTGACCTTGGTCAGCTGCTCTTGCACGGCCGCAACCACTTTCGGGTGCAGGTGGCCGGTGTTCAGTACTGCGATGCCGCCGGCGAAGTCGATCAGTTCGCGGCCTTCAACGTCGATCACGGTCGAGTTCTTCGCGGTATCGACGAAGATCGGGTGGATCTGGCCAACGCCACGTGGGACGGCGGCTACACGACGTTGCATCAAGGATTCGTTGGTCTTGCTCATAATGCCCTCATTGCGCCGGTTTGGAGTGGCGCTTTTATTCGGGGGTGGCTGGGAGTGCTCGCGAACAGTATTCGTTGATCGACTGCCGTGAACGCCCTGGCCACCAGGTACTGCGATGTAAAAAAGGCCAGCGAGACGTCGCTCTCGCGCCCCGCTGGCAGAGGTAAAGCCTTTACCGTGCTATCAGACGCTGATGCACAGGTATTTGATTTCGAGGTAGTCCTCGATACCGTACTTGGAACCTTCGCGGCCCAGGCCCGAAGCCTTGATGCCACCGAACGGTGCCACTTCGTTGGAGATCAGGCCGGTGTTGATACCTACCATGCCGTATTCCAGGGCTTCGGCAACACGGAACACACGGCTCATGTCGCGGGCGTAGAAGTACGAGGCCAGGCCGAACTCGGTGTCGTTGGACATGGCGATGACTTCGGCCTCGTCCTTGAAGCGGAACAGCGGCGCCAGCGGGCCGAAGGTCTCTTCCTTGGCGACGGCAGCGGTCTTCGGTACGTCCACCAGAATGGTCGGCTCGAAGAAGTTGCCTTCGATGATCTTGCCACCGGACAGTACCTTGGCGCCTTTGCCAACGGCGTCTTCGATGTGTTCCTGGACCTTGGCGACAGCCTTGCCGTCGATCAGCGGGCCAGTGGTGGTGCCTTCTTCCAGGCCGTTACCGATCTTCAGCTTGGCAACAGCGGCGGCCAGCTTCTGGGCGAACGCGTCGTAGACGCCGTCCTGCACGTAGATACGGTTGGCGCAGACGCAGGTCTGGCCGTTGTTGCGGTACTTGGAGATGATCGCGCCCTCGACCGCCTTGTCCAGGTCGGCGTCGTCGAACACGATGAACGGGGCGTTGCCACCCAGCTCCAGGGAAACCTTCTTGATGTCCTTGGCGCATTCTTCCATCAGCTGGCGACCGATTTCGGTCGAGCCGGTGAAGGACAGCTTGCGGACCAGGGAGTTGCCGGTCAGTTCGCCGCCAACTTCGCCAGCGCTGCCGGTAACCACGCTCAGCACGCCAGCCGGGATGCCGGCACGGTGGGCCAGCTCGACCAGGGCCAGGGCGGAGTATGGGGTCTGCGAGGCAGGCTTGAGCACCATGGTGCAGCCAGCGGCCAGGGCCGGGCCGGCTTTACGGGTGATCATGGCGGCCGGGAAGTTCCACGGGGTGATGGCCGCGGTAACACCGATTGGCTGCTTGATGACGATCAGGCGCTTGTCTGGCTGGTGGCCCGGGATGGTGTCACCGTAGACGCGCTTGGCTTCTTCGGCGAACCACTCGATGAACGAGGCAGCGTAGGCGATTTCGCCCTTGGCTTCGGCCAGCGGCTTGCCTTGCTCGGTGGTCATCAGGCGAGCCAGGTCGTCCTGGTTCTCGATCATCAGTTCGAACCAGCGACGCAGCTTGGCCGAACGCTCCTTGGCGGTCAGGGCACGCCAGGCCGGCAGGGCCTTGTCGGCGGCTTCGATGGCGCGGCGGGTTTCCGCGGTGCCCATCTTCGGCACGGTACCGATGACTTCACCAGTGGCCGGGTTGGTGACCTTGATGGTCTGGCCGTTGTCCGCATCCAGCCACTCACCATTGATGTAGGCTTGCTGGCGGAACAACTGAGCGTCTTTGAGCTGCATGTCGGCTTCCCGAATTGTTGATTGTTGAAAAGCGCCCAAGGCAGGGCATCGAGCGTTTGAAATCTCAAACGAATGCTAAGCGGCTGCTGGGGTGTAGGACAATAGGCTGTTCGAAAAAAAGAACGAATGGTTGAACACCCTGGCGGAAATTTCATCATTTGCATAATGGCAACGGGCCTCTTCGCGGGCCTGCCCACGAAGAAGAGGCCAATACAGGTTAGACGACCGAGCTGTTGGAAATGAGATGGGAGGACCGACGGCCTTGCAGGAAGGGATGAATCAGAACGCCTGGGCCAGGTCGATTAGCAGGGCCCGGTAACCCATGCTACCTGGTTGTCGACTGTGCACCCTCAGCGCCACCAGCACCTCCCCTCCAGGCTCCCGCGCCGCACTTCGCCTTCTTCGTGGCAGAAAGTAAAAACAGCTACAGATCAAGGCGATGGACGCCATCGGATCAGATGGGTATCATGCGTGCGCGTTGCACTCGTAGCTCAGCTGGATAGAGTACTGCCCTCCGAAGGCAGGGGTCGTGGGTTCGAATCCCGCCGAGTGCGCCATATCCCTCACAAAGCCCGCCTTGCGCGGGCTTTGTCGTTTCTGCAAAACAGTGTCGGCCTGCTCGCGTTATTTCGTTTGGCGCTTACTGAAGCCGGCTTTAGTCCTGATGGCTTTACCTGGTTGGATCCATCTGCCTAGAATAGTGGCATTATGCCTCATCCTTCAGATGGATCGTCGCAAGGTTAACCATACCCTCCAGGGAATCAGGAATGAAAATGCTGAAACACTGTCTGGCCTTGACCATCGCCGCCACCCTCGTGGGTTGCCAGGCGACCGGTGAGCAATACCAATCCGATGTGTTCGATGCCAGCCAGGTAAACACCCAGCAGGAAGCCAAGACCGTGAAAATCATCACGGTCTCGCCGACCAAGATCAAGGTCAGCAACGAGAAGAACCAGAAAGCCGCAATGATGGTGGGTGGTGTACTGGGTGCGCTGGGTGGCGCGGCGCTGGGTGCAGGCCACAACAAGGACACCGCGATCATCGGCGGCGTGGCAGGCGGTGGCGCCGGCGCACTGGCAGGGTCCCTGGTCAGCGATACCTCGCTGGTGCCTGGCGTACTGATCGGCTACTCGGAAAATGGCAAGATCTACACCTCCGCCCAGGTTGGCCGCCCGTGCGATTTCGAAGTGGGGGGCATCTCCCTGATGGTCATGACCATCTCCAACGAAACCCGCATCCAGCCAAATGCGACCTGCCCAGATCCGAAAAAGAGCTGAGGCCTGAGCACATGAAGCACATGAAGCACATTGTTCTGGGCACCGCCCTCGCACTGTCTGCCGCTACTGCCATGGCGGGCCAGTTCGATCAGCTCTACCAGATCGAACAGCAGACCAAGCAATCCGAAGCCGCTCTGGAAACCGAACGCCTGCGCCAGGCCGCCGCCGCCGAGCAGCGCGCCGAAGCTCGCGAAGCTGCTGCCCGCCAGCAGCGCGCAGCGGCCCAACGTGCCTCCGCGCAGCGTGCCGCCGAGAAACAGCAGGCGCAAGCAGCCGAGCGCAAGCGCGTGCAGACCCGCGAAGAAGCCTACGAGGACGACCTGCGCGCGCTGGAGCTGGAAGAGCGTCGCCTGGCCCTGCAAGCGAAAAAGGCAAAGGTCGCCCGCGCCAACGACTACATCGATGCCGAACTGCGCGACAGCGCTGCACGCACCGACGTGATCCAGTCCAATGCAGACTCCGCACGCAACGTCACCTCGGGCGCCAAGTCGCTGCTCGAGGACGCCGGCAAGGCGGAAGTGAAACGCGCCGGCAGCCTGTTCGGCGAGTAACCATCCAGGTGCGGTCCCGGCCCGCAGGCCGTGACCGCCCGTTGCAGAGACAACATCATGCTACGTCTGATCATGCTGGCCACGGCCGGCCTGCTGCTGAGCGGCTGCCTGCAGGAAGAAGCCAAGTTCCCCACCGTCGACCTGCACGGTCGCCTGGTCGTCGACCAGGAAATGACCGCATCGCGTCAGGCGCAGGGCATCCAGGGCGAGTACTTCAAGCGCGTCCTCAGCGTGAATGGCCAGGACATGGCCTTCAACGACTTCGTCCAGCAATACTGCCCGGACAGCAATACCCGCAACGAAACCTGCATCAAGGCCTTCCGCATCAAGAAGATCGACGATGTCAGCGGTGCCACGAGGTTCCTGCCCAACGGGCTGTAATCACCGTTGGAAGCACTGGAAAGGCCCCGGCAACGCGCCCGGGGCTTTTTCGTTTGTGCGACATGTCGCGTTTCTGGCACTCCCGTGCCACGGGTCATTGGTGTTAGCGTGGGCGTCTTCCCGTTTCCCGACGGGTAACCCACAACAATGATTGGCGAAGGAATGCGCACAACCATGCATCTGAAAAAACTTACCGCCATCACCCTGCTGCTGGCCAGCATCGGCCTGTTCACCCAACCGGCACAGGCCAACCTTACCCAGCAGCAGTCCGCGGCCATCGTCAAAGCCTTCGACGGCAGCGACCCAAGCGACTTCAAGCAGTTCCTCGGCAAGCTCAAAGGCAGCGACCTGGCCAAGGCCGACAACCTCGCGGCAACCCTGGATGCCTACCTGGCCGGCAAGCCATTGGCCGCCGAGCAGCAGAACGAGATCAACCGCCTGCTCGGCCTGTATACCCGCATCAAGTACGGCAAGGCTGCCAGCGAAACCCTGCGTGAACTGGTGGCCATCCCCACCTTCAACGTCGAAGGCACGCCGCAGCACGAGAACCCCGAGTTCCTCAGGATCGCCGACAAGATCAAGGCCCTGGCCGACAGCTTCGGCCTGGCTTTCCGCAATATCGACAACCGGGTGTACGAGATTTCGCTGGGTAGCGGCAAGGAAGTGGTCGGCATCCATGCCCACGCCGACGTGGTGCCGGTCAACCCGGACAACTGGAAGCTGGCCGATGGCACGCGCCTGGACCCGTTCAAGGTCACCCTGGTCGGTGACCGCATGTACGGCCGCGGCACCGAAGACGACAAGAACGGCATTGTCGTGGCGATGTACGCGCTGAAAGTGGCCAAGGACGAAAACCTGCCGCTGGCCCGCCAGTTCAAGCTGCTGATAGACACCACTGAAGAAACCAGCGGTGATGCCATCCCCTACTACTTCGAGCGCAACCCCACGCCCGACTACAACCTGGCCCTCGATGGCGGCTACCCGGTGGTCATCGCCGAGAAAGGCTACGGCACGATCATGGCCAGCTTCAGCAAGCGCCAGGCCAGTGGCAAGGGTGCCGAGATCGTCAACCTGACCGGCGGCCTGGCCACCAACCAGATCCCGACAACCTCGGTCGCGACCCTGGTCACCGACAACCCGGCGAAGCTGGCCAGCCAGCTGGAAAAAGCCGGCGCCGATTACGTGAAGCGCAATGGCGGCGACTTCAGCATCGCCGCCAAGGCCGATGGCAAGCAGGTGTTGCTCACCGTGACCGGCGTTTCCGCCCACTCTTCGGAGCCGGAGTCCGGGGTCAACCCGGTGGCGCGCATGCTTGGTTTCATCAACGGCCTGGGCAAGGATGTGCCGCTCAAGCACAACCACTTCACCGATGCCGCCCGCTACGCCGCCGACAACTGGGGCCTGGACTACCTGGGCAACAAGCTCGGCGTGGCCTTCAAGGATTCGTTCATGGGCCCTCTGACCGCCTCGCTGACCTTTGTCGGGGTGGATGAAAAAGGCCTGAAACTGGCGGTGAACCTGCGCATTCCGAAAGGCAAGCCAATCGCCACGATCAAGGACGAACTGGCTGACAAGCTGGGCAAATGGACCCGGCAGAGCCATACCTCGGTGGCCTTCGAATACAGCCTGGACGAGCCGATGTACCGCAACCCCGAGGGCGAATGGGTCAAGGCCTTGCTTGACGTGGCCACCGAGAACCTAGGCATGAAGCACGAGTTCGGTACCTCGGCGGGCGCCACCTCGGTACACGACCTGCCTAACGGCGTGCAGTTCGGCCTGGCCATGCCGGATGTGAAGTACACCGGGCACAACGACAACGAGTTCAAGACCGTTGAGCAGTTCATGCTGGACTTGCAGGTGGTGAGCGAGATGGTGGCGCGGATCGGGCAGATGCCGAAGCTCTGATTGGCTGTACCGAACTCTTCGCGGCTAAAGCCGCTCCCACAGGTACATGTAGGAGTAGCTTTAGCCGCGAATAGGCCGGTACAGGCGACCGCTCATGACGTTTTTCAATCGACTCGATGCCGTTTCCTGCATTGCCGTGCAGAGCGCCGTGCCGGATGCTTTATTTACTCCGAGACATCGCTTTTTCCCAGCAGAGGCCCGTATGAAGACCGTCGAACAAATCCTCAAGACCAAGTCCCAGCATCAGACCGTGTACACCATCGGCCCGGATGACTCGGTACTCGACGCACTGAAAATGCTGGCGGAAAAAAACGTCGGTGCACTCCCGGTGGTCGAGGCCAACCAGGTGGTGGGTATCGTCAGTGAACGGGACTATGCGCGCAAGCTGGTACTCAAGGGCCGCTCGTCCGCCGCCACCCCTGTGCGCGAGATCATGAGTGCGCCGGTGGTCACCGTGGAACCGAAGCAGAACCTCGAGTACTGCATGAACCTGATGACCAACCGCCACCTGCGCCACCTGCCGGTGGTCAGCAATGGCGAGCTGCTCGGCCTGCTGTCGATCGGTGACCTGGTCAAGGAAACCATCGCCGAACAGGCAAACCTGATCCTGAAACTGGAGCAATACATACGCGGTGAATGAAGCGCCTCAATGGTAGGCGCGCTCCAGTTCGTCCAGCTGATGGTCGAAGCTGCGCAGGCGCGCCGACCAGGTGTACACCAGCACTTCCAGATCCCGATTGAGCACGGCAGTGTTGCCGTTGCCGCTGCGGGTTGGTTCGCCCAGATCCAGCTGGTAGCGTTCACGGGCCATGGCCTGGGCCACGCTGGACAGGTCGCGGGCATTGGCCAGCCAGTGGTGATGGTGGTCATGGACTTCGCGGTCAAGCAACCGGCACTGGCGTTTCAGGGCATCCAGGCTCTGCTCCAGCGGCGTGCCCTTGAGCTCGCCCATGACCTCTTCGAAGGTGCGCCCCGAATGCCAGTAGCTGCCCCAGAAGTAGCGGTCGAACACCGTCTCGACGCGGCGCAGCGCAACTTTGGTGTTCCAGATGGTCAGCAACGTTCGCCCCTGCACCACCTCGCGCTTGTTCAGGTGCAATTGCTGCCAGGCGATCCAGGTCAGCGCCACCAGTGCAACCGCCACGGTGACGGCGGCAGCGGCATACAGGAAGTGCACTGCCTGGTTCATCTGTTGCGTTTGCCGTATGCCGTAGAAATAACTGGCCGTCAATGTGCCCAGGATCGTCACGGAGCACCAGAAGCCCGGTGCGTAGGGATCTTTCATCGCGCTATCCCCTTGTTGTTTTCCTGAGCATAGCAACGGCCAATCACTCGTCAGGCACCACTCGGCGCTTTATTTTTTGCGCAGGTGCAGCGCCTCGTTCAGTTGGTCGATCATCGGAATCCAGTCGTCATCAGCGATGTACTTCTCTTTCAGGAAATCGCGCTGGGAATCGCTCCAGAAAGGCGCATCAACCAGCTTTATATCGTCATCGAGCGGCGAATGGGTGGTGATGAAACGGTCGATATCGACCGGATCGTCAGACAGCCCCAGCTGTTTGAAAATCTCAGACAAAGGATGAATCGTATTATCCATGGTTCCTCCTCGTCGCCAGACCGGTCGTCGACGATGCCGGCCCGGCATGGGTTGAGAGCATCAGCTGAGCTCACGCACTTCGGCGCGCGGCACCAGCTTCAGATATTGCTCCATGCTCATGTGGATCAGGTGATCGTGATCACCCGCCTCCAGATAGACATCGCCTTGGCGGGTAAGACTCGAATCAAGCAGCATCTTTATCTGGTAGGCATCGCCCAGCGCCGGTACGGCACCGCGCTCGCAGTCGCCGAACAGGCTCGGCAGGCCGCTTTCACGGGTCAGTTGCCAGGCCCCGGACATGCGCACCTTGGTCATGTCCAGATGCCGGTTGGCCGGTAGCACGGCCATGATGTAGTTGCCATGACGGTCATCGAGCATCACCGACTTGGCGACCCGCTCGGCGGGCACGCCGGCCGTACGGGCCGACTCCAGGCTGGTGGCCGAATGTGGATGGGGAATGATGTCGTAATCGCAGTTGGCCTTGTCCAGGCGATCCTGCAGGGTCTTTGCCATACGCATGATGCACCTCCGGTTTCGCCCCCCAATTTCCAATTTTAGGCCGGGTACCAGCAGGCAGGGCTAAACTTGTGCAATAGAGGCAAACGAGGTGACGACAGGTGATCGCCCGCTGCTGGCGCTGGCTATTGCTGCTGTTGCTGCTTGGTATCACGCCAGGCGGTCAGGCAGCGCCTGGTGCAGTCTGGGTACTGGGTGTCGATGACGCCATCGGCCCTGCCAGCGTCGACTACCTGGTGCGCAGCCTCGACCAGGCCAAGGCACAGGGTGCACAACTGGTGGTTATCCGCATGGACACCCCGGGCGGGCTGGACAGCGCCATGCGCCAGATGATCAAGGCGATTCTCGCCAGCCCAGTGCCGGTCGCAACCTTCGTCGCCCCCAGCGGAGCCCGCGCCGCCAGCGCCGGCACTTACATCCTCTATGCCAGCCATGTCGCGGCTATGGCGCCCGGTACCAACCTGGGGGCCGCAACCCCCGTGCAGGTCGGTGCTCCGCCAGGCACGCCCAAGGATGACAAGGCCAAAGGCAGCGATGACGATACCCTCGCGCGCAAGCAGGTCAACGATGCGGCAGCCTACATCCGTGGCCTGGCGCAGCTGCGCGGGCGCAATGCCGACTGGGCGGAGAAGGCCGTGCGCGAGGCGGTCAGCCTGTCCGCCAGCGAGGCCTTGAGGCTTGACGTTATCGACCTGATGGCCGATGACCTGAGTGACCTGCTGCACAAGCTCGATGGCAAAACGCTCACTGTCGCTGGCCAGCCCCAGCAACTGCAGACTGCCGGCGCCAGCCTCATCGAGCACCTGCCGGACTGGCGCACACGGGTGCTCGCAGTCATCACCAACCCCAGCGTGGCGCTGATTCTGATCATGATCGGTGTGTACGGCCTGCTGTTCGAATTCATGAACCCCGGCTCGACGGTCGGTGGCGTGGTCGGCGGTATATGCCTGCTGCTGGCGCTATATGCCCTGCAGCTGTTGCCGGTGAGCTTCGCCGGGGTGGCGCTGATATTGCTCGGCATCGCCTTCATGATTGCCGAAGCCTTTCTGCCCAGTTTCGGCGTGGTCGGCTTTGGCGGCATTGTCGCCTTCGTGGTCGGCGCGCTGATCCTGATCGACACTGACGCCCCTGGTTTCGGTATCCCGTTGACCCTGATCGGGATCCTGGCGGTGCTCTCGGCGCTGCTGATCGGCGGCGTGCTGGGCATGGCCCTCAAGGCCCGCCGACGGGCGCTGGTCAGCGGTGACGCCGGCCTGGTCGGCAGCCTGGTCACTGTCACACAGGTGATGGCGGGCAACCCGTTCTGTGGCTTTGTGCTGGCCCAGGGCGAGCAATGGCAGGCGCAGTGTGCAACGCCACTGCAAGCGGGCCAGAACGTGCGGGTGACCGCGCGCCATGGCGTCATGCTGGAAGTGAGCGCCGCCGCGCCCGCGGCGCAAGGAGAATGACCATGTTCATGCAATTGGGCTTCGGCGCGGTGCTGATCGTGCTGGCGATGCTGTTGCTGTCGGCGTTCCGCATCCTGCGTGAATACGAGCGCGGCGTGGTGTTCCAACTGGGGCGCTTCTGGCAGGTGAAGGGGCCGGGGCTGATCCTGCTGATCCCGGTAATCCAGCAAATGGTGCGGGTTGACCTGCGCACCGTGGTGCTGGATGTACCACCTCAGGATGTGATCACCCGCGACAACGTCTCGGTCAAGGTCAACGCCGTGCTCTACTTCCGAGTGCTCGACCCGCAGAAGGCGATCATCCAGGTCGAGGATTTCCTCGTGGCGACCAGCCAGCTGGCCCAGACCACGCTGCGCGCGGTGCTCGGCAAGCACGAACTGGATGAACTGTTGGCCGAACGCGAGCAACTGAACTCGGACATTCGCCAGGTGCTTGATGCACAGACCGATGCCTGGGGTATCAAGGTGGCCAACGTCGAGATCAAGCACGTAGACCTCAACGAATCGATGGTGCGCGCCATTGCCCGCCAGGCCGAGGCCGAGCGTGAACGGCGGGCCAAGGTGATCCATGCCGAGGGTGAGTTGCAGGCGTCGGAGAAGTTGATGCAGGCGGCGCAGATGCTGAGCAAGGAGCCAGGGGCGATGCAGTTGCGCTACATGCAGACGCTGGGGACGATTGCCGGGGACAAGAGCTCGACCATCGTCTTTCCGCTGCCGGTGGATTTGCTCAAGGGGTTGGTGGACAAGCAGAAATAGAGGTGGCCCATTCGCGGGCAAGCCCGCGAATGGCCTACATACGGTCTGTCAGACTGGCGCGCGACGCAGAGTCGCCAGGAAGGTGGCCGCGCCAATGAACAACCCGGCGAAAGTCCGGTTCAAACGCTTCTGCTGTTTGGGCGTACGCAGCAGGCGCAACACCCGCGCAGCCAACCCGGTATACCCCGCCATCACCAGCATATCCACGGCGACCATGGTCACGGTGATCGCCACATACTGGGGCAACAACGGTTCATGCGGATTGATGAACTGCGGCAGCACCGCCAGCATGAACACCAGCGCCTTGGGGTTGCTGACGTTGACCAGGAAACCACGGAACACCAGGCTAAGCGGTTTTCCGATCGGACGCACGGCGGATTCATCGCTCATGTCCAAGGGCAGCGCACGCCACTGTTTGTAGGCCAGGTAGACGAGGTAGGCGACACCGAACCACTTGATGATCTGGAACGCTGTGGCCGAGGCAGCCAGAACAGCGCCGACGCCGGCGGCGATGATGGCGATCTGCAGGATCAGGCCCAGTTGCAGGCCCAGGGCGTTCCAGTAACCACGCCAAAAACCGTATTGCAAGCCACTGGACATCGAGGCAATCGCCCCGGCGCCGGGTGAAAGGCTGATCACCCAACAGGCGGCAAAGAAGCCCAACCACACTTCCATCGACATCACACACCTCGCTCGGACATTTGTTGCAAAACGTTAAGCTAAGGTGTTGGTGAAAAAATAACCAGTAAATTTTGCAGGATTTGTTCTACCTGTACTGTCCTCTTCGCAGCACAAGGCTGCTCCTACAGAGTTACGCGGTCGCTGTAGGAGCAGCCTTGTGCTGCGAAGAGGACGGTACAGGATTAATCAGTCCGCTTCGGCGGGCGCCTCTTTGTGCATCGTCTGCACCTCAGCCCCGCGCCAGCGCCGTACTGACTTCTGGAAGAACTGGCTATTGGGCACCTGCACCAGCGCCCCGCCCGCCTCGGGCATTTCCATCAGCGTGGTGAACAGCAGGTTGATGGCAATCACCCGGCCCTTGACGCCCGGCTTGTCGAGGGTGTCGACCAGTTCGACCACATCACCAATACGAAACGGCCCGACGGTGAAGATCAGCACCGCGCACAGCAGGTTGGACAGCACGCTCCACATGGCGAAGAAAGCCACTGCTGCCACCGCGACGAAGCCGGACAGTGCTGTCCACAGCACAGTCGCCGACACACCCAGGCGCTCCAGCACGAACAGCAACGCGCTGCCCATGATCAGCCAGCGCAGGCCGCCACGCACCGGCACCAACAGCTCCGGCGGCAACGGGTAACGCTGGCTCAGGCGGCTCAGCCCGCGTGCAACGATGCGCTGCAGGACGAAGGCCACTACCAGGATCAACAGTATCTGCAAGCCCAGCCAGAAGGTGTCCATCCATTGCCCTGGCAGCAGCGAACGCAGTTCCTCCATCAGGACAGCGCCTCGAGCTCGGCCTGCATGCTTTCGAGGGTTTCCAGCGCTTCCATCCAGGCCTCTTCCAGTTCGCCTTCGCGCTGCTTCAGCTTGGTCTGGCGCGCCAGCAGGTCACGCAACTCGTCCTTGCGCGAAGCGTCGTAGAGGCCACCATCACCCAGCGCGGTCTCGATCTCGGCTAGTTGCGCGTGCACCTGGTTGAGCTCGGCTTCCAGCTTGTCGGCAGCCTTCTTGTGCGGGGCCAGTTGCTGACGCAAGGCTGCGGCAGCCTGGCGTTGGGCCTTCTTGTCGGTCTTGTCCGGGTTGACCGGGGTGGTACTGGCTGGCGCGCTGCGCTGGCGGTACTCGACCAGCCAGCGGCTGTAGTCGTCCAGGTCACCATCGAAGATGTCGACCTTGCCGTCGGCCACCAGCAGGAAGTCGTCGGTGGTGCTCTTGAGCAGGTGACGGTCGTGCGACACCACCACCACGGCACCGGCAAACTCCTGCAGGGCCATGGTCAGCGCCAGGCGCATTTCCAGGTCGAGGTGGTTGGTCGGTTCGTCGAGCAGCAACAGGTTCGGTCTTTCCCATGCGATCAGGGCCAGTGCCAGGCGAGCCTTTTCACCACCGGAAAAGTTCACCACCGGCTCGTCGACGCGGTCGCCATGGAAGTCGAAGCCGCCCAGGAAGTCGCGCAAGGTCTGCTCACGTTCGGTGGGGGCAATGCGCTGCAGGTGCAGCAGCGGGCTGGCCTTGTCGTCCAGAGAGTCCAACTGGTGCTGGGCGAAGTAGCCCACGGCCAGGTTCTCACCTCGCACCAGGCGGCCCGACAATGGCTCGAGCTCGCCAGCGAGATTCTTGATCAGGGTCGACTTGCCAGCGCCGTTGGGGCCGAGCAGGCCAATGCGCGCACCGGGGGTGAGCTGCAGCTTGACCTTGTCGAGGATCGCTTTGTCACCGTAGCCCAGGCGGCCTTCGGACAGGCTCAGCAGCGGGCTGGAGATTTTCTGCGACTCGCGGAAAACGAAGTCGAACGGCGAATCGACATGCGCCGCCGATAGCTCCTCCATGCGCTCCAGTGCCTTGATCCGGCTCTGTGCCTGGCGGGCCTTGGTGGCCTGGGCCTTGAAGCGGGCAATGTACTTTTCCATGTGCGCACGCTGGGCCTGCTGTTTCTCGTAGGCCTGCTGCTGTTGCGCCAGGCGCTCGGCCCGGGTGCGCTCGAAGGCCGTGTAGCCGCCCTTGTACAGATTCAGCTTGCGCTGCTCGACGTGCAGCACATGGTCGACCACGGCATCGAGGAAGTCGCGGTCGTGGGAGATCAGCAACAACGTGCCGGGGTAGCCCTTGAGCCAGTCCTCCAGCCACAGGATAGCGTCCAGGTCCAGGTGGTTGGTGGGCTCGTCGAGCAGCAGCAGGTCGGAGGGGCACATCAGGGCCTGGGCCAGGTTCAGGCGCATCCGCCAGCCACCGGAGAAGTCGCCGACGCGGCGGTCCATCTGTTCGTTGGTGAAACCAAGGCCGGCCAGCAGCTTGCGTGCGCGGGCGTCGGCGGTATAGCCGTCGGCGCTATCCAGCTCAATGTGCAGGCGCGCCAGGGCGGTACCGTCGTGGGCCTGCTCGGCCGCAGCGAGTTCGGCCTGGACCTTGCGCAGGCGCACGTCACCGTCGAGCACATAGTCCACGGCCAGGCGGTCGAGGGTATCGACCTCCTGGCGCATGTGGGCGATGCGCCAGTCACCGGGCAGCTGGCAATCGCCGGCATCGGGCGACAGCTCACCGCGCAGCAAGGCGAACAGGCTGGATTTTCCGGCGCCGTTGGCGCCGATCAGGCCGGCCTTGTGACCGGTGTGCAGGGTCATCTCGGCGCCTTCTAGCAAGCGCTGCGGACCACGCTGTAAAGTGAGGTTGGATAGTCTGATCATGATGGTCGCGGAGTCTACCAGCTTCCTCGGCCCATAGCGCGAGTGGAACCATGCACACCGACCTGTGGAATCACGCCCTGGCCCTGTACGCCAGGCCCGGCGTGGAAGCCGCCTGCCTTGAACTGCAGGCGCTGGGTGGCGATGTCTGTCTGCTGCTGTGCGCAACCTGGCTGCAGGCGCGTGGCGTGGCCGTGCGGGACGAACGCGTACAGGCATTGCGCGAGGTTACCGAGCCCTGGCAGCGCGAAGTGGTCAACCCATTACGTAGTTTGCGCCAACAGTGGCGAGCAGCAGCGCAAAGTAATGCGCAGCTGGCGGCGTTGCGTGAGCAGGTGAAGGGGTTGGAGTTACAGGCCGAGAAAACCTTGCTGGAACGCTTGCAGGAGCGTTCGCAACAGTGGCCGGTGGGCGCCCATGAGCCCATGGAAGACTGGCTGGACCGGCTGGCGCCGGACCAGGCCCGCCACCACGACGCGCTGGTTCGGTTGCGCGTCGCGGCGGCAGCGCTTCAGGACGCCGAAGACGGTGCCTGAGCCGGGGTGCTGGCAGGTGCCGATGGCGCTACCGAAGCTGCCGGGGTGGCCGAGTTGGTCGCGGCGGCCGGAGTGCTGGCGGCTGGCGTAGCCGGTTTGGCTTCGGCTGGCTTGCTGGCAACAGGCTTGGCAGCTGCTGGCTTGGCGGCGGGTTTGGCGGCCGTACGTGCTGGAGCCTTGGCGGCAGCTGGTTTCGCGGCCGGCTTGGCAGCAGCGGCTTTGGCTGGCGTTTTGGCCGCCGCTGGCTTGGCTGCAGGTTTAGCGGCTGCGGTGGCTTTGGCTGCTGGCTTGGCAGCAGGTTTGGCTGCAGCAGTGGCCTTGGCGGCTGGCTTGGCCGCAGGTTTGGCAGCAGCAGTTGCCTTGGCAGTTGGCTTGGCTGCAGGTTTGGCAGCAGCAGTGGCCTTGGCGGCTGGCTTCGCTGCAGGCTTGGCAGCAGCAGTGGCCTTGGCGGCTGGCTTCGCTGCAGGCTTGGCAGCAGCAGTGGCTTTGGCAGCTGGTTTGGCTGCAGCAGCGGCCTTGGCGGCTGGCTTGGCCGCAGGTTTGGCAGCAGCAGTGGCCTTGGCGGCTGGCTTGGCTGCAGGTTTGGCAGCAGCAGTGGCCTTGGCGGCCGGCTTGGCTGCAGGTTTGGCCGCAGCAGCCTTGGTGACGGGTTTGGCGGCTGCCGGTTTGGAGGTCTTGGCAGCACGCTGGTCAAGCGCCTTGGCTGCAGCTTCGCGAACCTTGCCTACACCTTGGGCCAGCTTGAGGCTGTCCTGGGCATCGCGCTTGAGTTGCTGAATATAAGAACGAGTCTGGGTTTGACGTTCTTTGAGGGAGTCGAGCAGTTCTTCAAGTTCTCCAATGACTTTTTGCGCCTTGGTCTGCGCCTTGGCTTTACCTGCCTTGGCCGCGTCTTGCAGTTTCAGGCGACCGTTGTGCAGTTTTTCCTGGGCCTTGCCACGCTGCTTTTCCAACTTGGCCAGCAGTTTTTCCGCATCAGCCAGCGCTTGCGAGCAGGCATCTTCCAAGTGTTCGAGCAAGCTGCCCGAAAGTTGCTGGAGCAGGTGTAACGGCGTGCTTACTGGCTTCTTTTTAGCCGACATGGTTTACCTCCTGGCTGACGAGATTGCGGCTCATACTATGCTTCTGCTGCTACCGCCGCTAGGGCATGTTGACAGTATTGTTTACGCCGCGTTGCATGCCTGGGCAAAGTTGTTATCTTGCAGCTCCGAGCAAGTGTAGTTGCTGAATAAATCATTGCTGATATTTGGCAGTTATCTGTATTGCACAGCACTCCTGCAGGAGCGGCCTTGTGTCGCGATGGGCTGCGGAGCAGCCCCTGGATTTCAGCACCACCGCAGATATTGCCGGGGCTGCTTTGCAGCCCTGTCGCGACACAAGGCCGCTCCTGCAAGGACCGCGAGCACACAATACAAAACGGAACACTGGCATACTTCCCCGCTCATTGGCGCAGGAACTGACCATGCCTCGATATCTTCTTTTAGGTTTATGCCTGCTGGCACCCATCGCCCTGGCCGACAGCGAAGAACATGACCTCGCCTACAGCATCGGCGCCAGCCTGGGTGAGCGGCTGCGCCAGGATATGCCGGGCCTGCAGTTGGATGCGCTGGTAGAAGGCCTGCGCCAGTCCTATCAAGGGCAACCGCTGAAACTCGACAAGGCACGCATGCAGGCTTTGCTCCAGCAGCAGGAAGCACGGGAAGGCGATGCCGCCATGCAGAAGCTGCAAGCTGCCGAAACACGCTTCATGGCCAACGAGCGTGGTCGTTATGGCGTGCATGAACTACCGGAGGGTGTGCTCTACAGCGAACTGCAAGCAGGCACGGGCGCGCAATCCAAAGCCGGTGGCAAGGTGCAGGTGCGCTATGTGGGCAGGCTGCCAGACGGCTCGGTGTTCGACCAGAACCAGACGCCCCAGTGGTTCAGCCTGGACTCAGTCATCGAAGGGTGGCAGGTGGCCTTGCCAAAGATGCACGCTGGCGCCAAATGGCGCCTGGTGATCCCGTCGGCGCTAGCGTATGGCGCCGAGGGTGCGGGCGACCTGATTGCACCCTACACCCCCCTGGTGTTCGAGATAGAACTGCTGGCGGTTGGCGACTGACGCCAACACTCACGCCGGTAATGCGCCTTCTTCCTTGTGCGCGTTGTGCAACACTTCGATCAGGCAGTCTTCAAGTTCGAAGCGCTCGTGCAGCAGGCCACCCAGCTTGCCCAGCTTTTCGGCAAAGCGTTCGGTGTCCTTGCACTCACCCTTGGCGCAATGGTCATTGAAGGCTAATGCGACCTGAGTACTGTCGTTGATCCGTGGGTTGATCTCTTCGGCCAGCTTCAGCGCCTTCTCGTCGCCGAAGGCTTTGGCCTCACTGACCAACTGCTCGCAGACTTCGAAATGCCACGCCGAAACGTAGTCAACGAGGAGCGCGCAAAAGTCCCCGTTCGTGTCCTTGTCGGCGAAGGCCGGCTTGGCATCGCGCAGCGCGCGGAAAGCCTGCACCAGTTCCTGGCGCTCCTCCAGCCAGCGGTCGATCAGTTTGTGAACCCCACCCCAGCGTTCCTGAGCGTTCTGACAACTATCGAGCATGGCAATCTCTTCCCTTCTGGGTAGATGCCGCTGCACCTCGCACCACGACCGTGCAGCACAAAGGTGACATCAGCAGGCGGCATCGAGCAGTTGTGTTTTCGGTATGCGTGCTGGGAGATTATTCCCGCGCGTGCTGCCCTTCAAGGTACGCAGCGGACAAAGTTCATACAAGTGTTTAATACCCTGTTACACGGCCATTGGTCGTGCCAATGGCGCAACCTTGCGCCAGGTCATGTTCTCGCCAGGGTGCGGAAACGATACGCCAGCAGGCAACTCAAGGGCAGCATTGCCAGCAGCAGGAACGCCAACAGGCTCCACTCGGGCAGAGTCAGGTCGAGAAAGCTCCAGGTCAGCGAGTTGCAATCCGGGCCGCCGAACAACAATTGCCGGGCTGCCTCGCCCCAGGATTGCTCGAACAGCCGCCCGAGCGGCACCGGGCAGACTGGAATGGCCCCGTCATCCCCTTGCAACCAGACATGTCGCGCTGCCAGCAGCGCCCCGGCCAGCGAACAGCCCAGCGTCGCCCGCGCGTAACAGCGAATGCCCGCCGTACCCGGTGCCTGCAGCACCGCCGCCAGGCACAGCAGCGCGTACAGGCCAAGCAGCAGGCGCTGGCTGAAACACAACGGGCAGGGCACCAGCCCGAGGACGCTTTCCAGGTGGAAGGACGCGGCCAGTACCGCCAGTGCAGCAAGGCAGGCAGGTAGGAAAAAGGTGCGCAAACGGGCCGGCAGCATGGGTGGTGAAGGTCCCGGGATAATGAAGTGGCTTGAAACGGTAGAGGAAAGACGCGCTTTGTTTCAAGGCGCGACAGCAATGACAAGTCGCTGAATCGCGAAGGAAATTTCCAACCGTGCGGTAGGAAACGTCTGAAGAAATGGACTGCAGATTTAACTTACGCAGAGAGAAAAGTTACCCGCCCCCGAAGCCCGCACCTTTGCGCGGGCCCTGGGGTAGGTCAGGCGCGTACGCCTTCGGGCAAAGGCAGGGCCAGCAGGCGCTCATCCAGCAGGCCGAGGCCCTCCTGGAACAGCTGGTTGCTGCGCTCGGTCTCGCCAAGGCCGGCGAGCAGGCGCGCCAGCTCGGCACAGGCCTCGGGGTTGCGTTCCATGCGCAGGCTGCTTTCCAGGTAGTCCCGCGCCTTGCCCCACAAGCGGTTCTGCAGGCTCAGACGGCCCAGGGTTAGCAGCAGGCTGGCATCTTGCGGGTGGGCCTTGAGCCAACCTTCGGCTGTTTGCAGCTGGCGCGCCGGGTCATCGCCGCGCACCAGGCCGTACAGGCGGGCCAGGTGGCTTTCGTATTCACGCTTGAGGGCGGTGCGAAGCACTTGTTCCGCTTCGCTCTGGGCACCCACCTGGCGCAATTGCTCGGCATAGGCCAGCACCAGCTGTGGCTCCTGGCGCTGGGCCGCGGTCAGTTGCTGCCAGGCGCGCTCCAGAGCCTGACGGGCGCTTTGCGCATCCTCGCCACGGGTGGTGGCCAGGCTCAGGTTCTGGCCCCAGGCACGTTGCTCCAGGGCAGCCAGCTCGGCGGCCGGCAGCACCTTGCCCTTGCGCAGGTCAGGCAGCAGGCGGATCAGGGCAGACCAGTCGCCGCGTTCCAGGTGCAGGCGCTGCAGTAGGCGCAGCACCTGGCCGTTGTGCGGGTGGCGCTCCTGCATGGCCAGCAGGGTTTCCAGCGCGCCGTCGCTTTCGCCACGGTCCATCTGCAATTGCGCATGGGTCAGGGCGATAGCCAGTTCCGCTTGCGGCTGGCGCTCCAGGGCACGTTCCAGCAGGTTGTCGCTGTCTTCGGTTCGGCCTTGCTCGTTGGCTGCACGCGCGGCACCGAGGTAATACAGCAACGGCTGGCGCTCGGCCTCGGCGGCACGGTGCAGATGGCGCTGGGCACTGGCCCAACGGCCCTCGGCGAGGTCCAGCTGGCCCTGCTCGATGGCCAGACGAACACGCCGGCTGCGATTACGCCGCGACCACGGGTTGACCACGCCACTGGAAGTCAGCACCAGGCCGACCAGGTAGCGCACCAGCCACAGCAACAGCACCACAACCAGCAAGCCGGCCAAGGCCGCCCACAGCCCCGACTGGTAGCGGAAGCTGCCATAGGAAATCAGCACGTAGCCGCTGTGCTTGGCGACCGCGATACCTAGCGCCGCGGCGACCACGATCGCCAGCACGGCCAGCAGGTAGACACGCTTCATGGCTTGCCCCCTTCAGCATCGGCCGGCAGGTGGCGGCGCTGGATATAGGCCTGCACTGCGGCCAGACTTTCGCTGAGGTCAGGGGTAACCACCGACACCGGCTGTTCGGCCAAGGCATTGAGGCTGTCAAGCATGGCCTTGCTTTGCGGGTTGTCGGCGTTGAAGTTGGCCAGCAGCACGCTGCGGGCGTCGTCCAGCGCCTGGGTGTAGACCTTGCTATCGCCATTGAGCGCTGCCCACTGGGCCTGTTCGATGGTCAGGCTCAGGGCAAGGCGCAGCTGGTTCAGTTGCTGCCCGGCCAGCAGCGGACGCACGTTGTCATCGGCGTTGAAGTCGATCTGGAAGTACTTGGAGATTTCGGCCCACCATTGGGACAGGCGACTGGCGCCGTCACCATCGGCGGTGAGCGCGCCCAAGGCATCGGCATTGGTGTCGAACTCCGGCGACTGGGCGCTGAGTTGCTGCACCAGCTCGCGCTGAGCGGCCAGTTTCAGGAACAGGCCGGTACGGTCCGGTTGCTGGGTGCTGTTGAGCGTGGCCAGGCTGTGCGCCAGTTGCTCACGGGCGGCGAAGGCACCCGGATCGCTCTGCTCGCGCAGGATCTCGTCCGCCCCCTCGACCAAGGCCTTGGCACTGGTGATGTCCTGCAGCGCAGACAGACGCAGGGTGGCCAGGCGCAGCAGGTGCTCGGCCTCGGCCAGGCGCCATTCCTTGCGGCTTTCGCCCAGTATGGTTTCCAGCCGCTGGCTGAGACGTTGCTGGTCGCCCTGCAACTGTGCCACCAGGCGGCGGCGGTCTTCCAGCTCGCTGGCCGCTGGCAGGCTGGCCAGTTGCGCGCTGATCTGTTGCTCACGCTGCTGCAGGGCCTCGGCGCGCTGGTTCAGCGCCTCGATGTGCTGGCCCTGGTTGAATTCGCTGCCTTGCAGTTGACGCACCTGCCAGACACCCCAGCCACCTACCGCCACCCCGGCCGCGCCCAACAGCAGGGCCAGCGTTGCCAGGCCACTGCCGGAGCGCTTGGCAGGTGGGGTGGTGACGGGTTCCGCCGGCGCCTGTGCCGACGGCTGATCGTTATTGGACAAGACAGTCTCGCTCACGTATCCATCCTTTGCATGGGGGCGCATCGCGTTCAGCTTAGCGCCTTAAGAGGCAGGTGCAGCGCTGCGCTGCACGGCTGCCAGCAAGGCCGTGGCACTGGCGCCACGGCAATCCACAACCTGTTGGGCCCCGGCGGCCCTGGCCTGATCGGCAACCCGAGGGCTGGGCACGAACAGCGGCAGACGCGCCAGCTGCGGCCAATCGGCGCCGGCCATCTGCTGCAAGTGTTCAAAACCCTGCCCACTGCTGACCACCAGGCCATTGAGGCGTTCCGCTTCGATGCGGCGCATCAGGGTGCCCGCCGGGTAAGCCGGCAGGCAGCGACGATACAGTTCCAGATAATCGACACTAGCACCTTGCTCTGCAAGACGCTCTGCCAGCAGTTCGCGACCTCCGACACCACGAACGATCAAGATCCGCGGTGCCGGCACGGCAACTGCCTGGCGCAGGGCCGGCAGCACCAGCAACGCTTCGCTGTCATCGCCACGTGGGGGGAAGCTCACCGCCAGGCCCGCGCCCTGCAGCACGGCGGCGGTTGCCTCGCCCACAGTGAACCAGCCTTGCACGGGTGGCTGCAGGCCGGCATCGGCCAGTTGCTCAAGCAACAACCGGGCTGCCGGCTTGCTGACCACGATGATCGCCTGGAAGCCCTGCAGGCCTTCCAGCAACAGGCGTTGCTGGTTGTCCACAGCGACGGGCTCGATTGCCAGCAGCGGCAGGCAGCTGCTGGCTACCCCCGCCGCTGCCAGGCTTTGCGCCAGTGCCGCACAGTCCTCGGCAGGCCGGGTCAGCAACAGGCGCCACGAACTCACGGGTGGCCGGCCTCGCCGTAGACTTCCTTGAGGATGGCCTCGGCGCCCTGCCCCAGCAGGTCCTCGGCCACCTGCACGCCCAGGGTTTCGGCGGCAGTACGTGGAGCGCGGGCATCGGCCACCAGCAGGGTACCGCCGCTGGGCTGGCCGACCAGGCCACGCAGCCACAACTGGTCACCTTCCAGTACCGCATAGCAGGCAATCGGTACCTGGCAGCCGCCATTCAGGCGTTTGTTCAGGGCGCGCTCGGCCACCACCCGGTCGGCGGTATCGGCATGATGCAGCGGCGCCAGCAGCGCGTGGATTTGCTGGTCGGCGCTGCGGCATTCGATGCCCACCGCGCCCTGGCCGCCAGCCGGCAGGCTGTCATCGACGCTGATGGTGGAGGTGATGCGGTCTTCGAAGCCCAGGCGGATCAAACCGGCGGCGGCGAGGATGATAGCGTCGTACTCACCGGCATCCAGCTTGGCCAGGCGGGTGTTGACGTTGCCGCGCAGGAAGCGGATCTGCAGGTCCGGGCGACGCGCCAGCAACTGGGCCTGGCGACGCAGGCTGGAGGTACCGACGATGCTGCCGGCAGGCAGCGCATCGAGGCTGTCAAAGGTATTGGAAACGAAGGCATCGCGCGGGTCTTCGCGCTCGCAGATGCAGTACAGGCCCAGGCCTTCGGGGAAGTCCATGGGCACGTCCTTCATCGAATGCACGGCGATGTCGGCTTCGTTGTCCAGCAGGGCGGTTTCCAGTTCCTTGACGAACAGGCCCTTGCCACCGATCTTTGCCAGCGGCGCGTCGAGCAGCTTGTCGCCACGGCTGACCATGGGCACCAGGGTTACCAGCAGACCGGGGTGGGCCTGCTCGAGGCGGGCTTTGACGTATTCGGCCTGCCATAGGGCCAAGGCACTTTTACGGGTGGCAATGCGGATTTCGCGAGTGGACATGGAACGCCCCGATCCAGAGAAATGCTGTCGATGATAACAGCATCGCCGGTATCGCTAGCAGATGTGGATCAGGATCCTGTGCTTACCTGTACCGCCCAATCGCCGGCAAGCCAGCTCCCACAGAAGCCGTGCAAGGCTCAAGGCTGACACTATACCTGTGGGAGCTGGCCTGCCGGCGATTGGGCCGGTACAGGCTCAGAGGGTTTGCATCATCTTGCGCACACCGGCCACATGGCGCCGGCTGACGGTCAGGGCGTCACCGTCCAGGCCTTTCAGGTATAGCTGAAAATGCCCCAGCGGCGTGCGCTGCAAGCGTTCGATACGCTCACGGGCGACCAGGGCATTGCGGTGGATACGCACGAAGCGTTCGCCAAACTCGTCTTCCAGGGCCTTGAGCGGCTCGTCGAGCAACACTTCCCCGGCCTCGTGGCGCAAGGTCACGTACTTGTGGTCGGCAATGAAATAGATCACCTGGGGCAAAGGGATCAGCTCGATGCCTTTGCGCGTGCGGGCACTGATGTGGCTACGCGGACCGCCGCCTTCATTGGCCGGCCTGGTGAGCGCCGCCAACTGGGCGCGGTTGGGCTTTTCGGCCTTGCGCAGGGCATCGCGCAAGGCCTGGGCCTGGAAAGGTTTGGTCACATGGCTGAGGGTACTGTCCTTGAAAGCCTCGGCACCGTATTCATCGTCCCCGGTGCAAAACACCACCGCCGGAGGCGCCTCGCGCTCGCACAGGCGAGCAGCAACCTGCAGGCCATCCAGGCCTGGCATGCCGATGTCCAGCAGGACCACATCGGGCTTGAGGCTTTCGATCAGCGCCAGGGCCTCCTCGCCGTTGGTGGCGCTAGGCTCCAGCACGGTGTAACCCTCCAGTTCGCCGAGCAGCCGGCTAAGGCGCTCACGGCCTTGGGGTTCGTCATCAACGATCAGGACATTCATAATTGCGCTGGATTCCTGAATGAGTCTCGCACAGGTATAGCGTAGACAGGTATGGTTCGAGCGACACTAAGGTCACGCTCTAGACCGGTGCGAAGGCCAAAGATTCACTCGGCCGGCAGATTCACTGCCAGTCCTCTGTCCAACTGTAGACGGTCCGTGGAACACTGCCGTTCATTCCTGCAAATCCTTCTCTATCGTTTTCCGCGCATTTCTGTCGACCAGCGCCCTGCGGCGGCCGGCCCAAACCCTGCTATCATCGGCGCCACTTTTTCGTTCACGCCTGCAATGAGTGAATCCATGAGCACCGACAAGACCAATCAGTCCTGGGGCGGCCGCTTCAGTGAACCCGTCGACGCCTTCGTCGCCCGTTTCACCGCCTCGGTCGATTTCGACAAGCGCCTGTACCGCCACGACATCATGGGTTCGATCGCCCATGCCACCATGCTGGCGCAGGTCGGCGTGCTCAGCGATGCCGAGCGCGACACCATCATCGATGGCCTGAAGACCATCCAGGGCGAGATCGAGGCTGGCACCTTCGACTGGCGTGTCGACCTCGAAGACGTGCACATGAACATCGAGGCACGCCTGACCGACCGTATCGGCATCACTGGCAAGAAGCTGCACACCGGCCGTAGCCGCAACGACCAGGTGGCCACCGACATTCGCCTTTGGCTGCGCGACGAAATCGACCTGATCCTGGCCGAAATCACCCGCCTGCAGCAGGGCCTGCTGGAGCAGGCCGAGCGTGAAGCCGAAACCATCATGCCCGGCTTCACCCACCTGCAAACTGCCCAGCCGGTCACCTTCGGCCACCACCTGCTGGCCTGGTTCGAAATGCTCAGCCGCGACTACGAGCGCCTGGTCGACTGCCGCAAGCGTGCCAACCGCATGCCCCTGGGCAGCGCCGCGCTGGCAGGCACCACCTACCCGATCGACCGCGAGCTCACCTGCAAGCTGCTGGGCTTCGAAGCCGTGGCCGGCAACTCGCTGGACGGCGTGTCGGACCGCGACTTCGCCATCGAATTCTGCGCCGCCGCCAGCGTGGCGATGATGCACCTGTCGCGCTTCTCCGAAGAGCTGGTGCTGTGGACCAGCGCGCAGTTCCAGTTCATCGACCTGCCAGACCGCTTCTGCACCGGCAGCTCGATCATGCCGCAGAAAAAGAACCCGGACGTGCCGGAACTGGTACGTGGCAAGAGCGGCCGTGTGTTCGGCGCCCTGACCGGCCTGCTGACCCTGATGAAAGGCCAGCCACTGGCCTACAACAAGGACAACCAGGAAGACAAGGAACCGCTGTTCGACGCCGCCGACACCCTGCGCGACTCGCTGCGTGCCTTTGCCGACATGATCCCGGCCATCAAGCCCAAGCACGCCATCATGCGTGAAGCGGCCCTGCGCGGCTTCTCCACCGCTACCGACCTGGCCGACTACCTGGTACGCCGTGGCCTGCCGTTCCGTGACTGCCACGAGATCGTGGGTCACGCGGTGAAGTATGGCGTGGACACCGGCAAGGACCTGGCCGAAATGAGCCTGGACGAACTGCGCCAGTTCAGCGACCAGATCGAGCAGGACGTGTTTGCCGTGCTGACCCTGGAAGGCTCGGTGAATGCCCGTAACCACATTGGTGGTACCGCACCGGCGCAGGTGCGTGCGGCCGTCGCCCGCGGCAAGGCGCTGCTGGCTTCGCGTTAAGGCCCATTGCGAGGGCTTCGCCCTCGTTCGCGGGCACGCCCGCTCCCACAGGTACAGCGTTTCCCTGTGGGAGATCACCCAGCCCTTCCGGGCTGCGCTGTCGCGCAGCAAACATGAGGCGCATGACTTCAGATCTGTGGCAGCGCTGACATTTTGAAAAAGAAAAGGCGGCTGGCCTATTAGGGCCAGC